>CAJOJP010000022.1 GCA_905234915.1 Candidatus Gastranaerophilales bacterium
GCGTCAGCGCGAGTTACGACACCTTGGGTTGAGATTAACAAATTAGATGTGAAGTATCGAGATTTGAATATTTATTTCTCTGTCAAAGATATAATTATTAGTTTTACAAGTTTTATTCACCAAAATATACTTTTCGTTGTATATTTAGTCGAATATGTTATGAACTAGCACAGCTGCCATGTGAATTTGTTTTTGCAGTATAATTAACTTATGGACTTTTATACGGAAGAAATATTAAAACTAAAAAGAAATAATAATTTCAGACAAATATATGACATTGAAAATAAGCGGGGAAAATTTATACGGATAAACGGTCGTGATTTGCTTAACTTTTCGTCTAATGATTATCTTAATATAAGTACAGATAAAATATTACTTGAAGAATTTATTTCCAAATATAAAACTGATAATGAATTTATATTTTCCTCCGCATCCTCGCGCCTTTTAACGGGAACTTCATCCCATTATAAAAGGTTAGAGTACAATCTTGCAAAGATATTTAATAAACAAGCCTGTTTATTATTTAATACGGGCTATCAGTGTAATCTTGGCGTTGTTTCTTCTCTTGTAAACCGCGATGACGTTATTTTCTCGGATAAACTTAATCACGCAAGTATTATTGACGGAATGAAACTTTCAAATACTAAATTTTACAGATATAAACATCTTGATTATGAAAATCTTGAGAAACTTTTAAAAAAACACAGAAATGATTATAAAAAAGCAATAATTATTTCGGAATCAGTATTTAGTATGGATGGCGATATTGCTGATATTTCAAAGCTTATTCAATTAAAAAAGAAATATGATTGCATGCTTATGATTGATGAAGCTCATGCTTTCGGCATTTTCGGAAAAAATTTAGCCGGAGCTTTTGATGAAGTTCAGGAAATTGATATTATTACTGCTACACTCGGCAAGTCTTTAGGCTCGATGGGGGCTTTCTGCGTTTCGTCACGTACAATAATCGATTACTTAATTAATAAAGCAAATTCTTTTATATTTTCTACAGCACTTCCTTCTGCAAATATTATGTGGTCAAATTTCCTGATTGAAGAAAAATTTAATATTATCAAAGAAAAATCACAAAAACTCATTAAACTTATAAATCAAGCAAATATATATGCACAAAATAACGGGAAAACACAAATAATTCCTGTTATAATAGGAGAAAATGATAAAACAATTAAAATTGCAGAATATTTGCAGAGTAAAGGTTTTTATATTCTGCCTGTCCGCCCGCCTACAGTGCCAATAGGAAGCTCACGCTTAAGACTTTCTTTAACTGCCGATATTACTTTTGATGAATTTAAAACTGTTATTGATACAGTAAAAGAGATTATGTAATGAAATTTGATTGGTTAAACAGAAAAAATAATAAAGACTTAATAGTATTTTTTAACGGCTGGGGAAGTATTTATCCTTCAAAACTTCAATTTAGTAATTTTGATTTAATTATGTTTCATGATTATAAAAGTTTTGAGCCTATAACATTTGATTTTTCAAATTATGAAAGAAAATATTTAATTGCTTGGTCACTGGGGGTTTTTGTATGTAATTTCTATTTTGATATTTTTAAAAATTTTAACAGATATACAGCAATTAACGGAACTCAAATTCCTATTGATGATAATTTCGGTATCCCTGTTAATGCATATAACCTAACTATTGATAATTTTAATGAATTAACCTGCAAAAAATTTATAAAAAAAATCGGTGACAATTTGATTATTTACCGAAATATTGATGATTTAAAACAGGAGCTTATTTCAATAAAGAATTTGAAACCAACAGAATTTTTCAAATTCAATAAAGTAATTATTTCAAAAAATGATAAAATTTTTCCGTATAAAAATTTAAAAGCATTTTGGGAAAATAAAAGTGCTGAAATTATTGAATTAAATGCGCTGCATTATGTTTTTAATTTATATAAAAACTGGGATGATTTAATATGATTAATAAGTCACTTATAAAAAAACGTTTTGAACGAAGTATGAATACATATAATGATAATGCTCTTATACAAAAAAAAATGGCAAAAAAACTAATAAATCTTCTCCCTCGAACTGAATTTGACTCGATATTTGAAATTGGCTGCGCAACAGGCATTTTAACTAAAGAAATATTAAAGAATATAAAATTTAAAAACTATACCGCGAATGATATTGTTGAAAAATCAAAAGAGTATATAGATAAAATCATACCGCAAAATACTTTTATTGAAGGGGATATAGAAAAGATTTATATTAATCAAAAATATGATTTGATTATTGCAAATGCAGTTATACAATGGTGCGAAAATCCTCAAAAAACAATTGAAAAATTGTTTTCATTTCTTAATCCAAACGGTGTAATTGCAGTTTCAATATTTGCCAATGATAATTTGAAAGAACTTCAAACAACATTAAATTTGAAATCTTCATTAAAAACAAATTTAAACGGCATTACTGAAGAATACCGCTTACTGTTTGACAGCCCTATGGATGTTTTAAAACATATAAAATTGACAGGCGCAAATGCTTTGACTGAATATAAATTCACTAAAAACTCATTAAAAATATTTGAAGAAAAATATAAAACTTTATATAGTGAAAATGGCAAAGTATGTTTAACTTATAAGCCTTTATATATAATTTCCGTAAAATAGGTTTATTAAATTTTATTAACAATTTTATTAAAATAAACAATTTTATTTCTTCTTCTGTTTTATACACTGTAGTTTTTATAAGGAAAGGAAATTGTAAGTATGAATATTTCTAAACTTGCAGGAAATATTTCTGCATTCACAACTGCCGTTGAAAAAAACGGATTTTATGTTAAGTGTTCAAAATCAAGAAATTTTACACAAGAAATGCATTTAAGAAGTATAAAACAACAAGAAAATCTTTGCTCAGAAGTTCAACAACATATAGATAAAATAAATGAATTAAAAAAAATTGCACCTCCGGCATTTGAACATCTTGTACCGAGCATTGAAGTAAGAACTGTTACCAAAAAAGAGCTTGAAGATGAATTAGGCAAAAATCATCCGATTTTAAAATCTTTGGAAGAACAAACACAAAAGAAAATAACCGAAATAAAAGAAATAATAGCTGCAAAATTGGGGAAAAAATAATAAAATAATAAATTATTTTTGATATTTATGAATCAATGTTGATAGCTTTTTGTAAATACGGATTTCCATACAAAAAATGCAAACCCCATTTCCAGGGTGTTTGTTCACGTGAGCGTGCATACATGATTGAGTCACCGGCACTATTTCCTTCTAAAAATTTTTCATAAAAATTAATTGAAAAACTTTTTGAGGATTTGTCAAATATTGGGTATGCACTGGAAATGACAGCTTTTACTCCATTTTTATATAATATTGGTGCAAGTCCTTGAAATTTCCCGCCGCCGTAGTATTCCATAGAACCGGCTAAACAACAATTTATAAAGAATAGCGGATGATTTTTAAAATAATATTTTTCAAAAAAAGTGCTGTCTATTGCTTCTTTTCCATAGTTAATAGATAATTTATCAGGTCTGCCATGACCGCAAAAATGGAAAAGTGCAATTTCATTATCTAAATTTTTTTCAATATTTTTTCGTGTTGCTTCAATTCTTGATAAAGCTATATTTGCCTTTAATATATTTTTTAGTTTTGTATATTCTGGTTTAGCTCCTTTCAATCTGTCGTCATTTCCGAGTATTATTATTTTTTTATTTTGAAATTTCACTTTAGGAACTGAATTTATAATTTCAGTAAACATATTAAAACCGCAAACACGGGGTAGTAAGTATTTTTGTCCAATAAATTCTTTACCGCAGGCTAAAAATTCAAACGGAAAATTCATAAAATCTTTTCCGGGTGATAAAAATATTTTGTTATCACTGTTATAAAAACATTCTTTTATTTCATTTGGAAAAATATTAAATATATTATTTCCATGTTTTAGTATATCATCATTTTTATAATTTTTTTCTTCATCATCGAAACAAATTTTGCGTATTAATTCTTCGCAACTATTCATAAAAAACTCTGCATTTTCGATTTTAAAAGTTTTATTTCCTTTTTTATCTGTCATAATGATAAAAATACGGTCATTAGTTGTACTTTCTATTGTAATTAAAACTTCTTTGTTTATATTTTTAAGTGCAGTATTTATATCCAAATTTTCACTGTATATAAAATCCTCATTTCTCTTATTTTCAATAAACATCAGTAATTTATCGGGATTATTAATATTATTCATTTGATAATTTAAGGTTTCTTCAATTCTGCATTTAAAGGAATAAAGGTAAGCTTTATTATTAGTGTTTAGTAAAGTTTTTATCTTAGATAAATATTTGAATTCCTCATGACAATATTCTTCTGATTTTGTTATATTTCCTGCTTCCAATTCTATTACACTTAAAAAGGATAAAATACAGGATATTTGTGCAGAATGCTCAATAGGATTTACACTATAATTATCCGTAAAAAATTCCAAAGCTTTTTTACAAAACTTTCTTGCTTTTTCGTAATCTTTTAAAGAACAGTAAGACCCGGCAGCATTTGTTAACGTTTTTATAATTTTATCATTATATTTTTCAGGAGAAGATTTTGCTAATTTATTAAATATCTCTAATGCTTCAGCAAATATTGCTACCGCCTTTTCAAATTGCATTGTTTCATTTAGAAAATTTCCGTAGTTATTAAGCACATCAGCATAATTATCTGCATATATATTATTTTCTAAATATATACGTTTTCTAATGTCTATGGATTTTTTAAGATATTCAAGTGCTGTCTCGTATTCATAAAGTTTTTTGTATGAGTTTGATAAATTGGTGTAAACCATAGCAAGATAATATTCGTTGTCATGAAGTTGCATTGCTTGTTTAAAATATTCAATTGCTTTTTTATGTTGATTTAACTTCTGATATATTACACCAATATTATTTGTAGTATCAGCTTTATTAAATTTATATTTAGCATCATTTTTATAATTTTCATATACAATCAATGATTTTTTGTAGTATTCTAAAGCTTCATAAAAATTTCCGATAGAACTGTATAGCATAGCTAAATTATTATAAATTGCAGCTTCATATTCATATAAAACCATAGTTTCTTCAATATTATAATAATTTTTTAAAAATTTAATGCAGGATAGGCACTCATTAAATTCTTTTATAGCTTCATTCAATTGTTTTAAGTCTGATTTTATTGTTGCGGATATTATTTTTGCATGTATTAATTTTACGGATGGAAAATTATCCTCTAATATAGAAATTAAATTATTTACAGCTTTTTGGGCAGAATATAAATTGTTAAATTCCCTTTCAAGTATAATTTTATTTATCGTTACTGTTGAAAATAAATCAATATCTTCAATTTTGGCATCATACAACATTTCATAAGCTTTATCAATATATTTTTTTGCAGCTTTTGGCTCTTTATTTTTTATTAATAATGCTCCTTTATCATTTAATTTTCTGATTTTTGAATAAATATCTTTCATTATCTTTATTTTTTATTAATAAAAACGACCTGTACAAAGTAGAATCTTTGTGCAGGCCGCTTTAGTATTTTATGTTATTTTATGTTTGAAAATGTCCAAGCATCATTAGATGGAGCAGTTGTAGCTTCCTGATAATCCTGACCTGAAACTCCTCCTTCATCACTGCCGTGAGCTATTGGTTTATAAAGCCTGTTATAATATTCTATAACCATTCTGTCTGAATTAAAGTATGCTTCAGCAGTTCTTATAGCCTGTCTCATCATAATTGCCCACTTTGTTTTGTCATTATAATACATTGGTATTATTTGATTTTCTATAATATCCATCATGCATTCATAATCTTTTCTGTGGCGTTCTTCCCATGGAATATTATCATCTAATCCCGGATATTCTATTGTAAATCCGTTAATTCCGGGGAAGGTACCTTCAACAGTCCAACCGTCAAAAGTAGAAAGATGCAATGCGCCGTTAGCATTTGCACTCATGCCTGAGGTTCCGGAGGCTTCAAACGGTCTTAACGGTGTATTTAACCAGATATCTGATGCTCTTTTTAATTTTCCGCTCAAATCAAGCTCATATCCTGTAAGAACAACAACATTTTTCATTGAATAAGAATTTCTTAAAATTTTGTTGAACATTTCGCGACCCGAAACATCATCAGGATGGAATTTTCCTGCAAAAATAAGTTGAACTTTATTTTCATTTAACAGCTTTAATATTCTGTTTTCATCAAGGAAAATTAACCACGCGCGCTTATAATCAGCAAATCTTCTTGCCCAGGTAATTGTTAAAACATCAGGGTCAAATCTTTTGCCTACAGTATTTGCAATATATTCAAACACTTCCTTTTTCATTTCTTTTTTTGATTGAAGAAGTGCTTCAAGGTTATCGGTTTTCATTCTGTCATCCTGCCAGTAATGAAGGTTTACAGCATTAGTGATAGCTCTAATCGGACATCTGCCTTCAACCCAATTCCACATTTTATTAGAAACAAGACCGTGTAATTGAGAAACTGCATTAGCAAGCCTTGACATTCTGAGTGCTGCAACCGTTAAAGAGAACTGTTCACCGCCAAGCTGTACAGCTTCTTCTCTGGGGCGACCTGCGAAGAAACCGCCTTTTAATAATTCATCGACCCAGTGTACCTCGTTACCTGCCGCAACAGGAGTATGAGTTGTAAACACAACTTTTTCTTTAACTTTTTTCAAATCACCTTTATATTGATTTAACAATTCAAAAGCAGCAGGCAATGCGTGACCTTCATTTAAATGGACGCAATCAAAATTGTATCCGATTTTTTGCAAGAGTCTTATACCTGCTATACCGAGGACTGTTTCTTGTGAAATTCTTATTTTTTCATTACCGTCATATAATTTATGGGAAATTGAGCGTGCCCATTCTGAATTTTCTTCAATATCAGTAGTTAAGAAATATACCGGACAAGTATCAAAAATATTAGGTTCAAGTTTATAAGCCTTAACTTTTACCTTTTCACCATAGATATCAACCTCAACGGATTCATTAATATCTGTTAAGAAATCAATATGTTTTCTGATATATGCAACTTCAACATTACCATCGTGATCAATTCTCTGGTTATAGTAACCGTACGACCATAACATTGTAACTCCTACCATTGGCATTTGAAGATAACCCGCAGACAACATATGCGAGCCGGCAAGAAATCCAAGACCTCCGGAATATGTTGCTATGGATTGATCAATTGCTATTTCCATCGAAAAATATGCTACATTTGGTAATCCCATAGTTACTCCTTTATTTTTTCTGAACTAAAATTACTATCCTTTAAGTTATACCAAGAATATAACAAAAAAACAATATTTTCTCAACAACGGTTTTATATATTAAAGAAAAATCAAGCTAAAACTCATAATCAGCATGCCTGAGATAATACCAATAATTACGTGGTGATTTTCGCCGTATTCTCTTGATAGAGGAAGCAGGGTATCAAAAGAAAGATAGACCATAATACCGGCAACAGCGGCTGTCATAATGCCTATGGTTTGTTCAGGCATAACTGTTTTCAATAAAATAACTCCTATTAAGCCGCCAACCGGTTCTGAAATTCCGGACAAAAAAGAGTATAAAACGGCAAGACGTTTTTTCCCTGTAGCTTGAAAAATAGGAAGTGCAATTGCAATACCTTCAGGAATATTATGAATTGCTATTGCTGCTGCAACGGGAATACCAAGAGCCAAATTTTGGCTTGAAACTAAAAATGTTGCCATTCCTTCGGGAAAATTATGCAGAGTAACGGCGAGTGCCGTAATTAAACCTGCTCTTTTTATTTTTCTGCGCTGTTGTTTTTTGGTTGAAGCTCCAAGAAAATCTTCTTCTATATGGTCAGGAATAAAATAATCAATTAATACCGCAATTAAGACTCCAATAAGAAAACCGCCAAAGACCATTGCTTTAGCCCCTAATAAGCCATAATATGCTTTTAAAGTTTCTTCCGAGCCCGGAACAAGTTCAGATAAGCTGACAAACACCATAACACCTGCAGAAAAACCGAGCCCTACAGAAAGAGCTTTTAAACTGTTACGTTTTATAAAAAAAGTTATAAACCCGCCTAATAGAGTTGACATACCTGCAAACAATGTTAATATTAACGGTAAAATATAAGCATCCATACAAGTATGCTATCACAAAAAATTATTTAATACTTTATAATTTTACATTCCGCTGTAATAAATGTATAATATAGCTATGGAAACAAAAACAAATAAATTTTTAAATATTTTATTTTTTCTTTCGGTTATTTTCATTATAATTTCGGGTATTTATCTTCGCTTTAATATTTATTTGGATGGATATTCTTTATGGATGGATGAGTTGATGTTATCGGAGTCCGTAATATATAATCCTATATTTAGTTCGCTATATAGTCTTGAAGCAGGTCAAAAAGCACCGCCTTTATTTGTATTTTTTACTTACATTAATTCTATTATTGCAAATAGCTGTAATGTATATGTGCTGAGGTTTATTCCGTTTATATCAAGCATTGGAACGTTAATTGCATTTTATTTTTTATCAAAACGTATATTTAAAAGCCGGATTGCTGTAATTGTTTCTTTATTTTTAGTAAGCATAAATACGGCACTTATATTTTATGCAAATGAATTTAAGCCTTATTCATCGGATGTTTTTATCTGCATTTTATTATTGCTTTCTTACGAGTACATTGATTTAAAAAATTTCACAATAAAAAAGACACTGTTATATTCCGTTTTGATATTCTTTACTGTTTTATCTTCATTTCCATCAGTGTATATAATTCCTGCATTATTAATATCAAAAATAATAGAGCAAAAAAGATTTCCTTTAAAATTAATTTTTCCTTTTTTTAGTCTTGCTGCAGGTTCATTATATTTAATCTGGATGTTTAGAAACATAAGAACTATAGAACTTAATTTAGAATACTGGCAAAGCGGATTTTTTAATTTCACTTTTTCATCATTGTTTAATATTATAAATGAATTTTTTAATTTTTTAGAACTTAACTTATCCTGGAGCATAATTTGCTTAATATCCGGAATTTTAATATTTATTTCACAAAAAAATAAATATCGTCTTTTAATAATACTTATAATATTTTTTGTACTGTTAGGTTCTTATTTTAAGATTTTGCCGTTAAAGGAAAGAATTATGTTATATATGACTCCAATTTTTATATTATTAATGTCAAAACCGGCCGAAATGCTTAAAACAATAAAAGAACAAAAAGTTCATGCTTTTATTATTTCTGTTTTTATTAGCGGTATGTTATTATTTTCTGTTAAAAATTATAACCTTACCAATTTAAATTCAATAGTAAGAATGCAGCCTTATCAAGATAGAATTCAGGTAAAAAAAGATGTCGAAACTATTTTAAATAATTACAATAATGAATTGATAATTACAGATTGTAGTGACTTTCAAGGGTCTGTTAAATACTATAACTTAGTTCAAAAAAAATTATTAAATTTAAAAATGATGGAATATTATGATGATTTTGAAAATAAATTAAATACACTTAAACAGTTTAAAGACATACATTTGATTATTCGGGCTACATCTGAGAATTATCCGTATTTTTATAATAAAATTAAGAAAATATCAGCTGAAAATAACTTAGAATATAATGATAATTTTATAGATAATAATAAAAATGTTCATCTGGTACATATTTATAAAAAACCGTAAGATGAGGTCGGGGAATGACCTATTTTCCCTGATTTTTCATAATTTCGTCAGGATTTAATTTTTCTACTGCATTTTGTTCATCATTTTTAGTATCATTTTGATTAAACTGTTTTTTAGTTTGCTGAACATTTTCCTGTATTTGTGATTTTGCAATTTTCATTTGATTTAATCTTGCATTATGAATTACATCAGAGAGTTGAAAATCCAAAGGAGCGGCAATACAGCTTTTTGGCATAAAAGTCCATATAATAATGCATAAATAATATTTTAAGTTATTCATATTTCCTCCGTTTGAATTAATTTTTGCAGGAAAAATGAAAAATTATATCAGTCGTTCAGGTAATAAAATGAAAATTTATAAAAATTTATTTTCTGCTTTTAATTTTTTAAAATGTTCTATATCTCTATATTTAAACACCTTGCAGGGATTGCCTCCTGCTATTGCATAAGGCGGAATTTCTCCATGTACAACGCTGCCGCCTTGTATAATTGCGCCTTCACCGATTTTTGCTCCCGGTAAAATCATAACATTTGTACCTATCCAGACAAAATCATCTATTTCTACATCTTTTATAATCATTGTAGTATCATAGGGGATTGCAGTTCCCTTATAGTTATGATTTTGAGTGATAATTCTGCAATCTTCGCCGGAATGAAAATATCTGCCTATTGTTACTTTTCCGCTGCCCTGAATAATCATTCCGTTAAAATTAACGTGATCTTTTATATAAGTATTTCCTGATATCATTGTAATACCGTTTACGTGCAGAGTTTTTTTACTATCCTCATTCAAAGCCTTTGCCCTTCTTTTCGTAAGATAGTAATAAGGATAGTATGTTATTTGCTTAATGATAGTATCTTTTCTACTTTTTGGTACGAATCTTGAAATTAACCAGGCGCAAAAATCAAATGTAATTTTTTTTGTTTCGCAAAATGTTAATACTGCAGATATTACGGACATAAATTATCTTTTCCTTTAGCATTTTATGTTTGATTATATATCAAATAAAAAAATTATTATTTTGTATTTACCATATTTTGTTTTTAAAATAAAATTAAGAAAATAAGGATATAAATATGAAACATTCCAAATACTCGGCAGTAATAATAGGAAGCGGTATAGCAGGTCTTTTTGCAGCTATAAAATTAAGTAAAGAAGCATATTTACCGGAGGGTCTGCTGATAATTACCAAATCACAGTTAATAGAGTCAAATTCAAAATATGCACAAGGCGGAATGGTTTCCGTTATGAGCGAAAACAAGCTTGATTCCTGCAAACTTCATATAGAAGATACTTTAAAAGCCGGAGCAGGCTTATCTGATGAAAAAACTGCCGAGTTTATATCACTAAAGAGTGCTAAGGTTGTAAAAGAACTTCAAAGCTTCGGTGTTGATTTTGACAGAGATGAAAATAATAAATTAAAGTTTACAAAAGAGGCCGCTCACAGCGTTAACAGAATATTGCACGCAGGCGGCGATGCAACGGGGTTTTGTATTGAAAATGCTCTGGTTGAATATGTTTTAAAGTTGAAGAATATTTCTGTATATGAGCAGACTCTTGCCGTTGAAATACTAAAAGATAATAATAATATTGCTAAAGGTGTAATTACTTTTAATTATGCGGAAAATGAATATGAACTTATTGAAACGCCTGCTGTTATTATTGCTACAGGCGGAATAGGTCAGCTATACCAATATACAACAAATCCAGATATAACAACAGGCGACGGAATTGCGCTTGCATACAGGATAGGTGCTGTTATTAAAGATATGGAGTTTGTACAGTTTCATCCAACCGCTTTTGCATTAAGCGAAAAGGGAACTATGTTTCTTATATCGGAAGCGGTAAGAGGCGAAGGGGCAAAACTGGTGGATGAAAAAGGCAATACTTTTATGGAAAAGTATGATGAACGTTTGGAGCTTGCTCCAAGAGATATTGTTACCCGTTCAATATACAGTGAAATGAAAAAAACAGGAGCTAAAAATGTATTTTTAGATGCTACTCATTTGAATGAAGATAAATTTAAAAAGCGTTTTCCTACAATTTATGCGGCGTGCAGGGAATATAATATTAATCCTTCAAAAGATTTTATACCTGTTTCACCTTCTGCACATTATTTTATGGGCGGGATTAAAACAGAAGTTAACGGTACTACTTCTGTAAAAGGTTTATATGCAATAGGCGAAGCAGCCTGCACAGGGCTTCACGGCGCAAACAGACTTGCGTCCAATTCAATACTGGAATGTGCTGTTACTGCTTATGAATTGGTGAATTATTTAAAAAAACAGAATTTAAAAAATAATTTTGTTAAAGATGAAACAATTTCAAGAATAATTGATTTTTATGAAGAAAAACTTCCTAATATAGACATAGATACAAATTCTATGTTTACCGAGTTAAGGCAAATTATGTGGGAAAATGTCGGTATTGTAAGAAATTCCAAAAAGCTGAACATTGCAAAGGAAAAATTAGAAAAGTTAAATCAAAATTTTGGTTTTTCATATAAATGCAGAAACAGAGCTGATTATGAATTAAGAAATATGCTGACAATTGCTCAATTAATAACGGAATTTGCTCTTGAAAGAAAAGAATCAAGAGGGGCGCACTATAGAGAGGACTATCCTAAACCGGAAAAAATTGCACATTCAAGAGAAATATCGAAAGGATAAAAAATGATTTTACATGACTTTATAATTGAAGAACATATTAAGAATGCATTAAAAGAAGATATAGGTTTTGGGGATATAACAACAGATATTCTTGCCAGTGAAGATAAAATTATAAAAGCTGAAATGAATACCCGCGAGGACGGTATTTTATGCGGTATAGATATTGCCGCACTTGTTTTTAAAATTTTATCACCCGAAATAAAATTGAGGAAATTATACAAAGACGGTGATAAAATAAGTAAAGGCGATACTTTAATGATTATAGAAGGCAGCTCAAGAGCTGTTTTAACGGGAGAAAGAACTGCTCTTAATTATATTCAGCGTTTAAGCGGTATAGCAACCGAAACCAATAAGTATCAAAAGGCAATAGGCAATTATAAAGCACGAATAACCGATACCAGAAAAAATACCCCCAATTTCAGATTGTTTGAGAAATATGCAGTTGCAACCGGTGGTGCAAAACTTCACAGGTTTAATCTGTCAGATTGTGTTATGATAAAAGATAATCATATACAGTTAGCCGGTTCAATAACTAATGCAGTAAATCAAATACGAAATAATTTATCACACGCTCATAAAATAGAAGTTGAATGTGATACTTTTGAACAG
The DNA here is from genome assembly GCA_905234915.1 of Candidatus Gastranaerophilales bacterium. Taxonomy (GTDB): domain Bacteria; phylum Cyanobacteriota; class Vampirovibrionia; order Gastranaerophilales; family Gastranaerophilaceae; genus Avigastranaerophilus. Next base: position 12,969 of record CAJOJP010000022.1, read on the forward strand.
GTAAAAGAAGCTGTAAATGCAAAGGTTGATATTATCATGCTTGATAATATGCCATGTGAATTAATGAAAAAATGTGTAGAATTTATTAAAAATTCCGCAATAATTGAAGCAAGCGGAAATGTTACACTTGAAACGATTAAAGAGATTGCGTCAACGGGTGTTGATGTTATATCTTCAAGTGCAATCGTTGCAAAAGCAAAAACACTTGATATCGGACTTGATATTTGATTTTTGTTTTTTTAAGATATCAGTGTCTGAAATGTCTTATTCCTGTTGTTATCATTGCGATATTGTATTTATCTGCAGTTTTAATAACTTCTTCATCTTTAATACTGCCTCCGGGCTGTATAATTGCCGCAATCCTGCCTTGTGCAGCAGCCTGAATATTGTCAATAGCAGGAAAAAATCCGTCCGAAGCGGCAACTGCATCTTTAGAACCGTCGCAGGCTTTATTTAAAGCTATTTCAAAAGCATCTACTCTGCTTGTCTGTCCTTGACCGATACCTATTGCTTTAAAGTTTTTGGATATTACAATTGCATTTGATTTTGCATGTTTAGCTATTTTCCACGCAAATATCATATCTTCTACCATTTCAGCAGTTGGTTTAGTTTTTGTTACTACTTTAAAATTATTTTTATCAAGTTCCCCTTTATCGGCAGTTTGAACAAGAGTTCCAAACGGAGTAATCCTTATTTCTCTTGTTAAATAATTTTTATATTCTTCTAAAGAAGTGTTTAATTTTATAATTCTTAAATTTTTCTTTGTTTTTAAAAGTTCAAGAGCTTTTTCAGAATAATCAGGGGCAATAACGACTTCTAAAAACATTGAAGCCAATTGTTTTGCGGTAATTTCACCTATTTTTTGCGAAAAGCCGACAATACCGCCGAATGCACTTAAAGGGTCACAATCAAGAGCTTTTTGCCATGCTTCATCGATATTTTTTCCTAATGCAGCACCGCATGGAGTATTATGCTTTATTATTACACATGCAGAAACATCAAAAAATTCGCTTAAAATATTTGTACAGGCACTTGCATCCAAAATATTATTATAGGAAAGCTCTTTGCCGTTAAGCACCTCATAATCAATTGTATTATTTGTGTAGTATATACCGGCCGTTTGGTGAGGATTTTCCCCGTATCTTAAATTTTTAGTTTTTCTTATATTAAGCGAGAAATAATTATCACTGTCTTCTTCAAATCTGTTAGAAAGTTCATGTAATATTTTTGTATCAAAATCCAAAGTTTTTTCAAATACTTTGAGAGCATATTCACGGCGCAATTTTAAGGAACTTTCACCGTTATGTTCTTCTAAATCAGTCAAAACTTCGCTGTATTGTGTTGGAGAAGAAACAGCAAGCACTCTCTTATTATTTTTTGCTGCTGCTCGAAGCATTGAAGGTCCGCCGATATCAATAGTATTAACGAGTTCCGCTTCATCAATGTTTCGAGCGGCAGCTTCTTCAAAAGGATAAAAATTAACAACCACCATGTCAAAGAGTTTTATATTTTCTTTTTCGATATCGGATTTTTCATTTTCATTATTTAAATCTGCCAGAATTCCCGCAAAAACGTCAGGATACAGGGTTTTTACCTTTCCGTTAATCAATTGCCGTCTGCCTGTTATTTCCGATATAGATTTTGCTTTTATACCATTTTCTATCAGTAAATCAAAAGTAGAACCTGTTGCTGTTATTTCAAAATTATATTTAGATACTAATTCCTGTGCAAATTCAACAAGTTTATCTTTGTTATATACACTGATTAATGCTCTTTTAGTCATGATAATATCCTTTTTTTATATATTAACATAAATGATAAATTTTATTTCTATTATTACTTGGAAGTCTTTATTAAAAGAATAAATAAATAAATAAAAAAAATGAAAAAGATTACAAATTCAAAATTTATGATATTATTAACTTATGTTTGCAGTTAAATTAGTCAAAAATAAGCAATATCCGATTGATATTCCGGAGGGAATTGAAGTCAGACATGGTGATATGGTGATTGTTCAAACCGATAAAGGGGAAGAAGCAGTACAGGTTTATTTGCTTCCACCTCAGGTTGAAAGTATTTTGAAAAGAAAAAAAGTACCTTCTATCCCTTTTTTAAGAGTTATGACTAATGAAGATTATAAAGAATACGAAAATATTAAAATAATGAATCAAGAGGGATACAAAAATTGCCTGGAGCTTATAAAAAAACATAATTTACAAATGAATCTTATTCAGTGCAGTTATACTTTTGATAAAAGAAAAGTTACTTTTTATTATACAGCTCCGGAACGAGTTGATTTTAGAGAGCTGTTAAAAGATTTAACAAAGGTTTTCAGACGTGTAAGGATAGACTTAAAACATATAGGAGTGAGAGATGAAACTTCTCTTTGCGGCGGAAACGGATTATGCGGCAGACCTTTTTGCTGCTGTACATTTAAACGTCAGTTTGATTCAATTAATATTAAATTAGCACATGACCAGAGTATGCCGATTACTCCTAGTAAAATTTCGGGAACATGCGGCAGGCTTTTATGCTGTTTGAATTATGAATACAAAAATTATATAGAAACTGCTAAAGAAATGGTTCCGATTGGTTCAGGGGTTATGACTGCTGAGGGAGTTGGAAGAGTTTGCGGCTTAAATATTCTAACAAATAAAATATCAGTTAAACTTTCAGACGGAAAAATAAAAGAATTTCCAAGTGATGAAGTCGAGATGATTGATACTGATGTTAATATTGAAATTGATATTAATGCTTCAAATTACAAATACGCTTCAATGCAGCAGATAGATGAAAATATTGATATTAATCAATTTGAAGATGACAGAAACAGTTCTACCGGTAATATATAATATTTATTTTGTATTAAAACAAATATTTTTATCATTTATGGCTTCGTTTAAAATATCTTCAACACCAAAAGAGGAATTTATTTTTTCTTGAGCAATTAATAATTTCCTTTTTATATTTATGTCTATTGTTTTTTTATCTTTATGTTCAGCCAATCCTTTTGCTATTTCATCAAAAATTATATAAGAATTTAGCTGCATAAAAGACTTAATATTTTTAATTCTTTTTTTTGATTGCACTAATTTTTCGCTATTTTCAATGTTATATTTTAAGATTGAATCAATAATGTATTTATTTTTTCTGAAGGTTTGTTTTTCTTCCGAATTAAACAAAGAATTTAAAAGAACTTTACAATGAGTTTCAATATTATTCATAAGTCCTTTTCGCCAAATCCAGGGAATAGTTTTTGAAACACGTTTGTCATATTCTTTCAATCTTGATTGAGTATGTTTAATAAGTAAATATTTTTTAATATTTTCTTTTAAATTTTCCATTTAATAAAATCCTTATAACAGAGCAATAACAAACTGCAAGAAGTTTATATCACAAAATAAAAAAAGAACCATGCTCTATTTAATGTATATATGATATAATTCTTTGTATTAAGGAGTAATATGATATTCAGATTTTTGACAGCCGGTGAATCGCACGGAAAGTGCTTAAATACAATTATAGAAGGAATACCCTCCGGTATAAATATAGACATTAATTTTATAAATCATGAGCTTGCCCGCCGTCAAATCGGATACGGTAGAGGCGGGAGAATGCTTATAGAAAAGGATACCGCTGAAATTCTATCGGGAGTACGGCATGGAATATCAACGGGAGCTCCTATCTGTATTGAAATCAAAAATAAAGACTGGCAAAATTGGCTCATTCCAATGGCTGTTGAAAAAACAGATGAAACAGATGAAAATTTGAAATTAATCAAAGCAAAAAAAATTGTAAATGTCCGTCCCGGACACGCCGATTTAGCAGGAGCCATAAAATATAATCAAGAGGATGTAAGAAATATACTTGAACGCTCAAGTGCTCGCGAAACTGCTTCAAGAGTTGCAGCTGGTGCTGTTGCTAAATCTATATTAAAAGAATTTAATATAGAAGGAATTTCCGTTGTAAATAAAATAGGTGGAATTGAAGCTGAAATTCCGGAAAATATATTCGATTATAAAGAAAAAATAGAAGCTAATGATTTACGTATAGTTGATGAAACAGCTTATGAAAAAATAAAAAAGGAAATTGACAAAGCAAAAGAGGAAGGTGATACTTTAGGCGGAAGTTTTAAAGTTATTTTTAGAAATATTCCGGTCGGTTTAGGCTCGCATGTTCAGTGGGATAGAAGATTAGACGGACAATTAGCGCAGGCTGTTATGAGTATTCAGGCAGTAAAGTCGGTTGAAATAGGTCTTGGAACAAAAGTTTCAGAAATGAGCGGAAGTAAAACTCATGATGAAATATTTGTTGAAAACGGGCAATATTACAGAAAAACAAATAATGCAGGCGGTATTGAAGGCGGTATTTCCAACGGTGAGAATATAATTATTACAGCTTCAATGAAAGCAATTCCTACGATGCGTAAAACTTTGAATTCTGTATCAATAGATAAAAAGGTTGGTGTTTTAGCTCATTTTGAACGTTCCGATACATGTGCCGTTTCAGCTTGTGCCGTTGTTGCTGAAGCTATGACAGCCATAATTTTAGCAGATAATTTGCTTGATAAATTTTCTCATGACAGTATTGCGGAAATGAAAACAAATTATAATAACTATATATGCAGATATTAGATATAAAAAAAATTTTGATTATTAGAACAGGAGCAATAGGTGATGTTGTTCATACTACAAATTTATATCGTTCAATAAAACGTCAAAATCCTGAAACAGAAATACATTATCTGACTTCGGATCTAATAAAGCCTTTATTGGAAGCAGATGTTGATATTTCTAAAATTATAACCATTCCTAAAAAAATTAAATTATTTTCGTCTGAAACTAAAGAATTGATAAAAAAAATTAACAATGAAAATTATGATGTTGTATTCAATTTACAACCTTCATTAAAGACTCGTCTTATTATAATGCTTTCAAACATAAAAAAGCAGGCTGTTTATAAAAAAAATTTTAAAGTTCATGCTGTAAAAAATTTTTGGCAGACAGGTTTAGAAATATTCCCGAACCTTAAAGAGCCGAATAATTTAAAAATATATCTGCCGAATTCTCTTACAAATAATGCAAAAGAACTGATAAAAAATTTCAAGTCTCCTGTAATTATTTTAAATGCAGGCGGTATGTTTTCAAAGAGACAGGGAAGAACATATCCTGTAAAAAAATGGGTGGAATTAGCTGATAAAATTTCCGAATATTATGGCGGTACTTTTATCTTAAATGGTGCTAAAGAAGATAGAGAATTTCTATTACCGCTTGAAAAAATTAAAAATTCGATTAATTATATAGGCGTTTTTTCATTAGAAAAAGCATGTGCTGTTATATCACAAGCTGATTTGATGATCTCCGGAGATTCAGGACCTTTGCACATAGCTTGTGCACTTGGCGTAAAATCTATAGGTTTATACGGTTCAATGCCAGAAAACAGGACGGGGTGTTACTGTAACGGAATAAATATAGTATCAAAGAAGGAATGTGTTCCTTGTAATAGGAGAAAATGTAAATTTTTGCGCGGAACAAAAAATATTTATGCTCCCTGCATGGAAGAAATTAAAGTCGAGACTATATTTGAGCAGGTAAAAATTTTATTAGGCACTAAAGAAATAAAACATTAATTTTTCTTCGTAATATAATCTATTCGTATGGAGAAAAAATATGAATAAACAACAATTTATAGAGGATGACTTTAAATATATATGGCATCCTTTTACGCAAATGAAATCGTTTGAAAATGAAAAAAATAAGCCTGTTATTATAAAAAGCGGAAAAGGTATTTATTTGGAGGATATTGACGGCAATAAATATATAGATGCCGTATCCTCCTGGTGGGTTAATACACTTGGTCATTCTAATGACAGAATTAATAAAGCTATATATGAACAAACTAAAAAATTAGAACACGTACTTTTTGCAGGATTTACACATGAACCTGCTATTGAATTTTCAAAAAAATTCATACAAAAATTAAATAATAAATTAACAAAAGTATTTTTCTCTGATAACGGTTCAACGGCGGTTGAAGTTGCATTAAAAATGGCATATCAATATCAGGTTTTAAAAGGGCATAGCGAAAAAAGGATATTTATTGCACTTCAAAATTCATACCATGGAGATACTCTTGGTTCTGTTTCTGTTGGTGGTGTTGATATGTATCATAAGATTTATAAACCTCTGCTATTTGAAATAAGACAAGCAATAAGTCCTTATTGCTACCGCTGTCCTATGAACTGCAATAAAGAAACCTGTAATTGTAAATGTTTAGAATCGGTTGAAAATATTTTAAAAAAAGAGTCAACTCAAATTGCCGGCATAATAATAGAACCTCTTGTTCAGGCAGCAGGAGGCATGATTATGTATCCAGCTGAATATATAACAAAACTGCGTAAGTTATGCGACAGATATAATATTCTTTTAATTGATGATGAAGTTGCAATGGGATTTTATCGTACCGGTAAGTTTTTTGCTTATGAACATGCCGGTATAGTTCCTGATATAATGTGTGCTGCAAAAGGTATAACGGCAGGTTACATGCCTTTATCCGTTACTGTTACAACTGATGAAATATATAATACTTTCTATGATGAAGATAAAGAGGGATATAAAACTTTTTACCACGGACATAGTTATACTGCTTATCCTTTAGCATTATCTGTTGCATTGGAAAATCTTAAAATAATGGATGAAATGAATATTGAAGAATACTTAAAACCAAAAATAGCAAAGTTTACAAAAGAACTTGAAAAATTCCGCAATCATAAAAATGTGGGAGATATAAGACAAACGGGAATGGTTTGTGCCGTAGAACTGGTAAAAGATAAAAGGACAAAAGAACCTTTTAGCTATAAAGATGGTATAGGAGAAAAAATATATTTGGAAGGTTTAAAACTTGGGGCAATATTGCGTCCCATGTGGAATTGTATATATTTTATAACTCCATATATAATTACAGAGGAAGAAATAAAAGAACTTACCAATATAGCTTTTAAAGCACTAAATAAAGTTTTACCATATGATTAATTATTACTTTTTAACAAAATTTTTAAATACACAATAGATTTATCATTTAGATTTATATATTCAGTATTAAAAAATTAATAAAAATAAAATAAAAAACTTGAATTTACAATTTTTTATGGTTAAATGTTATATAGATAAGCGTCCGTAGCTCAGCTGGATAGAGCACCTGCCTTCTAAGCAGGGTGTCGAGAGTTCGAATCTCTCCGGGCGTATTTTTTGTGTGTAAATTTTATAAAAATTGAAAAAGAGATAATAATTCATGATACTATAACTAAAGGTATGAATTGTTGGAGTTATCTTTGTGAAAAAAATTATTATAATATTAGCTTTATTACTTTTTTCCTGATTTCCTAAAGGAACTGATAAGAATTTTGTAACTATCCAATGTAAATTTGATAATAAAGCCCCACAATACCCTTGGGATCGTAACTAAACGTCATATAAATTTCAACAAAAACAACATAAAATCTTCAAAAGTGCTGTAACTTTTTCTCAAACAGGCTGTTACGATACAGCTGTGACGAATTTTTTAAAAAAAGCTATATAATATAGCACAATAATTTTATTTATAATATAATAAAATTATTGAATTGGGCGGTTAGCGCAGTTGGTAGCGCATCACATTGACATTGTGGAGGTCGCTGGTTCGAGTCCAGTATCGCCCATTCTTTAATAGGATGATGAACACATGATTTGAGTCCGGTGTTCTTTTTTGTTGTAAGGCGAGTTAAAATTTTCGTGTCCATTCTGTGTCCAATTATTAGTTTTACAAGTTTTATACACAAAATATACTTTCTGATGCATATTAAATTTTAAAGTTTTTTGTAACAAAATCTTTATAAAATTGTTAAAAAAATGAGTAAAGTGGAATTAAAAAAATATATAAAGCAGGTTAAAGGATTCAAATACAGACAAAATAAAATAACGGATATAGAACGGATAAAAAGGCCCTTTGGCAAATAGGGAATGAGTAATGGTTTGAGAGTTTATAACCGGTATTGTAAATCTATATTTGCATCAAATAAAACTTGCACTTGAAGCCGTAATAACACAATAAAAATTGTGAAATTACGGAAAAGGGTAAATTTTTATTGATTAAATCAATGAGTTTATCGCAGCTTTGAATATAATAAATGTAAAAATACATTTAATTTCATAATAATTATATAAATTGTGTACTAATAAATTTTTCATAATACCGCTTATATACGGCTATAAAATTTAATAAGAAAGGTTTAATCTTATACTCTGAATGTAGGATTAATAGTATATTAAATTTTGTAAATGCTTGACTGTTCTTTAACAAAAGTATATAATTGACTGGTACTTGGAAAATAATCGAAAAAGACGAAAGGTAAAAGAATTATGAAAAAACTAGGTTTCACCCTTGCCGAAGTTTTAATTACTTTGGTAATCATAGGTGTAATTGCAGCCATGACAGTTCCTACTTTAATGAACAATACAAACGCGCAAGAATTTCGCTCGGGCTTTAAAAAGGCTATAGCAGCATTAAACCAAGCTTTGACTCTGCATTATGCACTCACAGGTACTACAGCTCAGGACTATTCTACCGGTGCTACAGCTTTAATGAATGATGTTTTCAAAAAGAGAATGAGTGTAATTACAGTTTCTGGTACTACAGCATTTTCAAACGATGGTGTATGTAGTGGTTCTGATGTATTTACAACAGCGGATGGTATGATGTTTTGTTTAACAAATTTTTCTACCACAAATTGTGATGAAGAAAATACAAAACCTTGCGCTGGGACGGAAAGCTCGCCTAACATATATATTGATGTAAACGGTCTGAAAGGTCCGAATAAACTTACCACGAGTTCTGCAGCACCGAGAGATATTTATCAGGCTCAAATTTATGCACAGAGAGTTATTCCGTTTGGCGGACCTATACAAGAAGTTATGTATGATAAAACTAATGATACAAGTAAAAGTAATGTAAGTGGTTAATAAAAGTTTGTATATTTGTTGAATACAACAAAAAACTACTTTTAAGCATGTATTAAGAAAGAAGCTGTTCAAATCGAACGGCTTCTTTTTATGGTGATGATAATTTTAGTAATAATTGTGATATAATAAATTTATGAATAAAAAACAATTGCAAATAAATAATTATAATGAGTTACGGCGTATTTATTGTAATGTTTCTATATTGCTGACATCAGGAATACTGAGTTTGTTTTTTATTGAAATTTCAATAATTAAGTTTTTGATATTATTTATTATTGGTATATTTTTTGATTTTATATTTATTATTCAGTATTTTGAAACAAATAGAATAATAAAAAAACTTATTAATAAAGGAGATTAGTTATTTTATGAATGATACTTTTCAGATAATAATGTGTACAATTGGTTTAATATTAGTTTTAACCTCTTTTGCTTATGCATCATTTCAGGGTATTGATAAAAACGATTTAAAAGAAAAAAGTTAATTGTCGTAAGATAACTATACAAATATGAAAAGATTAAAGTAATGTATATCCTAATCTACAAGACAGTTGCTGTTATTGCGTTTTTATCGTTGATAGTTCTGACTGCTTTATCAAGCATAAAAGCATATAATGAAAAAGAAAGCTTATGAAATTTGGTAAAAAATTATTTTTACTTATAGTAATTTTAATTATTTTAGGAAATTTCTGTATAAAAAAATCAGAAAATAATAGTAGTATTGTCTTTTGGACACTGCAGTTATCTTCCTTTAACAGTTATATAAATAATATCGTTGAAAATTTTAATAAGCCGGTAAAATGGGTGGATATACCTTATTCGGAAGGTGAAAAAAGAACGCTTGCCGCAATATTATCCGATAACCCGCCTGATTTAATTAATTTAACTCCCGATTTTTCCATGCTCCTTGCAGAAAAAAATGCGCTGTGGGAAATCCCTCCGGACAGCTTAAAAAACTATAATTTAACTGATGCTCTTAAATATAACGGGAAATATTACGGTATTCCTTTCTATGCAACCTCGGCAGTTACTTTGTATAATAAATCATTAATGCCAAATTTAAAAAAAATGCCTGAAACTTATGATGAAGTGCTTTCAATAAAACCGCCTAAAGGTATATATACAACAATGATAAGTTTGAGCGAAAATGATACTCTTTTAAAAATACTTAATAAATATGACATTAATTCTCCTGAAACCATAAACAGCAATAAAAGCATATATATTTTTGAAAAAATAAAATATGCTTATGATAACGGATATATCCCCGTAGAAAGCGTAACTCAGAGTCATAGAGATGCAATAGAAAAATACATGTCAGGTCAGCTTGTTTTTATTGTTACGGGAGCTAACTTTTTGAATATGATTAAAGAAAATGCTCCTGATGTATATAAAAATACAGTTGTGCTTCCGCAATTAACGGGAACCTCCAAAAAATATGATTTTTCTTTAATGAATTTTATTATACCTTTAAAGGCAAAGCATAAAGAAGATGCGCTCGAATTTGCTTTAAAACTTACTAATGCTGAAAATCAGCTTAATTTTTCAAAATTAACTTCAGTGCTTCCCGTTAATAAAAAAACTCTTGAAAATGCATTTTTTATGCAGACTGAGGCAGATAATCCGCAGGCGCAAGCACGTATTACAGGTGCAAAACAAATGAATAATATGCAGCCGCCTTTAAAAAATATGAAAAGAAAAAAAGATTTAAATGTACTTTCTTCACAAATAATACAAGAAATTTTAATTAACAAGGCAGAAATAAAAAATACATTAAATTACTTTAAAAAAGAGTGGAAAAAACTTGAAGAATAAAAATAAATTTTGTTTTATAATTGTTTCATGAATATTTTTAAATGTGTAAACAGAATAACAATTTTAGATAAATTTATATTATCACAGATAGCAGAGGTATTTTTACTTGGTGTTGTTATTTTCACGTCTATTATTTTTGCCTCTGATACTTTTGTATCATTAATTAAACAGATATCAATGTACGGCATGTCAATAAATATAGCAATAATGATAATATTACTCAATCTTCCTGCCGTAATAGTTTTAACAATACCAATGAGTGTACTTTTTGCAACGGTTATGACAATAAATAAAATGTGCCTTCAGTCCGAAATTACCGTAATGAAAGCCTGCGGTATCGGTTTAAAACGAATAGCAAGACCGGTATTTATATTTGCAGCTTTAATGGCTATCCTTACATTTGTAATAAATGAAACTATAGTTCCTGCAACAATGTCACAGTCTAAAACACTTGCATTGTATTCTATGGTGCAGAGAAATATTCCCAGCGGCAAAAGAAATTTTACAATAAAAGAGTTGACGGAAGGTAATAAATTAAAACGTCTTTTTTATGTTGCAGAATGCAGGGATAAAGAATTTTCAAATGTATCTATACTTGATTTATCTGATACTGATAATATTCAGATTTTAGAAGCTAAAACGGGAACTTCTGTTCCGGAAGGCTGGCAGTTTAATAAAGCCTCTGTTTATAACATTTCTAAGCTCGGTAAAAATCTTAGTTATTCCTGGATTGAAAAAACAATAGCCGATTTTGGCAGTGATATACAAAGACAATTAAATAAAAAAAATGATGGTACCGATTTTAATTTATTAGAGCTTCTGCCTTATGTATTCAGTAAAAATTATAAAGAAATAAAAATAAGTAAATCTGATGAAGAACAATATTCAAATATTGAAGAAGCCGAAAAAAAACAAGAAAAAATGCAAAAAAGAATACTTACTAGATATAAAGTGAGATTCTGGGAAAAATTGGCACTGCCCGTAACCGCATTTGTTTTTGTTCTTGTCGGTATTCCTCTTGCCATAACACCGCCGCGTGTACGACATAACCGAGGATTTTTATTCAGTATAGGCATTATTTTTTGCTATTACGTAGTAAGGGCATTATCAATGAGTTTAGGTTATAACTGTATAATTCCGCCATTTTTTGCCGCAAATATTCCCAATATTGTAATAGGACTTTCAGGATATTTTTTATATAAACAGAAGTCTGAAAGAATGTAATTAAATTTTATTTTCCTATGCTTTTAAAGCGGCAGGTAATTGTCATAGCTCAAGATTAGACTACTAAAGTTAATATACATCAGAAAGTATATTATGATGAATAATCGTCTTTTGCAGTGTAAAATAAATTTAAAACATACTGCGGATACTGCATACCTATTTTACTAACTGCAACCTGTGGCGGTGTAACTCGCTTCGCTCAGACAGACACCGCCTTTGATGTCTGTTTTGTAAGTAAAATTACGGTATTCTGTATATGCAGTATTTATTTAAATTTATTTTACACTTTCCCCCAAAAAAACAATAAAAAACAAAAAATAGCGTCCTGATGCTACGCACAGATAACATCAATCTCAGTCGTGGCTTCGTAACTCGTACCCTTCGGGTAC
>CAJOJP010000023.1 GCA_905234915.1 Candidatus Gastranaerophilales bacterium
CCGAACACGGTCGTAAAGACTACTTGCGCTGACAATACTTGGAGGGTAGCCTCCCGGGAAGATAAGTAGCTGCCAGATTAAAATTTAAAAACCAAAAAAAAGAACTTCTAACACCACTTAGAGGTTCTTTTTTTACTTTGTAAAATACTTTTAAAACTTGCTTTAAAAAACTGCCTTCTATCGCTTTTCTATCTTTGTGTTAATGATATACATTTTAAAATCAAAATCTAAAACCTAAACGTTAAAACGTTATGTCTAAAAATTAAAATCTACGAATACAGATTAAAATAATTAAACATTGTAATACGTTGTTTATTTTGTGAATTTTAAAGGATAATATATTTAATAAAACTGTTTTGTGTTTAATAAGTTTAATTTTTAAACAATTTTTATCGTCCTCGCATTTTATTAAGCAATTCTCTTACCGCTTTTTCTTCTTCTGATAATCTAAAACTATACATTTTTTTGAATCGGGTTTTGTTGTTCCTTTCGGGCATCCTGCGCCTTCACGCTTACCCCATCGCTTTTTAGAATTTAATATATTATCTTCTTGCATTTTTATTACTTTCCTTTTTGAACAGGTCCTTTCGGCTCCGTTCTTTGCAGTTATTTATCTCGACTTTACCCCTCATCGTGATAAAGTCTGCAAAATCGGCTCCGCACTTGAAAAAGTTTTTAAAATCGGTAATGTCACATATAATCAATATTAAACTATGATTAAAACATTGTTATGAATTGTACCCGAAAAAGTAGACAATAGAAATTTAAATTGTTTAATAAAAGAAAGAGGTACAGTTCATTAATATCTTTTTTGCTGGTGATTAACGATGGTTTAATTTAAAGTGTTTTTATAAATTCTTCAAGAGCATTGAGCCTGTTATGCCGGCCTTTTAAGAAGATTTTTTGATTTCCGTATTTTGCAAATTCATAATATTTATCCCGTCTTGCCTGAATAAATTTATCCACATGTTTATACTCCGCCTTTTTTAAAAATTCTTTAGCTCTTTGCAACCCCATATTTACTGTGGTATCAAAGCAAATGACAGAAAAATGAGGGGTCATTTTGCGACATCCTGTGGCACAAAAATAATATTTATAATAAATGTCCCGAACTTCGTTTATCGTGATGAATCTAACATCTTTTTTTTGGCAATTTCTCCGCAATTCGATAAATATTATAAGTATTTTGCGTAATACCTTTATTGGTGGTGTCCCCTTGTCGTTCGGGTTATTAACATAGCCCCCTTCCTATTTTAATATGAAATTTAATGTTCTTTCAAAAATTTTATTTTGGTCCATCAGCTCTCCTTTAAAAGCGGATAAAGATAAAAAGTACCCTTATCCGCTTAACGGTTAATTTTTATCAATCATCAAAACATCCTTAATATCTCTTATGAGTTCTTCAAGGTCGTCAAGGATTTCTTTTAATTTTCCCGTTGTTTCGGAGGTTTTGATTAATTCTTTTACGATTGCCGGAATTTCTACTACATTAAATGCCATAATTTAATCCTCCTTTATTTTAATTTAGTGTGTAAAAATCTGTTAAAATTACCCATAAATCTTGTCATTTACCGAGTATTTCCCGGTAGTTCGGCTTCGCAGTTCGACTGTTGCGCTCGAAAGTGATGAGCTTCCGACTTTCACCTAGGCTCACGCACGCCGTTATTTATTTCGATTTTACCCCTCATCGTGATAAAGTCTGCAAAATCGGCTCCGCACTCTTGGAATTTACCTTAAATTTTTTATAATTATAAATAAAGGGCGGGGTGCCGGTAACTTCCGGATTAAAAACCTTTAATGTAAAACGTGAAGCGTTAATGTTTATTAGCATGATAACCGTTAACGCTTTTTTGTTCATATACGCTACTATCTTTACCCCTTTTTCGTTTAAGTTTTACTGATTGTTTTTTGACTGCAAAAAAAGGGGGGCTTAGTATTTGTTTTTAATTAGTTTTCGTACAATTTTTTCATACGTTTTGTTATTCCTTGATTTAATATATTGTATGTATTATTAACTAATCATACTAAAATGTTTACCTTTTGTTGAAAACGCTAAAAATTAATTTTAAGTATTGCGAAATGCAATAGAAAAGTATCTTGTTTATATTCTCTGAATTACCCAAAAGTGTTGCAAAATGTCCAAAAAGCCTTTTAAAGTGTCTGAAATCGCTTCTAAAAATTATTCAAAACTAAGTGAAAAGCTTAATATTTTAGCTAATAATAACGTGTTTTAAAAATTAAAAACTGCTTAATTTTTGAATTTTGCACAATTTCTTAATTGCGTTGATTTTAAAATTTAAACTTAAAATTTTTTTAAAAAATATTAATAATATACCTATTTGTTTGTAATTTAACATACAGAACAAGATTAAATTAACTATGAGATGGAGATTAGATATAGCAACATGTAAATAATATCAATTGTTACCCTAATATCCCAACCCCATAAGATGCGATATATGTCGAAGTACTTTTGGTGGCATTATTTCTTTCAAAAATTCTTCCTTTAATACTGAATTATTGTTTCTGTACAATGTAAATAAATTTTTGATAGCATCTTCTTTAAAAGCATTATACATACTACTAAATTGAGGGGATAAGATTAACAAATCATTCCTTACATATCTTTCTCTGAATTCTACATCATCTGATAATTTACCTAATTTTACAGAATATCCATCTTCATATTCATTGCAGCTTATATATTCAGTATTATCGTATCCTGCACCAACCCATACACTTGAATCGTTAGGCTCTCCAAAAGTATCGTTAGTTTTCATAGCCTTGATATCAATTACAATAAAATCATATCCGATATCACCTTTATATATCCATAAACTGTTAATATAAAACTCATAATTATTTAATAACCAAAATTCTCCATCTGTAGAGTTTTGTGTTTTTGTAATTCTGCGAACATAATCATCCCTACCGGTTAAATGGTATAGACGATAATATAAGGAAGTAGCTTGTAAATTATCATTTAACTCATCAAATAAGTTTTGAATTTTAGAACCATCATCTATTTTAAATAAATTGCGTTGACCGGGGAAATTTTTACGAAGAATTTCATCAAATATTTTATTACTTTTTATAATATTATATTCTTGTTCAAATTGCTGTACTAACTTATCATTCTTTTTTAAAAATTCCTCAATATCCCCCTTGCTTCCCAAGCGTTCTTTTGGGTTTTGCAAAGTTAATTTATTAATTAAATCATTATATTTGAACCAACATTCATTAATTTCTTTTACTTGAATTGGGTTTTGTCCCCTGATTGTACTTTTTGTAATCAGCCAGTATAAAATTTGTCCAAAGGCGAACCAATCTGATGCATCACACACATCTCCCAGTGTACTATCTGATTGTTCCGGTGCTGAAAATGCATAATTTGCTAATCTGTCTCCAGAACTTGTATCTATCAATTTTATATGTTCAGCATCATTAAATTTTGAAATATCAAAATCTCCTATTAAAAGATTATCACCATCAATAAAAATATTTTCCGGCTTTAAATCTCTGTGTATGATATTATACTGATGAATTTTTTCAATGTTATTAAGGAGACAATTAAAAATAAATTCAAATTTATGTAAATTAAAATTATTTTCATTTTCTTTTCTATATTTTTTCAAAGTTTTTGGAACATAGGGCATAATAGTATATGGTATAATTACATCGTTTTCTTGTAATTCTCCAAAATATAATTGAGGAAGAACTGGAAGAGAATATTGATCAAAAAATAAATTTATATATGCTTGCTTAAATCTTTTATATTGTGTTGAAGGTTTATCGGCTAAGTTTTCTGCTAAAAATTTTACAGCAAGTTCTCTGCTTACATCTTCTATATGAGCCTTTTTTACAATAGAAGTTCCACCCTCTCCAATAATTTGGTCTAATTCAATTTTTCCTATAGAAGTATCTATATACTTCACTTGCTTTATAATTGCTATTAATTTCTTTTTATCAAGAATGCTCAAGTTTATATCTTCCTTTAGGTTTTATCTTATCATAAAAAAATAGCACATTTGAGCAATAATACTTAGTGTTATCGCACCTAAATATTTTTCTGTCCGTTTTTGACATATCTGCATGGCATAATAAAATTATCACAGGAATGTTACACTACAAACAGTTGGGCATTTTCATGGTATGATAGTTTTAGAAAAAGTGAGGTTGTATGGCTAAGAAAACGGCATTAAATAAGGAATTAAACATAGATAATATTTTATTTAATTGCAGGGATATTCTCCGTACCGCAAGAAATTCCGGTTCGTTTTTTGAAAAACGTGATATGATGTTAACCCTTGTTTTCTTGCGTTTTATCGGAGAAAAATATGAAGACGGGCTTGAAAAACTTCGTAAAACATTAATTGAACAGGGTTTGAATCCTGATGACGAAAATATCAGAGCAGCATTTTTTGACGATATGACTTTTACGGACGGAACATACAATCTGCCGGAAGAAGCTCGCTGGTCAACAATTATAAATACAACCGCTCCACAGCTTAATGTTGCACTTGATACCGCCCTGCATAGTATTGCAACAAGTTCTAAACAACTCAAAGGCTGTTTTGTTGAAGGTACTTTTACAACCAGAAATCTTGCACCAAACGACATAAAAAAACTTGTTGATGAAGTTAATAAAATCAGTCATAAGGCATTTGGCGAAGAAAAAGACCTTATCGGAAGAGTTTATGAGTATTTCCTTAAAGAATTTGCAGTAAATGCGACAAAAGAAGAAGGTGAATATTATACTCCGCATGATGTTGTTCAATTAATCGCATCAATGATAGAACCTTATGAAGGAACTCTTTATGACCCTGCGTGCGGTTCAGGCGGTATGTTTATACAAAGTGCCGAACTTGTAAAATCAAGACAGGGCGATATAAATAGAATTAATATTTACGGTCAGGAAAAAGAGGCGGCAACTTACCGTCTTGCAAAGATGAATTTAGCGCTACGGGGGTTAAGTCATAACCTTGGCGAGATAAGTGATTCTTCGTTTACCAATGATTTGCATAAAGGTTTATATTTCAATTATATAATGGCAAATCCGCCATTTAATCTTAAAAAATGGTATGATGAAAATTTGAAAAATGATGCACGGTGGTCAGATTACGAGACTCCGCCTGAAAGTAATGCTAACTATGCTTGGATATTGCATATTCTGTCACACTTAAAACCCTCTGACGGTGTTGCAGGTTTTCTGCTTGCAAACGGGGCATTGAATGACAGCGATACTTTTAATATCAGAAAAAAACTTATTGAAAATGATAAAGTTGAGGCGATTGTTGTACTGCCAAGAGAACTCTTTATTACAACGGATATTAGTGTAACTCTTTGGATATTGAACCAAAATAAGCGAGGCGGAGAATCTCACGGAAGACAGTTAAGAAACAGAGAGCACGAGATATTATTTATGGATTTGCGTCAATGGACCGAAAACCCTGTAAAAAATGAGCAGAAAAAGAAAGTCCGCCTGATAACAGAGCAAATCGAAAGAGCATCAGAAATTTATCACATTTGGCAAAGTGTAGGTACTGACGGAACAAAATATGAAGTTCCGGAATTATACCGTAGTGTCGGTATAGCAGAAATTGAAGAAAAAGGATGGGCTCTGACCCCAAGTAAATATATTGAGTTCATAGACCACGACTTGGATATAGACTATGAAAAAGAGATCTCCCGTATTCAAAAAGAAATGCAGGACATAATGAAACAAGAGAAAGAATCTCAAGCTATGCTGGAAGAAGCATTTAAGGGGATTGGATATGGCATTGACTAAGTATAAGTTTGGAGATTTGATTGAATTAACAAATCAAAAAAATGATGATGTATGTTACGGTGAAGATGATGCCATTGGTGTAAATATTGATAAAATAATAATACCAATGAGAGGTAATATATCGGAAAAAGATTTTAGTCAGTTTCATTTGGTACCTCCTCGACATTTTGCATATAATCCTAGAGGCAGTAGAAAATTAGGTATAGGGTTTAATGATACAGAAAAGACATATATAATAACTTTTAATGACAATGTGTTTCGAATAAAAGAAGCTGCAAAGAATATAATTATTGATGCATATTTATTTATGTATTTATGCAGAAAAGAATGGGACAGATATGCAGAATATATTTCCTGGGGGAGTTCTACTGAAGTTTTCGATTGGAATAATTTTTGTGAGGAAGAAATAAAACTTCCACCACTTCCGATTCAGCAGAAGTATGTTGATGTTTATAATGCTATGCTTGCTAATCAGAAAAGCTACGAACGTGGTTTGGACGATTTGAAACTTGTATGTGATGCCTATATCGAAGACCTGAGAAGAAAAATACCATGCGAATCCATAGGAAACTACATAACACAAAAAAATGATAGAAATACGGATAAATCTATTGACTATGTTATGGGTTTGAGTACTCAAAAAAAATTCCGAGAACCTCAAAGTCGTGTAAACAGAGATGAACTTGGAAGTTACAAAATAGTAAAACCCTACGATTTTGCATTTGTACCAACAACAGATTCTTGGAAAGTATTAGCCTTTTCTTTTAACACATTTGAAAAAGATATAGTTGTTTCGCCAATTTATGAAGTATTTAGTGTAGATAAGGATAAAATAATTCCTGAATACTTGGCAATGTGGTTATCAAGAACAGAATTTGACAGGTATACAAGATTTCATTCTTGGGGTTCAGCAAGAGAAAATTTCTCATATGAAGATATGTGCAATGTTTCCATTCCTATTCCAAAGAAAAACATTCAAAAATCAATTGTGGACATATATAACGCTTACAAAGAACGAAAATCTATCAATGAACGCCTAAAAACTCAAATAAAAGATATTTGTCCTATACTGATAAAAGGTTCTATTGAAGAAGCGATGGAGGCTGAAAATGTACACACCGCCGTTTGAAATTACATCTAAAATAATTGAACTTATCTCTAATATTTCTGAAAAAATCGGAGAGATAAATTATCTTCAAAATAGTCCTTATCACATTCAATTAAGAAAAGAAAACAGGATTAAAACCATTCATTCATCTTTGGCTATTGAAAATAACAGTCTGAGCTTGAAACAAATAACTGATATTATTGACGGCAAACGTATTTTAGGCAACCCGAATGAAATAAAAGAAGTAAAAAATTCTATTCAGGCTTATGATTTATTGTTATCACTTAACCCGTACAACGAAAAAGATTTACTAAAAGCTCATAAACTTATGATGCAGGATTTAGTAGATAGAAACGGCAAATATAGGACAGACGGTGTCGGTATATTTGACGGAGAAAAGGTTGTTCATCTCGCTCCACCCGCAGACAGGGTTCCTGAGCTTATGGGAGATTTATTTGAATGGATAAAAACAAGTGATGTTCATCCGCTTATAAAAAGCTGCGTTTTCCATTATGAATTTGAATTTATTCACCCGTTCCAAGACGGAAACGGAAGAATGGGGCGTTTGTGGCAAACTGTAATTTTAAAAGACTGGAAAGAAATCTTTGCTTGGCTTCCGGTTGAAACTTTAATCAAAGAAAATCAAAAAGAATATTATAAAGTTCTCGGAACAAGCGACAGTGAAGCAAACAGTACCAAATTCATTGAATTTATGCTTTCTTTAATTCTAAATACAATAGAAGAAATTATAAATTCAGAAAATAGGGTTACTCAAAAGGTTATTGTAAAGGTTACTGCAAATCAGCAGAAAATTATTGATGCAATTAAAAATAATCCGTTTGTAACGCAAGAAGAACTTGCCCAAATTGTTGGAATAGCAAGAAAAAATATAGTTTCAAACATGAAAAAGCTACAAGAAAACGGGTCAATAAAGCGTGTTGGTGCCGATAAAAACGGGCATTGGCAAATAGAGGAATAAAGATGGTTAAATTATCGGAATATAACGGTCGTTATTGTGAATCAGAATTTGAATGTGCTTTCATCAGTTTTTTAGAATCTGTCGGTTGGAAATACACCTTAGGAAGCGACATTAGCCGTAAAACAAAAAGTGATGTCTTAATTGCCGATGATTTTAAGAACTTTGTATCAGCAACAAATCCTGATTTAAAACAAGATGAAGTTTCTCAAATATACGATAATATTCGTCTTGTCGGCGGTGAAAGCGATTTTGCTACTTTACACAAGGTTTACGGTTGGATGGTTGATGGAGTTCAATACACTCCTCAAGACGGTTTAGCAAAAATGATTCCGCTTATTGATTTTGAAAATCCTGATAATAATATTTTCAGAGTTGTAAATCAATTTTCGGTAGAATACATCAATAACGGACAAAAAGAAAACCGCAGACCTGATGTGATTTTATTCGTAAACGGTATGCCGTTATGCGTTATAGAACTAAAAAATCCGGCTGACCCAAGTGCAACCATATATAAAGCATGGGAGCAGATAAATATTCGTTATTGGAGAGATATTCCACATTTATTACACTATTGTCCTTTGGCTTGTATATCAGACGGAGTTAAAACAAGACTCGGAACAGTCAGAACTCCTTACGAACATTTTTATGCCTGGAGAAGAGTTAATGACGGAGATAATGTTTCTACTCTTCCTTTTGCTGAAACAGAAACAATGATTAAGGGGGTATATAGTCCAGAAAGATTTTTAGAAATATTCAGAGATTATATATATTTCCAAGATGAGATTTATGATAAAGACGAAATAGAAATCGTTTGCCGTTATCCGCAATTTTTCGCTTCAAAATTATTAAAGCAAAGTATAGTTAATTCTATAACAACAAAAAGCGGTAAAGGCGGAACATATTTTGGTGCAACAGGGTGCGGAAAAACTTATACAATGGCATTTCTTGCCCGTCAGCTTGCACTTCGTTGCAGCGATATTCCGCAAATTGGTTCACCTACAATTATCTTAATTGTTGATAGAGATGAACTTCAAAAGCAAGGCGCAAAACTTTTCACAAAAAGTACGGAGTTTTTAAATCTTGGTGCAGTTTCTGTTGTTAAAAATCGTGCAATGTTAAGAGAAGAACTTGCCGCAAGACAAAGCGGAGGTTTTTATATCTGCACAATACAAAAATTCTGCGACAGGCAGGAAGACAAAATCGGGCTTATAAATGACAGAAATAATATTATTTGTTTTTCTGACGAAGCACACAGAACTCAACTTGAACACTCAAAGAAAATACAGTTTAGTGAAGATGCTGACAAAAATATGAAAGCTCTTCTCTCTAAACCGTATGCAAAAGTATTAAAAGAAGCATTCCCGAATGCGACATTTGTTGGGTTTACAGGAACACCAATAGCAGAAACTTATCAGACATTTGGGGATGAAATAGACAGATATACTATGGATCAGGCAGTTGCTGACGGTTTAACCGTTTCAATAAAATATCATCCTCGTATAGCAAAAGTTTTGCTTGATAAAAATAAAGCAACAGAAATTGAAAATTATTATAAAAAATGTGCTGATGACGGTGCAACCGAAGAAGATATAAAAGCAAGCAAGAGTGCTATGAGTTCTATGGAAGTAATTTTAGGCGAATCATCAAGACTTGAAAGACTTGCAAAAGATATTCACGACCACTATATCACTTCTTGCGCAGGCGATCCTGACAGGATTCAAAAAGCAATGATAGTTTGTTCAAAAAGAGAAATCGCTTTTGACTTGTTGAATAAATTTAAAGAAAAATATCCTGAATGGTTTGAAGAAAAGAAAGTACCTGACGGAGTTTCTGCAACAGAAGAAGAACTTAAAGAACTAAAACCAATGCCTTTTATTGCAATGGTTGCAAGTGTCGGAAGTAATGATAAAGAGGATATGTATAATTATCTTGGCGGAGTCAGAAACGACAAGCGTTCAGATGAATTAGATGCAGCATTTAAGCAGGAAAAATCAAATTTCTGTATTGTAATTGTCGTTGATATGTGGATTACAGGGTTTGACGTTCCGTCACTTACATATTTATACAATGATAAACCGTTAAAGAAACATTTGCTCATTCAAACAATCAGCCGTGTAAACAGAAAATATCCGGGCAAAGAATTTGGAATGATAATAGATTATATCGGTATCCGTGATAATATGCGCGAAGCTATGAAAATATACGGCGGAGATACTTCCGTTGCACCGACAGAAGATGACGTTGAACAAGCAACAAAAGTTTTTAGAGAAGAACTTGAAGTACTTAAAAATTTGTTTGTTAATTACGATTTAACCCCGTTTTTAAATCCGAATTGCGATCCGTTTAGGCGGTATGAATTACTTGCTAAAGCTGCGGAATATGTATTTATAGCAACTCAAGAATTAAATACGGAAGGAAACAAAGGTTCTAAAAAGGTTTCATTCAAAACATATTTCTTAAAAACAGTAAAAAGAATGAGAACAGCTTTTGATATCTGTCAGCCATCAGGAAATCTTGGCGAAGAAGAATCTGCACTTGCACAATGTTTTATGGCAATTGCAGGTTTTGTTCGTAAAATGAGCGGAACAACCGAAATTGATACTGATACAATGAATCGTACTGTTGCTAAAATGGTTGAAGAAGCTCTAAAGTATAATCAGGTTGAAAGTGTTCTTGAAAGCGGCGAAGAAGAGGACTTATTCTCTCCTGAATATTTTGAAAAATTGTCTGATGTTAAAATGCCCGCAACTAAACTTGAACTTCTTGTAAAAATGCTGCGCAAACAGATTAAGGAATATGGCAAAGTTAATCAATTAGCTTCAAAAACTTTCCAAGAAATGTTAGAAAAGACTATTGAAGAATATAACGAAAGACGGAAACATCTTGATGCAGAAGAAGCAGGAGAGGCGCAAGAAGAAGCATCAGAAAATATTATTAAAATTGCAACGGAACAAGCATTGAATATCTTGAAACAGATGAACGAAAACCGCGAAAGTTTCCGCAAAATCGGTTTAACATTTGAAGAAAAAGCATTTTATGATATTTTAATCGCTTTGCGTAATCAATATAATTTTGAATATGGAACCGATAAAGAAATTGAAGGTGTCATTGTTAATGACAAGTGTAAAGCATTGGCACAAAAGATTAAAGAAATAATTGATGTAAAATCATCTTTTGCAGATTGGTTGAATAATCAAAATATCCGTGATCAACTAAAACTTGAAATAAAAATTTGTCTGGTTAAAAACGGTTATCCGCCACAATACAGCCCTGAAGTTTTCAATAAGGTTATGGAACAAGTGGAAAACTTTAAAGAGTATCAGGAATAAAAATGGAAGATAATGAATTTGAAATATTAAAAAATAATGACACATATCTCGTTGAAAGACAACGTCCAACGGCTGCTGAAGAACAACTTTTTTTGAAGGAAGTTGATTTTACTTGCCCATTGTGTGGTGATGATTTAAGAAATCACAAACAAACAAAACAAAATAAACTATATGAAATCGCGCATATTTATCCTAATAGTCCAACAAAAGAACAATATGAAAATTTGATTGATGTTGAAAGATTGGGTAATAATAGTGAATCTTTTGAAAATAAAATTGCCCTGTGTAAAAATTGTCATGATAATCAAGATTACCATACTAATAAAAATGATTATGAAAAACTATTGAATATAAAAAAAGATTGTTTAATTAAAACACGATTATTAGAATCGACATTCTCAATTGGTTTAGAAAAAGAAATAGCTTATGTCGTTGAAAAAATTGTTGATATTGATGAAAAAATTATATCAGAACTAAATGATCTTCCGGTAAATGTGAAAAATAAGTTTTACACTAGTGAAAGGATGTTAAAAGATAAAGTATCTATTTTAATAACCCAGAATTACCCTTATGTTTTAGAACTATTTAAAAGTTTAGACGGAATTAATGACTTTAGTTTTTCTTCTCTATGCTTACGAATAAAATCATGTTATGAAAAAATGAAAGTTATAACTGACGACAAAGAATATATTTTTAATGAGATAGTTAATTGGATTATGAAACATACAGGATCTAAATCCCAAGTAGCTTGTGAAATTGTTGTATCTTTTTTTATACAAAATTGTGAGGTGTTTGATGAAATTACCGAATAAAATTTATTCATATTCAGAAAGTACAATATCGAAATTTATACCAATTATAGAACGACTAGAAAATAAAGATGAAGCAGTTACCTCCTTATATCAAAAAACTAAGAAAAATTTTAATGATATTGAAGATTACATAGATACATTAGATTGTTTGTTTGCATTAAACAAAATTGTATTGTCAGAAAAAGAGGAGTTGCATTATGTTGTATGAAATATATTGTGAACAATTCCACCAGAAAAAAATTATATTTAATGAAGGACTTAGTGTTGTATTAGGAACGGATTGCGGGCATAATTCTATTGGTAAATCAACATTTCTTTTAATAGTGGATTTTGTATTTGGCGGGAATACATATTCTGGAGCAGAAGATATTATTAAAAATATTGGAAGCCATGATATATTTTTTGCTTTTAAATTTAATAATGTATTATATAAATTTTGCAGAAATAATACAAAGTCAAAAGAAGTTTGGGAATGTGATGATAATTATCGCAAAATGAAGAGTCACGACATAAAGGATTTTTGCAAATGGTTAGATGAAATGTACAAAATTCAATTGCCTGATTTGACATTTAGGGATGCAATTGGAAGATATACAAGAGTATACGGGAAAGAAAATTGTGATGAGAAACATCCGCTACATTCTTCCCCAAAAGAAAAATCCGAGAAAGCTACTTATGCTGTACTTAAGTTGTTTAATGAATATATGCCAATAAAAGATGCACAAATTCAAGCAGACACTATATCTGAAAAACATAAAACATATAGTGATGCTCAAAAATTCAATCTTATTATCAAAATTACAAAAAGCGAATATAATCAGAACCTTAAAAGAATAGAACTTATAAAAAAAGAAATATGCAAATTTTCTAATTTGATAGAAAACCAGATGATTGGAAATGATCCGTCTGTTTCTGAGGAAGCATTGCATTACAAAAATCTTTTATCATCAGCAAGACGTTCACAAGGAAATTTAAAAGCAAAATATAATGTCATAAGTAATAATCAAGATTACAAATTCCCTTTAACAACTAATACATATGTAGAATTAAGTAAATATTTCCCAAATATAGAGTTAAAGAATATTGAAAAAGTTGAAAATTTCCACAATAAAATTGCCGGAATTTTTAAAGAAGAGTTAACAGAAGAAAAAAACAGGTTATGGCAAGCTATTCAAGAATATGATGCAAAAATAAAGTCTTATGAAGATACTTTGCGAAAATTATTAAATAATGAAGACATTCCCAAAAAAGTTTTACAACAGCATGCAAATTTATTAAGAGAATTAGATATGCTTCAAAAGCAAAATTATGCTTATTTGCAAGGAACGGAATTGAAAGAAAGTAAAAAAGAATGTCTTGACCTATTAAATAACTTAAAAACTAAGCAATTTTCGATAGTACAAAATAAAATTAACACAAAAATGGCCTCCTTAAATGATTACATATATGCTGGCATATATAATTCTCCTTTGCTATATTTCACAAATAATGGTTATAATTTCCATACCCCTGATGATACCGGTACGGGTATTGCTTGTAAAGGGCTTATAATAATGGATTTAGCAATATTGTCATTAACAAAATTACCAATAATAGTCCATGATTCTTTGATATTAAAACAAATATATGATAATGCTATTGAAAAAATTCTTGAATTATATATTCAAGCCAATAAACAAGTGATTATTGCTTTTGATAAACAAAATTCATATACATCTAAAGCACAGAAGTTACTAAATGAAAATGCAGTTTTGAAATTAGCTCCAAATGGTAAAGAACTCTTTGGTAAGTCTTGGGGTTAATTAAGAACAAGTATTTTATAGTAGATTATACATAATTTGACTATTTTTTGACTTTGAGTGATGAATACGACACGTTAAAGGAGGTCGTATGGAAAAAGTCGGATTGAATATTACTCCAAAAGAGTTTAAGCAATTAAGTAAGTGGTCGAAGAATATTTATAACACAGCTGTTGTTATTGATTACTTTGTCGCAAATCAGCCGGAAATCGAAGAATGTTACAACCTCGCACCAGTCGTTAAACATTTACGCAATGATGCGGATGTGTTAAACGCATTCTTTATTGACCATGAAAAAGAAATTGAGGATTTCAATACTGTTTAAAAGGTGTTTAATAGCCATTTAAATCGTGTTCAAAATTAAAACACTTAAAAATTTTGTGGAATAAATCTTTTAAGGCATCTTTGGGTATTCCTCTGTATATATCTTCCAGTAAATTTTTTGCTTCGTCTTTATTTATATTGTTAAAAAATTTATTCAATTTAATTACCAAATCTGGATCTTTTGTTTCTGCCATAGCAATTTTAAGAAAAGCGTTCTCTTTGTCTTTAAATAATATTTTATTCTCAATATAATATTCCAAAACAATACACCAAAAAAACTTGCAGGAGTGCTTTTTTAAAATTTCTTTTTCATTATCAGATAATCCCAATCGATTTAAAGACTGTTTGGTAGGTGCTGACACTATGCCTATTGTGCCAGTAACCATAAAATCATATAATTTTTCTAATGGACTTTCCATGTCTGTAATCCTTATATTTTGTTGTATTTATGTATTATAGCATATCTAAAATCCGGCATTCATACATTTTTGTGTCTTATTGATACATTTTAGACATATATGGTTGATGCTTCTGGTTACAAGAGCGATGAATGGTGTAGCTTGAAAGGAGCATACTATGATTGAAATCGGTAAAAAATACAGATTAAAAAAGCTTAAAGGTTGGTTTGAAAAAGATAGCGAAGAATTTACCGTTGTTTGTTTTGGAGAACACAATATTGTTGGTTGCGTTGCCCCAAATGGTGAAAAATATATATTTGATAAAGATTTTTTGATTGACCCCGACAAGCCGGACGAGATATACGCAGATATAAAAATAATGAAAGGTTAAAATATGGTTGAAAAAGATTATAAGTTGTATGGAACAAAGATTTTGAACTTGAAAACACAAGAAATTGGTTTACTGATTTGTTTATGGGAAAACAAATTTGCCGATAAAACGGTAGATTGTCTTGGATTTCTTCCACGCTCGCAGAGTTTCCCTTTTATGCCTTTCGGCATAGTCAGCTCAATCTGCTCGCTATCCGGTCGTTGCCGTACAGAAATCCGCTTTGCCACCTGTGTGGATAAAACCGGCAAGAGATACAACATTGAACTTGATAACATAAGAGGGTTTGAAGATGATTTTGAAAAATAAATATAAATCAAAAACATTCTTGGATATCTCGAGTCCACCCCTGTTTATCATACTCAAGTTTTCCATATACGTGAGAAGTTAAAAGTTTAATTCTGTGTTTATATGGACCTTCTATAAGTCTTGTCATATACATTCTTGCAATATTTGGATATGGGCGTGGGTCACAATGGTATAATTTTCCAATTAATTTATCGACATAACTTGTGTCTACTTGTTTGTCAATTTTATCTTCATCTAACGCTTGTAGAATTGCACCCGCCAAATAATCTGCGATTTGTACGCATTTACAATTTTTATCACAAGTATATATTTTGAAATTTAAGCTGCTATTTTTAGAAAAATTATTAGCAATGTTTATAATTTTATTGTAATCAAGTTTATTGTTTTCTTCAAAAAACAATTCTAAACTTATAGGTGTAGTTTCATTTCTAAACATATACAAAAATTCTTTAAATAATATTGTTACAACGTGTTCAAAAATTTCCTGAAAATTTAATTTATCTTTTTGTGCCATTTTACATATGTTTACTAATTCCATTTTATCTTGAGCTACTACAATTGAGCGAAAATTCATTTGAGCAATTTTGTTTATAAAAACATTTCTTTGAGGATGTTTATCATCGGCAAAATGAAAATATTTACTCTTCTTTAATTTTTCTTTTGTACCATCTATTTCTGCTTCAATATTACTTACATCATTTTCTTCAATAATAATTGCAGATAACACAAACCAATATGAACCTCTATTGGTATCATCCTTTAAAAAGCTATTTCCTAAATCACCAGATTCATCAATAAATACTTTATACATAGCAACATTATAATACAATAAAATTAATTGTTTTTCTGTAAATCTTATCCTAATTCATTTGCCGGTTTATCCATTCCATAATTATTGAAACAAGATATTCTTGTTCAGATTGGGTTAGTTCTCTGCCTTTTGGAAATTTGTGCCATTTTTCAATGCAGCCGCGGCAGCAAGTGGCGGTTGCGTGTTGAGCGATAAAAACAGGATGACTACGCATTGGAGTTTGTTTGCCGTCATTAACAGGTTCTGCCGGAGCAATTCTATCCCGTATAAAATCACAGGCATGAGAACGAATCTTATCAAGTCCTTTGTCCTTGATATATTCAAATTCTTTTGCCCGAAGTTTAAATCTGCTCCTGAATTTTGATTTTGCAAGTCTGTCTAAAATGTCCATGAATTTACCCGTTAAAAGACTTATCTATACGCGAATTACGTTTATTTAAGAATTCCATTTGTTTATGGTACAAAGTATTCCATTCTTCAACAGTTTGAGGTCTTTGATCAGTCCTATTATAGTTGTCAAAATCTAAGTAAAAATTAATAGATTTATAATCATCTGAAACTAAATCATTCAAATAAAAGAAATCTACATAACCTTTGAAATCAACAAATAATTCAAAGAATTTGTGATTCGCTTTTAAAGTATCATAAAGTGGACTTTGTTTATTATTATAATAAAGCCTTATACATTCTAAAGTTAAGTCGAACCTATCTTTAATTTTGCCGTTATATCGTCCTCTTTCAACATTTATAGACTTTGGATATTTAGGAAAAATTATTTCACCACCAATTGTATAGCTTTTTCTCAAGTATTCTTCATAAAATTTATCAAAGTCAGGAATTTCTTTTTTGATATCATTAATTAACGTTTGAAGAGTTTTGTGATGAATATACATATTAATTATTGAATCACTTCCAAAACAAAAATCTTTCCAATATAGGTATTTATCTGAACTATTACCTTGCTTGAGCTCAAAAAATTCTCCATTTGGCAAAGTTTTGCTATAAATCATTTGCTGATATTGTCTCATTGTAGGACTCTTTGCATCAGGGTCAGGTCTATCTACTCCTGCATAAAAACAGTCCCAATAATTTGGTGTATCAGATGTGAAATCGAATGTAATGTCTATTTTGTTCATATTATGCTCCAATTAGTTAATAGTACCACAATAATATAATAAATTTTTATTGTGTCAGAACTGGACATAGTAAATTATTAATTCAAAATCCTTTTGTAAATTTCAATAATTGCATCGTTTATGTCTATAAAAATAACTTTTTCAAGGCAATCATTATTAGCAATAAATTTTTTAACGGTTTCTGTTGCTATATTGCAGGCTTCTTCTAAAGGAAAATGATAAACTCCGCAAGAGATAGCAGGGAATGCTATTGTTTTAATTCCGTTTTCTTTCGCTAGAGTTAGAGCCGTTTCATAACAGGATTTTAATTTTTCTCTTTCGTTATATTTACCCCCCTGCCATACTGGTCCGACAGTGTGAATTACATATTTTGCTAGCAGATTATAGCCTTTTGTAATTTTTGAGTGTCCTGTTTTGCAGCCGTTTAAAGTTCTGCATTCTTCTAAAAGTTCTGGCCCTGCTGCACGATGAATAGCACCATCCACTCCACCGCCACCTAATAAACTCGTATTTGCGGCATTAACAATCGCCTCAACATTTAACTTTATTATATCTCCCTTTAAAACTTCAATTTGTGTCATATTTACCTCCATTTAATCTTATCATAAACGAAGGCTATGTCAGATATGGACATATTATCTATTACATTCCCAAAATATCTCTTTCAACTATTTTTACAATATCTTCCGGTAAATATTCTTCCTTTTTAGACTTTAGTTTTTGTTTTGGCTCTGGGATTTGAGTTTTCATTTGCGGTAGATTTTTTAAAATATTCATCAGTGAATACATTTCTGCTTGCGGGGTTTGTTGATTATTGTCAAGATCATTTGAAATTTTATCCATAATTTTTTGTGCAAAATTTATCAATTCTCGGTTAAAAAGCTCTTGTTCTCTACCTTTTGCAAACCTCTTTTTATCCCAAGCATATTCCTTCTTCCAATAAAATAAAGTCCTGCGTGAAAGGTCAAGTTTTTTACCAATCAAATCGAGTGGTTGGTTCTCATAAATGTACATCTGTTCTGCTTGCGATAATTTATCTAATTTCGTCATATTGTCTCCTTATTTACACATTGAATTTCTAACACCAAAATACGGGTTATTTTTGATATAACCCTCAATAAATGCATATTTTAAGATACTACCAAGCAACGTCACTCCGTTACTTGCTGTTTTGGGTTTAAATTTTTTCTTCATAAAATCCACAAATTCTAAAATCATTTCATAAGTAATTTCATCTACATATAAACCTTCAAAAAACGGAATGATATTATATTTTAGCTGCGAGCGGTAACCTTTTAAGGTATCTTTTGTAAGTCTGCGATTATTCAGATAGATAATTGCAATACTCTTAAACAAAATCCGTTCCCCGCTTTTATAAATCGGTTTTTCAAAGATATCAAAAGTTTTAAGTTGCTCCGGCGCTTTGTATTTATACATACCATGTTCAAATACCAATTTACTCTCGTTCAAAAGCCGTTCAAGCTCTGTTTTGCAATCATATTCTGCAATCATTTCGATTTCATCAAGGGTAAATTCTTTTAAATGTCGTGCCATTTTTCTATGTTCATAAAATCTGCTCCATAATTTCTTTCGTAATTTCAGTTAAATTATTGTCTTTAGCAAATGTTTCCATCTGGTTTATCAACTGAATAATTTGCCTAAACCTATTGTATTTTTTATGGATATATTTAATAGCATCGGGAGCAAATGGAATCTCCGAAAGTTGTCCGATTATTTGTGATAAATCATTTATCCAAAAGGTTTCAAATTTTAAAATTTCTGAAAACCTGTCATAGAGGTGCTTATATCTTTCAAGTTTCCTGTGAGCCAATCTCATTCCGATAAAAATTATTGGGCTGCCTGTTTCATCGTGAATATCCCGTAGGGTTTCAATAGATTTATAGTTATTCATTAGATAATCGATCTCATCAATAAAAATCACTTGCGGATTTTGTTTCAGCTTTTTAATCACAATATTGAAATTATCTGAAGTCAGAGATCTTGGTATTTCATCAAGCTCTTTAACCATTTCTTCAAGCAGCCATCTGCCTGTCATAAGGTTTGATGCTCTTAAATAAATTCCATCATATTTACAAGATAACCATAAAGCCGTTTGCGATTTACCGAGTCCCGGTTCGCCATAAACAAGTCCCATTTTTGGAATATTTTTAGGTTTGTTAATCAAATTTTCAACAAATCCGATAAAGTTTTTTACATTTTGAGTTTTTACAAAAATCTTATTCATATAACAGCCTGTACTCCTTTGTATTTCTGAATTCTGTTATCCAAGAATTATTAGGATCATTTTTTACAAGATACTCATATTTTTCTGAATTATTTTTGAACAGCGTTTGAACCCTTTTTGAATCCGATTTGAACGGGGGTAAATCATTTTGTGTTTCTAACTCTGTTCCAAGTAACTTTATATCCTCACATTGAAGATATTTTTTAACAGATTCAATAGTTTTCTTTTTTAATTGGCGCTGTCTAACAATTTTTTGCTTGTAATCTTCAAAATCTTTGACATCACCTAATAGCTTTGCCATCGGATGAGTTTCGGTTACACGTTCTGCGGTGCATAAATATTCGCCTTTCGGTGTGTAAACTTTAATACTAGTGAGGTCAAAAAGATTATATTTTATCAAGACTTTACTTTTAAAACCGTATAATCTTTCGTCAAAATAATCGCAATTTAAAAACCTTATCCCGTTCCTTTGAATTGTTTTTACTTCAGTTGCAAGCATCAAATCGTCAAGTGTTTTTATATCAATATTCTGCCGTTTTCGTTCTTTTAAAACTTCCGCAATAGTTTTATCCGGAGCATTCGGGCAGGGCTGTGAATTTTTGAAACTCAGCCACATATCTATCATTTTTATTGTTTCTTCAATTGTCGGAATGTATTCATTGTGCCAACTTTTGTGCAATTTCTCATTTCGCATCATATAGGCGGGTTTATTTTGAATACTGCTTCCGATATAACTTGGTAAGAGTTTTTCAAAACCTTTCTGAAATTCTTTGAAAAATCTTTCTATTACTTTAGCTCTTGCATTGTATGGTCTTGCAAATGCTGTTTCTATACCGAGTTTTGAATACAACCCCTGAAAACCGAGTTCTGTAAAACCTTTATCGTCAGTGAAATATTTTGCTCTAAATGCTCTGCCGTTATCTTGATAAACAACTTTCGGTATCATATCAAGATTGATTATTGCGTTCCTAAGAGCCGAAGCAATACATTGTATATTTTCTTCAAGCATAATTTCATAACCGACCAACGCTGTTGATTTCCAATCCAAAAATCCGACTAATGTTGCACGGCAGGATTTGCCGGTAAATGGATTTATTACTTGAAAGGCTAATTTATGTCCATCGGCTACAAGAATATCCCCAACCTCAAGCAAACTTGCATCACGTTTTATGTATAGTTCAACTTTATCAGATAATGCTTTTTCTCCGTCACGAGCAAGAATCCATTTGTCATAATTATTATCTTTAAACCATTTTGCATAACGTCTGAATGTAATATCAGCTGGAATAAAATTTTGCCCTTGCTCTTTTAATTTGTATTTTGTTAATGCAATGGCCTTGCCAATAGACAGTCTATTCGGGTGTAAAAGCAAACCCATAAATATCTTTATTTCTTCATCATTCAGAACTGTTCGGTATTCCCGAACAGTTGAGTATTTATACTGCGGCAGAAGTTTCGTGTAATCTTCTGTTCCGTTTAACATAGCATACCAGCGGTGTAAACTACCACGGGAAATTTTGCCTAGAATCTCAAAAAGATGAGAGTTTGAAGTATTATGCAATTTTGCAAAATCATAATCAGCTTGAAGTTTGTTTTGAGATTTCTTTCTGAACTCAAGCCACTTGTGAACAATGTCTAATCTTGCGAGTGCTATTTGTTTACAATTTTCTGGAGTAAATTCTGCCATATGCGTATGCTCCTTTGCATACACATTAATCACTCTGTTTCGCAGAAACATCAAGTCCTGAATCTCAATCTCAGAGACAATTCGACACATATCAAAGTGAAAGATAAATTATTTTTGCACTTTGTTGCACTATTCTGCACTCGCTAATAGTCAAATGCCATGCTAAATAGACCCTGAAACCAGTTCGGGGTGACAAGTTTTTGGTGCAAATTAGTGCAAAATTTGGGACAAAAGTGCAAGAATAGTCCGGCAAATCTCTACACTAAAAATCTGCCTCTAATGCCCTAAAATTAGGCATAATTACGATAAAACTCCCATCACAACTGTCCTGAAAACCTATATTGTTACATTAATATTTTGTATGAAATTGGATGTTCCCTTGTAAACAAAGGAGGGAGGTCAAGAAATTTCTAAGAAAAAATATGAAAAATAAGAAAAATCCTATAATCTTGAAAAATTTTTTAACTCTACAATATCAAGGTTTTTTTGAGTTTTTTGTACATTTCTTAAAATTTTCGTTAGTTAATAACGGCTCTTTGAATAGTATGTACTTTTTTAATATATGGTAATATTTTATATATTAGTTTTTTAACTCGTTATATAAATAAAAGGAAAGGTGGTAAGGTTATGATTAAGTTTAGATATTTAGCTTTATTCTTTCTCTTTATTTCACCCGCTTTTGCCGTTTCTTTGGACGAGCTTAATGCTATGTCTAAAGAAGAAGCCGAAGCATTTGGCCGAAATACTTCGGCTTGAAGAATTAATGGATTTGGCAAATACATATATCGCAAGAGAAAAGAACAGAAGCGATATGAGAGATGAAATTCTTGATATTACTACTCATGACTATATTACTATACCAAATCAAGAAAGAATAAGTATTTACGGAAGGTGCCCACGTTGCCATGGAAGCGGCAGGGACCCTATTAAAAGCAAACCTTTAATATATTTTGAAAACGGGCAACAAAAAGCAGGCGGTTTTATTCATATTGATTGTATTCAATGTGCGGGTTCAGGATACAATGTCCCTGTAGAATTGGAAAGAGAACTTAATAATATAGGAATTGAACTTGTAAAAACACATTCTTAATAATATTTTCTTTCTCGTCATATTCCTTGTTACGAGCATATAATTTGAATGTATATTGTGTTTTATCGTTAAAATTTAAAAAAAGAACTTCTAATACAACTTAGAGGTTCTTTTTATACTCTTAAATTCAAAAAATCTCAGCTTTTGAGCGATTTAAAGTATTATGTTTTTTAACGAGGAATAATTAAAGGAATTTTAATTTGAAAATTGTAATTTTATTTTTACTATTTTTATGAGTTCTTCCGGAATATTTTAAAATGTTCCCCTTTTTTTATTTTTAGTCTAAATTTGTTTAATTACTAAATTATAAAAACTTTTTACAGAAGAAATAGCTGTTAACAGGGGTGTTTGAGGCTCCGAACATGACTTTTGAACTGCATGATGTTCCCCATGAATATATGCAGGTGCTGCTTACCGTTCTTGCCGATGAATTTGCCCCGCTTGTTGCAATACAAACCGTACCTGCAACTCTCGGGTCGGGAATGCCGAATTTTGCAAGCCTTTTTGCAATGTCGTCCGTCATTGCGATACTCGTATTCATGCAGCTTACACTGCCGTTAAACGAGGATGTGTTATATGCTTCGTTTAATATTGCCGCCAAATCGCTTCCGTTTATTATGTTTGTTCTCGAACCGCACTCTTTTGCCGTTTGAGCATACCAGTTCTCATCCGAGCTGAGTGAGTTGTCTTTATATGTGCAGTATTCGCTTCTGAAATTCCAAGTACTCATATTTGCCTGACATTCTGATTGTGATACAAAGCCTTTTGAAGCAATTAAATCAGATATTTGTTTGGGGCGATAATAGCAAATCCCGAGAGATTCTCCTATTGGGCAATCACTTCCGAGCGATTGTGCGGAGCCAAAAAGATAAACGTCCACATCCATTTTGTTTGGACGTTTGCTGCCGTTAACATCTGCAACGCCTGCAATACAGCCTGCCGACGTATCGCCTGAATAAACGCCGGGAGCAACGTCTTTACATTTAGTGTTATATGCAATTATTCTTCTTGTTCCGTCAATATCCAAAAATGCAACGGTATTTGTATACCAAGAATTTACATCATCATCAATTGTTCCGAATTCCTGCCCTGTTTCAATTGAAGATAATTCAACCACCTTTCCGTTATCAAGTTTAATACCGGGGTAATCATCGCCCCAACAAGTTGTAACGGGAGGAAGTGAAGAAGGTTCGTTGCCGACACGACAAACCATATTTACCTTTAAATATCCTCTGAATGTTTCCATAAAGTCTTGAGCGTCTGCATAATATCCGCCCATAGCGTTATTTAAAGTCATTAATTCTGCAGCTTTTTGAAATTTTCTTTGAGATACAAGAATTTGAGTTTTTCTTGCTCTATCCGTAACGGAAGTCATTAACGAGGGGATAACGAGGATTGCAACAACGCCGATTATTGCAAGCGTAATCAAGGTTTCAGCTAAGGTAAAGCCCGTTTTTTTTATTTTGTCTATTTTGAACATATCTGATAAACCCTTTATAATCCTTGCATTGTTGCATTATTTAATTGTAAAACATTATTATATAATATGCAATGTATTATAATCCGTTATTAAATTTCATAGATGTTTCTTTAAATTTTTTATATATTCTTAAATTACATGGAATAATCCATTCAATGTTTAATATAAAACTAAGCGGTTTTAAAGAACTAACCGACCCTAAAACGGGCGAAAAAAGGACAGTTGAATTAGGAACGCCAAGAAGAATTAAAATTATTTACGATAATAATATGAATTCGGCATACGCCGTCGGTCGTTATAAAGAAATGTTGGAAGAAGTTGATATTGCTCCTTATTGGCAATATAAAACAATGGCAGACGGCAGAGAGCGCCTTGAACATAGAGCGCTTCACAATAAAGTATTTAAAGCCGACGACCCTTTTTGGGACAATTTTTATCCGCCAAACGGTTGGGGTTGCAGATGCTATGTCGTAAATTTAACAAAAAGACAGGTTGAAAAACAAGGGCTCAAGGTTGAAAATACAATAGGCGGAGCCGATAACAGGATTGAAGATACGGCAGTTACGGTAAACGGAGAAAAAAGACCTGCTAAGACATTTGTTTTTGAACATAACGGAAGACCCGTAAGGATGACACCTGACGCAGGGTGGGGCGGAAATCAGGGGCTAAAAACATGGGGAATAGACGTTATCGCTTGGCGCAAAGTTGAAAATCTCCCCGAAAACATAAAATACGATTTTATTGCCAAAATGGCAGAAAATCCGCATAAAAAAGCTGTTTTTGAAAACTTAATCGATAAACTTATTCAAAACGGTTTTAAATCTCAAAAAAATGAAATTGCTCTGACTTGGTTTTACCCAAATTTGTTTAAAAAACTTGAAGAAGTAAAAATTAAAAGCCCCATCGTTGTTTTTCAAGAAAAAAGAGTAGGGCATATTATAGGGGACAGGAATAAACTTTCACCCGATGAATTAAAAGAAATTTACGATATTTTAAATAATCCCGATGATATTTATTACGATTACACGCAAAAAGAGGGAATTAACCTTGCTTTTACAAAAGATATTCCAAACTCCGAAAAATGCATAAAAGCATGCGTAAAATTGGGCCAAAAAAGTAAAATATCGGGTGAAATCGTGAATTATGTAACAACTGCGGGAAAGGTTAAAAAAGGGGAGATGAATGATAAAAAATCATTTAAAAAAATAGAATAATCCGTGGGGTCGTCAATCCCTTTAACTGCGCTACAATCGTAGTCCAGCCATATGCGATTTATTTGGACTATCGGATTATTCTATATTTTCATTATAACATACTTAAAAAGAAATTAAAGAGGTATTAAACCATGGCTAAAGAAATAATAAATATAGATTTTAACCCTGAATCCATTATCGAATTTTTAACAAAAATTAAAAACGAAACACCCTCCGCTATGGAAAAAATGATGAAAACGGCAAGAGTCTTTATGAAAAATACCGTAAACGAAAATTTTGAAACCGAAGGCAAACATACAGGCGATAAAAGAAATATAAATTAAAGCGCCCAAAAGGTAAGATTTTAACGTTAGGCGGGCATTTAAGAAAAGATATAAGGGCATATTCAGGGTCCGATAAGAACGGGGTTTATTTTGCAAAAGTTGTTGCAAATAAAGAGTACGCCGCCATACACAACTTTGGTATTATAAAGAACTTTGAAAGCTAAATATTTGTCCTCGACATCCACCCCACAAGATACCGGTTAATTCGAGAGGTGAAAAGGAAAAAGAAAAAATCTTCAAGAAAACTTAACTGCTAGCGTATAAAAATCTCCTTTTTGTGTTTTATGATAAACGTACACTAAATAACGGTTTTATCATGTCACAATATACCTACCTTTTTTCTGAAAACGTCAACAG
>CAJOJP010000024.1:0-9114 GCA_905234915.1 Candidatus Gastranaerophilales bacterium
TTGATAGATGCAAGAGCTTGCGTTTTCACGCGTTTTGGCTGAGTTTAGATGTTTTTATATACATAGCAGTTGGCTTCGTTTTATATCCCCTGACAAGCCACTAATGCTTTAATATAAATAATTTTTAGACTTATGCATCATAATATATTGTCAGGTGTAAAATTGTATATAATTGCCCAAAATTATTAAGATTAGTAACAAACTAAATATTAAAAGTAAATTCCAAAATTTGCAGATTTTTATTAATACTGTGTGTAGTTTTAAGTAAGGATTTATTTTAATGAGTTTTACCGTTAATTTCTCTCCTGTAACCGCAGGTATTAAAACGGAAAAAGATTGCAATACAAGACCTGTTTTCCCTAAAATACCTTTACAAATTGAGGATTCTTTTGAATTAAGTTCTGCCTGCAATAAGTCATTTAAACCTTTAAGCGAAAAAGAAATTTCAAATATTAAGCCGAGTGAGTTTGTTCAATTGCTGAAATCAAGAACTGATATTGGCGATGTTTTAAAAGCAGAACTGACTGAAACACCAAAAGACAGCTACTATAATGATGATAAAATAAAAACTCCCGAGGAACTCGCACTTTATGATGATATTAGTAATCTTATGAAAAAAAATAATATTAAACTAAATAAAAGAACAGAAATTATACAAAATTTTTTGCGCTATAGCGATGCAAAATCAGCTCGTGAAGTTGTAAATAAACTTTACCCAAAAGGTTACGACATTGAAGTTATTTCTAAACTTCCTATAGATGAATTAAATAAAGATATTACGGAAACTGTTCTGAATAATAAAAAGCTGCTTGCTTCCATAGTTGATAACAAAATTACAAAGATTGAAAATCCAAAAGGAAAACTTGAAGAAATAGAAAATGATATAAAAAATTGCACTGATGAATGGAGTCTTGAGTGTCTTAATGATGAGAAAAAAGAACTTATTGAATATTTAGACGGCACAAAACAGAAAGAATGTGAGCTTGAAGCAATGCAAAATATTATGCGTCATGCTGATAAAAGAACGGTAAAATATTTAGATGAATATTATGATACAACCAAAGATGCCAATTTTATTAAATTACAATACTGGGATAAAGATACGGCTAAAATTTATAAAAAATATTTAGATAAAAATAATTTCAATCATGATATTATGGATAGATTATTCAGAAATCATCATAATATTAATACTATTCAAAAAATCTATGGAGATAATAAAATAACCGCTAACAACTCTATTTTGCTTGAATTTAAGAATTACGAAAAATTCAAAGATATTGATACGGATAACTTTAATACACTATCAAATCCTGATAAAAAAGAATTTATAGAAAGCTATGTTAAATCTTTAAATTCAAGATTTGCATACTATGCAAAAGATGAAGACCTAAATTTTTTAAAATCTAAAATGAAAATTTATAATAATATTGATGTTTCATCAAAAGAAAGTTATAGAAACAGCTATTATAAAACTTTAAAAGAACTCTTTGATAAAATACCGCAATCTGAGAAAAAACCTTTGACAAATAAGGTTAATTGGATTTTGCATAAAGAAAATTACAGAAAACAAAATCCAATTCCATCTTTATCCGATGATATAACAAATCTTCCGTATAGAACAGAAACATTAAACGGAAAAGAATATAAAATTACTGAAATTTCAAAAGAGAGCGAATTAATAAGTACGGTTCACCGTATGCCTTATCCTGATGCAATAATGAATATTGAAGTTCTTGAATTTACCGATTCAAATTCATTTATATGTGTAGGTCAGCGAGGAAAAGATAAACCTTTTGGTGCCGGTGGACAGCATTCCAGCGGTTACGATTTATTTATTCGTCCGCGAACAGGCAGCGACTTGTGGTTTCAATCTTATACCGATGTGGATAGCGGAATAGGAGCTATGAGAAATTTATATAATGTTAATATGTCGATGAGATCAACAAGCAAAAATTGTCATTGCCAGATGGGATTTAATTACATCCCTGAATTAATAAAAAAAGAATTGGATTTATCTCAAGCAGAATATACAAAAAGAGCGGAAAAATTAAAAAATTGTACTACACTTGAACAAATAGGTAAAATTGATAATGAAATGGAACAGACAATAAGAAATATTCTAAAAAATAATAGGATGTACGAAGGTCTTATCCGTCCTGAAATAATGGGAATAAAAATGCCTGAAAATACTGAATTAAAAGATGTAAATCCAAATATTCTTTCTTATCTTGACAGGCATGAAAATTGCAGATTAGTTAAAATTATATAGAACTTTTTTCATTACTTTTTTTCCCTGAATTGTGCTAAAATCTATATAATGGGGTAGGGGGAAAAATAAATTTTGAAGTATAAAAGCTGTTATTGGATTGAATCCGGAATAAATTTTGATACCGATGCATATAAAGTCTGCTGTCTGTATAGTTCAAAAGGCGGCGGAAACACTGTTGTTCAAGATAATTATAAAGGAGAACCCGTAGATTGGGATAAACTTTTTGCTTTCAAAAAAATGATGAAAGATATGCACAAACGTGGCGAAATATACCCTAAATGCGAAGGATGTATATATTTAAAGGAACAGGACTGGAATGACAATCATACAAAAATCAGCATGATAAATTTAGACTATTGGACAAAATGTAATTCAAGATGCTCATATTGTCATACAATGCAGGATAAGGAAAAATATAATAAATTTAAAAATTATAATTTTTTACCTGTTTTAAAAGATATGATAAAGCGTGATATATTAAGACCTGATGGTCATGTAAGCTTTGGCGGCGGTGAAGTAACACTGCTTAAAGAATTTGATAAACTTCTCAATATATTTATGGATTACGGGTTTCCTCTTACAAGAATACATTCCTCCTGCATTAAATATTCAAAAGCAATCGAAAAAGGCTTAAAATCAGGACGTGTTGATTTAATAGTTTCGGTAGATGCCGGTTCAAAAGAAATGCATGAAAAAGTAAAACAGGTAAAGAGTTATGATAAAGTATGGAAAAATTTGAAAAAATATGCTTCAAATCAAAAAAGTCCTTACGGAGTCAAAGTAAAATATATATTAATTCCCGGAGTAAATGACAATAAAAATGAAATTGATTTATGGCTGAAAAAAACAAAAGAAAACGGAATTAATTTTGTATTGCATGAAATTGAATCCAAATGGTTTTATTCAAGGCGTGATAATGTGCCTGAGGAAATTATAGAATATTTTTATTATGCAGAAAAAAAAGCACGTGAGATTGGACTACATTATGAATTGTATGAAAGAGCCGAACACATGATGAGTTTCTATAAAGGGAAAGAGAGATAATTTATGCAGGAATATACAAGCTGTCATTGGATTCAACATGGAATAAGCTTTGAAAATGACCATATAGAAATGTGCTGTTTATGCTGTCATAAAGGGGGCGGAAGGCTTTATGTAAAAGAAAATTATTCGGGTAAGGGCTTAAATTGGGAAGATATTTTTGAATTAAAAGAAAAATTT
This sequence comes from Candidatus Gastranaerophilales bacterium, assembly GCA_905234915.1. Lineage (GTDB taxonomy): Bacteria > Cyanobacteriota > Vampirovibrionia > Gastranaerophilales > Gastranaerophilaceae > Avigastranaerophilus. The sequence continues at coordinate 3,494 of CAJOJP010000024.1, forward strand.
ATTGAAGAAAACAAAAAAGGTATAATAAATCCTAAATGCGAGGGGTGTTTTAATCTTGTAAATAGAAATTGGGAGGGTGAACAAAAATATATAAATTACTTGCATTTTAACCATTGGACTCATTGTAACAGCGATTGTATATATTGCTATACCTCCTGGGATAAAGAGCGGTATCAAAAGCAAAAGCATTATAAAGTATTACCGATAATAGAAGAATTACTCAGGCAAAATTTATTTAAACCGAATGGAGAAGTTACATTTGCAGGCGGTGAACCTGCTATACTTAATGAATTTGATGAACTCGTAAAAAGTTTAATAAAAAACGGAGCAGATAGAATAACCGTTCATTCCTCCGGAATAAAATTTTCAAAAGCAATTGAAAAAGGAATAAAAGAAAAAGTACTTTCAGTCTGTCTTTCGGCGGATTCAGGCACACCTGCTGCATATAAAAGTATAAAACGAACGGATAAATTTAACGTATTTTGGGAAAATGCAAAGAAATATGCTAAAGTCCAAAAAAAATATGACAATAAAATCTATGTTCAGACAAAATATATATTAATTCCCGGTATAAATACAAATAAACAGGAAATTGATAATTGGCTTGATATGAATATAAAATGCGGTATTCAAACTGTTGTTGCCGATATCGAAAATGATTTTTGCAAAGACTTACGAAATAAAGGAGAAGAAAAACCCCGATATCTTATTGATTTATGTGAATATATAAATAAAAGGACACAAGAATTGGGATTGAATTTGGTTGAATACAATAATTTTAAGTATTTAAAACTAAACGGAGAAAATTTATGACTGAATTTGAGAGCTGCAGCTATATAGAACACGGAATGGTTTTAGACCATTGCAACAGAATACGTTCCTGCAATAATTTTAATCCAAGATATGGCGGCAGACCCGTAATATATGAAAATTATTGCGGGGAAAAAATAAACTGGAAAGAATTTTTTGAAATTAAACGTAAATTAAGAAAAATGTACAGGGCACAAGAATGCCCCGATTTATGTAAAGATTGCGTAAATACTTCATTTAGGGAGTGGGATGATGAAGATTACATAGATTATTTATTACTAACCCCCTGGGTTCCTTGTAATTCAAATTGTATATATTGTCAAGCTCCAAGAGATAAGTATGTATCAGAGCATACTAAAATATATAAGGTTTTGCCTTTAGTAAAGGATATGATAAAAAATAATATATTAAAAAAAGAAGGAACAATAGATTTTGCAGGCGGCGAGCCTACTATTTACAGTGAATTTGAAAGCTTATTGAAAGAATTTATAAAACACGATTTTAAAAAAATAATTGTTCATACAAATGCAATAAAAAAAAGCGGAGCAATTATAAAAGGACTTAGAAAAGGAGTATTACGCATTCTGGTTTCAGTCGATGCAGGCAGTAAAGAAATACATGAACGTGTTAAACAGGTAAAAAGTTTTGACAGTGTATGGAAGAATTTAAAAGAATATGCTAAAAATCAGCCAAAAGGTTCAGATTACGTTAAAACAAAATATATAATAGTTCCCGGCATTAACGATAATGAACAGGAAATAGAATTGTGGCTTAAAAAATCAAAAGAAATAAATATAAATAATGTTGTATTAAATTTAGATTTCAACTGGATAATGAAAAATGTGGATAATGATTTAACAAAAGTATATAACTTAATGAAATTTACTATGGATAAAGCTTTTAACTTTGGTATGAAATGTGAACTTTACGGACAGATATATCAGGTAAAATGTGAGGTTGAAAAATCAAGAGAAAAAAATGAAGCAGGATTTTAATATGTTACCATTGTCCTAAGGCTTTTATTTGTTCTTCGGTAAAGCCAAACTCGTTTCCCTGATTATTTTTTCCAAAAATAACTTTATCATTATTGGAACCATGAAAACCGAAATCAAAAAAACTTCCGGCTGCTGCCGTAATATCATAAAATTGTTCCTGTCCGACACTATCAGGATTTTGATTAAAATTATTAAAATAATCAGGATTGTTATCAATATCAACACCTGTTTTACCGCTGTGTCTAATGCTTTCTAATAACTTGTCCACAAAATTTTCACTCATATCTAAACTCTTCTATTTACATATATACACAAATATTATCGGTATTTTTTAGTTATTTCTTTAATTATTTAATAACAAAATTTAAAATTTTTGTTACAAAACTTAATTTTCTCTTAAAAAACCTTCTGAAAAGTAAATTTTAGGCAAGAAAAATACTTTATATATATAAGTAAGTGGTAAGGAAGGAATTGTAAAATGTCAAGCGGTATCAGCAGCGGTCTGAAGCAGGACAGGCAGTTTGCGCCTGAATTTTCCGGGAATTTAATAAAACCTGCAATAAAAGCAAGTGCAGTAACACTTTCAAATGAAATTGACGCATTTAAAATAGAAACTGCAATGAGCGTCGGGTCTGCCGCTGTATTTGAGGGAGTTCCGTTAACTAAGTATTTATGGAAAAACAGAAAAATAAACGGAGAAATGACTCCTGAAATGAAAAAATTAAGTCAATCCACAAAAACTGCATTAAAAAATTTAATACACGGCGATGATAAATTTTTAAACAGAATAGGTAATTTTTTTAATACGATTAATTTAAATAAATTAACATACAATCGAATAGCGGATATAACGGCTGCAAAAGCTAATTTACCGGATAGTGCGGAAACACTTGCGAAAAAAGCGAAAAAAGCAGCTGAAAGTCCTAATTTTTACAGAAAATGGCGTTTGAAAAGTGCTGAAAAATCTTTTCTTAAGACTTTAAGCGAATCTAAAAAAACTGTTAACTCAAATACAAACAGTAAATTTACAATAAATAAAATATTAAAATCACCGGGTACCGTATTTATGGCGGTATTTGAAGGATTAGTTGAAAGTGTTACGGAGGTTTATCCTGCCTTTAAAGAATTAGGTGCCGAAAAAGGATTAAAACAGCTGGGAAAATCAACAATAAAAGTTGCAGGTGATACTATAGGTTTTATTATTGGAGATCAAACAGGTCTTGCCATAGGCAGTGCAATAGGAAGTGCAATATGCCCGGGAATAGGTACAGCTATTGGTGCTTTGACGGGTGTTGTTTTCGGAATGTTCGGTTCTTATGCGGCAAGTAAATTAACAAGTAAAATTATCGGGAAATCCGAAATGGAAATTGCAAAAGAACAACAACCCCAAAATCTCTTAACTGTATCAGTATAAAATTTAATTATATTATTTTTAATTTTAAAGTTATTAAAAAATTTATAATATCCTGCGGAAGCTTAGATATAAATTCGGCTAAAAATGCATCAGCTCCGACATTATAAGATGTTTTCGGATTTTTTGCATTAATAATTTCTATAATTTTATCGGTAACATTATATATATTAAGTCTGTTTTTTGAGGAATTAACCGCTTGTTTTTTTAAATAATCAAATTCTTTTTTGTATTTATCTCTATCTGCTTCCTTTAATTGCAAGAAAGCTTCTTCTGCATTTTTAACAGATTTTTCCCATATAGGAGTTTTTATTGCGGCAGGTTTAATCGAAATAACTTTAATATTATTTTTATTTTCAAGAGCAAAACTGTTCATTAAAATATCCATTGCACGTTTTGAAGCACAATAAGGAGCAATATAAGGAAAAATGCCGGATGAAGCCATAGAACTTATATTTATTACTTTTGCGTTATTTAAAAGCGGAATAAATTTTTGTGTTACTGCAACTGTTCCAAAAGTATTAACTTCAAACTGTTCTTTCAATCTTTTTAAATCAATAAATTCAACCGGAGCAGCTTCTGCAATGCCCGCATTATTTATCAATACGTCTATTTTATTTGTATTTTTTAATACAAACCAAAACGCTTTCTCAATACTTGAAGTATTCGTTACATCGATATAAACCCCTTTAATATTAAGCTTTAAGCTTTCAAGTTCATTTTTATCAATTTTTCTTCTTACGCCCGCAAAAACACTATGACCTAATTTCGCCAGTTTTACCGCTGTTTCTCTGCCTATACCGGAGGAAGCTCCAGTTATTAAAATTGTTTTATTTTCTTTTTTCATATCAAATATTTTTTATCACAAAGTTTTGTTATAATCAAATTATGAATTTAAAAGAAAATGTTGAAAAAGGCAGATTAGGCGAAAAAATTGCAGAAGATTATTTAAAACATGCCGGTTACAAAATAATAGAAAAAAATTGGCATTATTCCAAAAATGCCGAAATTGATATTATTGCTGCCAAGAATAATACTCTTGTTTTTGTTGAAGTAAAAACAAGAACAACTTTAAATTTTGGTCATCCTTTTGAAGCTATAGACATAAGAAAATTAAAAAAATTATATACTGCAATTTACGGTTATATAAATAATTCCACGCAAAAATATAAATCCTTTCGTCTTGACGGCATTGCCATTATCGGCTTAAATAATTCTAAAATCGAACATATCAAAAATATAGGTCAGTTTTAGCTTATTTTAAAATTGAAAAATAAATAGTTCTGTTAATTCTAAATTTAATGCTTCAGAAATTTTTAATAATGTAGAATATTTCGGATCTATCTGACCGCATTCTATACGGCTTATAGTTCTTGTTGTTAATCCGGTTTTTAAAGATAAATCGAATTGCGACATACTGTTTTTGCACCGTAAATATTTTATTTTATGACCTAATTTTAAAAAATTTTCGCTGTTCATTTTCTAATGTTATTATGTTGACAAAATTTTTTCGATATATTAAAATACAAGAACTAGACATAAAGTATAAATAATAATAAAAAATGACTAATAAATATGCTTAATTATTTACAAAAATGTAAAATAAGAAATCCGCTATATGAGTATTATTTTAAAAAGCAATATTAAAACAAACAATTGTATTAAACAGGAGTAATTATGGATTTTGATTTAATAGAAGAACTTACGGCAGAAGAAATTAATGAACTTTATGATGATATTGCGGAAAAAGACAGAATATCGGCTTGCGGTTGTGAATTAGCCTGCTATGTTATTGTAGATGGAGATGAAACTATTTCTAATGGAAATCATACATGGACGAAAAAAATGGCATATTGCGATGACCCTATTACAACAAGTCATCAGGCTTGTACCGAACATTGTAAAACATTAGATATTCCTGTAGATGAAATTGAAGGAGCATATCTTTTTGTTTATTCATATACGTATAGTACAGTTAAGTTTGCACATGTGCTTAGCAGTAAATCTTCTGTTTACGGTTATCTAGATGCAAATTGGAACCAATTTTGTCTGCTTCCTGAGAATGCGGAATGTTCCGGTGATAATTGGTCAAGGACTTATAATACCGAACATAACGCTATACAAGCAAGATTTAGAGACTTTTCCCTGCATTGCACACCGGAAGAATAAGCATAATTTTTCTGACACAATTCGGGTTAAATATACTTTAAGTTGTATATTATTTAATCCGGTGCCTTTCGCCACGTCAACCGCGCCTTGCAGCTGCTAATTTTAACGGTCTCATATATGTTTGAACTGTAATATAATAGTAGAGCGTTCCTTAAATAATTGGACTTTTTGAAATAAAAAACGAAAAAAAGAAAATACTTTGAGGAGCATTGAGCACGCGCATTTCTTTAGCAAGC
>CAJOJP010000024.1:9152-37393 GCA_905234915.1 Candidatus Gastranaerophilales bacterium
ATAAGCGGGTGTAACAGCTCCGAAAAGTGTTTTCTTTTTGCAGTATTCTAAAATTTCGGAAATAAAAAGTCCAGTTAATTACAGAACGTTATAATAGTACCTTCTTAATTATTCAATAGGAGTAAATTAAATCATTTTTTTAAAAAAAGCCAAAAATAAGTGTATTTTTTACAAAAATTAAATTTTTTTATTTAAAAATCGCAAAATCGCTATAAAAAATTTATCATTTTGTAAAAATTTCTTTCAAAATCTTATATTTTTACAAAAAATCACTGGACAAAACTCCAAAAAAGAAGTATTATAAAATTGTGGTAAGAGAGGTAAGTGTTATGAAGGTTTCTGCTGTTGGTTTCTTATTTCAGGAAAGTATTAAAACAGGTAAATCTACCGGTGAAAATTATACGTGTATTATCCATAAAATTAAGCCTGACGGTAATTACAGCAGAAATATTATATCTTCTCCCATAATCAAAAAATCAAGTCTTGATACGGTGAGTCCCGAAACTGCACAGGCTAACGTAAATAAAGCTTTAATAGCAATAACTAAAAATGACGATTCCGAAAAATTTGTCGGGGCTACTATAAAAGACGGTATTAAAGAAACTGAAGTGCATTCCCTTGTTTCAGATTTTCTCTTTGCTGTAAGAACCAAAGATGCACAAGGAAAAAATCATTTTGATATTATGGGCAAGGATAAAACTCAAAAACTTCTTGCCGAAAATTTATACGCATAAATTTTCAACAAAATAATTTAACAGTTTTTTCCGTTATTTCATTTATTGAAAGACTTTTTATATCAAACCAATTTATATCTTTATTCGCATTAAACCAGCTTATTTGGCGTTTTGCATATCTTCTTGTATTCTGTTTTAAAAGATTTTTTGTAAATTCAAAGTCTGTTTCACCTTTAATGAAAGGTAAAAGTTCCTGATAACCTATAGTACCCTTTAATATTTTATTATTTTCGCCGTATTTTTCAAAAAGATTTTTTGCTTCATTTAACAGTCCCATTTCAAACATAATATCAGTACGCTTATTAATTCTGTTATATAAGAACTCTCTGTCCATAGTATTTAAGCCTATCCATAAAGTATCAAACTGAGAGCTTTTTTTCTTTTGTGCTTCACTCATTGGTATGCCTGTGGAAATACATACTTCTAAAGCTCTTATTATTTTTACTTTATTATTCGGATGAATTTTTTCCGAAATTTTATAATCAAGTTTTTGCAGCTTTTTATGCAGTTCTACGGAAGAAATTTTCTCAAGTTCTTCTCTTAATGATTTATTCGGAGCGACTCTCGGCAAATCAAAATCCTGAAGCAGTATTCTGAAATACAGCCCCGTACCGCCTGCTAAAATAGGAATTTTACCTCTTGAGGTTATGTCGTTTATTGCGATTTTAGCATCATCGCAAAAATTTGCCGCTGTATATTCATTTGTTATATCTGTTATATCAAGTAAATGATGAACTATTCCTTCTCTTTCTTCAATCGAAGGTTTCGCGCTTCCTATATCAAGCTCTTTATATATTTGTCTTGAATCTACAGAGATAATTTCACCGTTAAGAATTTTGGCTGTCTTTACCGCCAGTGCTGTTTTCCCTGATGAACTCGGTCCTGTTATTGCTATCAATTTTTGTTTTATTTGTTCTGTCATAATAAAAGCAGAATACCAAAAGAACATAATAATTAAAATACAAGGTTATAATTATTACCAGTATTGCAAAAAGAAAAGAATTTATTCCCAAAAAAACGGACAGCATATTTATTAATACATAGAGAACAAAAACAAAGACCATAATTCCTATTGCTTCAAAAATATTAATTATAAAAAATTTAAGTGCAGAGAAAAAGGAAATTATAAAATTTTTTCTTTCAAAACTCATAACTGCAAAATATAAAAGCGAGAAAAAATTTAAAACCGAAAAACCAAAATTTAAAGTGAATACCCATTTTGAAAATATCAATTTATCATTTTCGGATATTGTGCTAAGATACTGCAATATTTGTTCTTTAGTTTCTGCCTGCGAAATTTTTGCATATTCATTAACAAAATCAGGAATGCCGTAATTTGAAATACCAAATTTATATATGAAAAAGAATACTACAACAAATAATCCCGCTATTATCAAACTTGCCGAAAAAGTTCTTAAAAAGTCACTGCCTATACCTTCAAAAAATTTTTTAAAGTTCTGAACAGTTTTTGTTGTTATTTCCTCTTTAGAATCTTTTTCATTATAGCTTAACACTGCATATTTATTAATATAAAACCAACCTGAAAGACAGGCAATAAATAATAAAATTATAGAACTCCACAAAGTAATTTTAGGAACTAATAATTGAGTTCTGTTAATATTAAAAACAAGAACAGCAGCAAATGCAATCTGCCATAAAAGTATCGGCTGAATAAATATTGAATTATTTTTAAGTATGATATATGCTTTCTTATACATATAGTAATTATATCACATAAAAAAGTTAAAATTTATTGTTTTTCAAAGCAAAACTGCTGTTTAGAAATTTCCCGTATATATATGTAAAAGCTATATCTCTATTAATTTGAGTTTTTAATTTTTCCACATTTTCAAATTTCATTTGATTTCTTATTTTGGCAATAAATTCAATTTCTATTTCTTTATTATATATATCTTTATTGAAATCAATAATATGAACTTCCGTTTTAATTTTGTTCGCATTTATCGTGGGAGCATATCCATAGTTTAGAACACCGTTATAAAGATTATTTTCATATTTTACTTTTACATAATAAACTCCGTAAGGAATTTTGATTTTATTTTCGGGATATATTATGTTAGCAGTTGCAAACCCGAGTTTTGAAGCTATTTTATCGCCTTGAGTTACATTTCCTCTTATAAAAAAATTATACCCTAAAAGTTTGTTTGCTTGATAAAAATCAGCAAGATTAAGCATATTTCTAATGACGGAACAGCTGACAATATTTCCTTCCATAGTAAAAGGCGGAATTTCATAATATTTATATCCGTATTTTTTTTCATATTTTCTTAAAAAATTGCTGTTTCCCTCTTTATTAAATCCAAAACTATGGTTAAATCCTGTAGTTATGGAAATTGGAGAAAAATATTTTACGATAATATTTTCAAGGTAAAAAGAAGCTTTTATTGCGGCATAATCTTCAAAATTAAGTAAAATTACACTATCTATACCTGTTTTTTCAAGTATTTCAAGTCTTTCATCAAGTGTTAGAATTTGTTCAATTTGTTGGTTAAATAAAACATTGACGGGATGATTGCGAAAAATTACAACAACAGACTTTGTATTATTTTTTTGTGCAATATCTATGGTATTTTTTAATACTACTTTATGCCCTAAATGCAGACCGTCAAAATATCCCAGAGCTATAGACGAATTATTAATATATGTTAATTCATTAAAAATTTGCATACTATAATTATAGACAAAAACAAAATATTGTTGAATACTATTTTTAGTTATGGAAAGTTCAAACTATTTAAAGAATATTAATGGCAATAATATTTATCCTTGTATATTCAGTACACAGGGTAAATGTTTCGGTGCGTATTTTATGAGCGATAATTCCGTTATGTTCAGGCTGTTGACTTTTCGTGAAGTTAAAAACGTTATACTTGAAATTAAACCCAAAAATAACCCCGTACAAAAATACGATATGATACAGGAATCAGCTTATGTATGGTATTTAAATTTAAAGGAAGGTATAATTTCGCACGGCGGAAGATATCGTTTTTTAATAGATTACAAAAATGAAATAACAGCTGTAAAAGATCCGTGTTCAATGTGGCAGGATGAATATTTTAAATGGTCAAGAATATATAATCATAAATTGTTTAATTGGACGGATAAAAAATGGCTTCAGGGAGAAAATTATTGCAGAATAAGCCGTTTATCAAGTGAAATAAATAAGCTTACACCGGTTGAAGCTCTCAGAATTTATGAAATGCATATAGGTACACTGACTCAAGACGGGACTTTTATATCTGCCAAAAAGAAACTTGATGAAATAGCGCAATTGCAATTTAATGCCATTGAAATTATGCCTGTTGAAAATACATATTCATTTAACTGGGGATATGACGGTGTTGATAAATATGCCCCAAATCATACTTACGGAACTCCGGATGATTTAAAAGAACTTATAAATTATGCTCACAAGCTTGGTTTAAATGTAATTATGGATATCGTACCAAATCATTTAGGCCCTGATATAGCGGAATTACAGAAAACAGGACCATATATTGAAGGTATAAACTGCTTCGGTTATAAATTTAATTACGAAAATGATGAAGCCAGCAAATATGTTAGAGATTTTATTATAGGTGCAGCATTAAATTGGGTTATAAATTATCATTGTGACGGATTAAGAGTTGATATGACAAAATTTATGTGCAGTGATTTTACGATGAAACAAATGGTTGCAGAGATTAATTATCATGCTCCATACACTTTTATGATTGCTGAAGATGGCAGAGATAATGATAACAGAGTTACAAATAATTTTACACAGGCAGAATATGAAGAAAATGAAATTAAACATGCACAATTTATAAATAAAATTAAACAGAATAAAGTATCACTCGCTGCTTTAGGGTTTGATACGGAGTGGGATTTCCCTTTTCATAAGCAGATTGCTTCATCGGTTCTGGGAATTTGGGATTGCAGAATAAAAAATTTGTGCAATTTTGATTATTCTTTGCGCGATGCACAAACCAGAGTTAAATATATAATGAGCCATGATGAAATAGGCAATATTGACGGAACAAGGCTTATATCCAAAATTTTGGCAAAAGAACTTAATCTTGAAGGTTATATGTGTGATTGTAAACCCGATTTAGCGTGTAAACTGGCGGCTCATGCAGCGCACAAATTATCTGTTTCTTTCATTACGGGAGAATATGAAAAAATGACGCCGGAACAACAAAAAGAGTTTTGCCTAAAAAATAATTTAGCCGTGTGTTTTTCCGCTGAACAAGTATTTGAAGCATATAAAAAGGCTGTAAGAAAACATAAACTTGCACTTGGAAAAGTTTATTCGATACCCGGAGCTAAAATGGTTTTTCAAGGTGATGAAGAAGCAAATTTGTCATATTTTAAATTTTTTAGAAAATTTTCAACCGGACCTGAGCCTTATTTAAGAGATAAAGGCTATGAACCGGGTCTAAGCGCGTTTTTGGATTCCAAACTTACTTCAATAAAACCTTCAAATAAATATTCATATATAAATGAAGCAGTACGAAATTATGTAAGAGATTTAAATATTTTATGCGCACAAAACATTGCACTTACCTCGGGACATATTGAAAAAACAATTGTACATGAAAATTCAGATACACATGCTATATATGCACGAAAAATTTATAATGAAATTTTTTCCGTTTCTAATTTTTCAAATGTTTCCTATAAAGAAAACTACGGAATAATGTTTCCAAAAGGAAAATGGAAGGAAATTTTTAATTCCGATAATACAAAATATGCGGGAGAAGGAAAATATTTAAATAATAACAACGTAAAAGAACAGTTTTCATATATATCATTACCTGCTTTTGGCATAACATTTTTTGAAAAAGTTTAAAATAAAAAAAATGCAAGTTCAAAGTAAGATTTAAGAACCTGCAATATTTACACTAGCCGAAACATTAATAACAAAAAAATTATACAACAAATTCTTTTTTTAGTAAAGTTTTTAAATAAAAAACTATTATTAAATATGTATTTTAACTATGACATTAAATATTAACCCGTTTGTTTTTTATATTTCCAGTGATTTTTCACTTAACGGCTGGCTAATCATTATGCCTTCTCCACCGATAAATTTTATTTGCTTTCCGTTAAGATATAAATATATTTTTTTCTTATCGGCATTTTCAATTGAAGTTTTAATTAATTGCATCATCCTTGAATAAATACTGTCAGTTCCTCCGCCATATTGGAAATCGGAACTGAAATCAATAATTATCTTGTTTTTGTCCTCACTAATTCCTAATAACTTCGTTTCAGCAGGGATTTCAGTGTATGCACCTGCTGTTTTTTCAACTATATTAGGACCTTTTAAAAGTTCATTTATTGCGAAAGAAAGCTTATCTTCTCCTTTTGGGAGCGTTCTTTTTACTTTTTTATATATTCCGTTAGAATTTGAATCAAGTGCCAAAAAATAAATATATACAGTTTCCTGAATTATATCATCAGGTTTTATAATTTCTTCCGGTACTTTTACAATTTCTTTTTGTTCTTTGTTTTGAAAAATTTCTAATTTGGGAATTTTCAAAGAGGATAAAATCCCGTCAAAATTAAATCCTGTTTTTTCTTTTATAAAGAAAAATGATAATACAACTACTATTAAAATAACTATTTTGGAAAAATTACTCATAGATGAGAATATTATATCATAATAAATAATACTTTATATTAATGATTATAAAATTTAAAATATGAAATATAATTTACTTATTAAAAGGAGCAGAATATGTCAGGCAGAGATACAAGTTTAATAAATCAATTAACTTCAAAAAATATTAAAGATACGGTTATTTTAGGAATTGTAACAATTTTAATTGTTGCTTTTGTTATATACATTCAAGATAAAACAATGATGATATCGTGGATTATTGCAACACTTCTTCTGTATTTTGTACAATATCAGCTGTCAAGAAACGAACTGCTTAAATCAATGGATAAACTCATTGATAACGAATTAAGAGAATTTCAAAAAATATCCGTAAAAGTTTTGCAATTAAGTGAAAAACAAAGACAGTTAACAAATAAATATACGGAAAAACTTAATCAAGTAGTACAAATAACCAGATTATTCAAATCAGGTTCCATAAAAACAAAAGAAAAAACCCAGAATATTTCTGCTAAAATACAAGAAACTTATGAGTATTCAAACAGAGAAACTAAAGTATTAAATGATAATATAAATTCAATGCAGACATTAAAACATAAAGTTCAGGTAATTGCGGAATTAATCATAGAATTAACCGATTATATTAAACAAATAGGCGCAACCGTAAATATAGTTGAAAATATTTCCGAGCAGACAAATATGTTAGCATTAAATGCGGCAGTAGAAGCAGCAAGAGCAGGTGAATACGGTAAAGGTTTTGCAGTTGTTGCAGGCGAGATAAGAAAACTCGCTGATGAATCAAAACAAGCTACCAATAAAATTACAACACTTGTTGCCGAAATTGAACAAACCACATCATCTACAATTATGGCTACGGAAGATGGAACAAAAGAAATTGAAAGCGGTGTAAGATTATCCTCCGAAATTAATAACAATTTCTCCGGTGTTGTCAGCAAAATTAAAGAATTTAATGACGATTTAAATGATGTTTTATCTTCCTCGGTTGAACAGCAGTCAATTACAAATGATGTTCTTGAAATAATTGAAGTTATGCAGAAAAGTATATCCGAAACTCTTAATACTCTTGAAGAAAATATTGAAAATATAAGAGCTTTCTCTGAAATTTCCACAAACATAAAAGATAATATTGCTAACTAGCAGGTTGATTTATGCAGTATAATCCTGAAGAATTTGAAGAAATATTAAATATATTTAAAGCGGAAAGTGAAGAAATAATACAAAAGTTAAATGACCGCTTTATGGAGCTTGAAAAAAAACCTGAAGATAAAACTCCGATTAAAGAACTGTTTCAATTGGCACACTCTTTGAAGGGCGGTGCCAGAATGATTGGATTTAACGGTATCCAAAATATTTCCCATAAATTAGAAGATATTCTTTCTTATTGGAAAAATGATAATGTAAAAATCGATACTGATTTTTTTCATGTTATATATAAAGTCTGCGATTTCCTTTATGAACTGGTTGAAAAATCAGTAAACAGCAAAGAAGATTGCAAAGATGAAAATGTTGTTAAATTCCTTGGTAAATTAGATGATTTTATAACTCATAACGCTGTAATTTCCGATGAAAATAGTGCAAAACCGCTTGATTACATTGTAAATAAAGAAATGGATATTAACGCTGTTTTGCTTGAACTAATGTTTGTTCTTGAAAAAGATGATATAGAAGAAGATTTTGAAGAAAGTATTCAAGTTTTAAAAGAAAATTTTGAACAGCTCGCTGAAATATTTAATCCTACCGAATATAATGAGGTAAAAGAAAAAATAGATTTTTTAATAACTTTTGTATCAGGCAGTGCAAAACAAAAAAGTGATATTATTTTCATTAAACAGCGCATTATAGAGCTTAGAAATTTAATATACAATCTTTATAAAGATTTAAATGTAATGTCTGTTGAAATAAAAATCCCCGCTGCTTCCTCTAAAATTAAGAAAAAAATAGAAAAACCGGATAAAAAACCTGAATTATCCAATGAAGATAAAGTTATAAATGATAATTTTGATTTTATTTTAACGAATTTACAAAAAGTTAAGACAGACAGAAATTATATAAAAGAAATTTCAGCAAGATTAAAAATTATATCTAAACTGGCAAAAGATGTAAGAATTACAAATATTTTAACAAAAGTTTCAAACATATTTGACTGCGCCGATAATAAAGGTAAAAGTTTTGATAATGAATGTTATATGGTGCTTTTACAGGGTATATTTTTAACAAAACGTTTATCTTTAAATGATAATAATGACTATGAAAGTAATTATAATTCAATTTTGCAGCGTCTATTGGTAGTTGAAGATATGTATAATGTTATGAAAACTTCAGCTAAAAAGCCTGTTATAACTCAATCTTCTCTCGATGTAAAAGACAACGGCACTAATTTAGCTGCAAGCGGTGAAGAATTAAACAGAAAATTAAAATCTATAGATTTACAAGAAATAAAAACACTAAGAGTTGATACAACAAAACTTGATAATCTTATTTCTCAAACAGGCGAACTTTTAATTAACGGTATTAAAACAAGAGAACATATAATTGAACTTGCAAGAATTAATACAAAACTAATAAAATGGAACGGTGTAAGTAAAAAAATATTAAGTTATTTAAAATATCTTGAAAAAAAAGGACTTTTTACTTCCGATGCAGATGAGGGAGCAGGAATATTTTTTAAAAGAACTCAGCAATTCTTTGCAGATAATGCCGATTTAATTAATGAAATAAATACTGATTTTACAAATCTTTACAATATTATATCAGAAGATGACAATAAACTTCATCAAACAACCATGGAAATTGAAGCAATAGCAAAAGGGATAAGAGTATTGCCTCTTGCAACATTATTTCATTCCTTCCCCAGAATGATAAGAGATATTGCAAAAGAAAACAATAAAAAAATTGATTTTATTATATCCGGAAGTGATACTGCCGTCGATAAAAAAATAATTGAAGAAATAAAGATGCCGTTAATACATATTTTAAGAAACTCGGTTTCACATGGTATCGAATTACCGGAAGAAAGAGTAAAAAACGGTAAAAATGAAACAGGTACTGTTCGTCTTACTTCTAAGCAGGAGGAAAATAACGTAATAATATCAATAGAAGACGACGGATACGGAGTAAATCTTGAAAAAGTAAAAGAAAAAGCAATTGAAAAAGGGTTATTAACCGAGGAAGAAATAATACACATGGATTCTAAGCAGCTTATGAAACTGTTGTTTTTCCCCGGATTTTCAACGGAAGAAAATGTAACCGAAATATCAGGCAGAGGAATAGGTCTTGATGTTGTAAAAACGAAAATAACAAATTTAAACGGAGAAATTTTAATTGATTCGGTATTAAACAGAGGCTGTAAAGTAACTATCCGACTTCCTTTATCAATGTCAACAATAAAGACATTTATTTTGCTTGTAAACGGTCAAAAATATGCAATACCTGTTAACACAATTAAATTTGTAACTCAAATAAAAAAGGAACAGTTATTTGAAAAAAACGGTATAAAATCAATTATATATGATAATCATTCTATACCGGTTTATTCTTTATCTAATTTATTAGGTGAACCTGATACTATAAAATCCAGCAACAAGCTTACCGTAATAATTATAGAAAGTCATGAAAAACAGACTGCATACATTGTTGATAAACTTATAGGAGATCAGGAAGTATTTCAAAAGAAATTAGTATTGCCGATTTTAAGAATAAAAAATATAAGCGGATTTACAATTCTTCCGACCGGCGAATTGTGTCTTATTATAAATCCTTATGAACTTGTTAGAAATTCAGCCTAAATAATCCATTATTGTATTTAATAAGTCATATTTAGGTCTGTATCCTGCAAACTTACCAATCATTTTACCTTCTCTAAACAGCAAAAAAGACGGAAAAGCATGAACATCATATTTATTGGTTATGTTTGGATTATCATCAGGATTAATTTCTGCAATTTCAATATTTTTTTCCGAAAGTTCTTCTAAAATAGGTTTTTGTTTTTGGCAGTATCCGCACCAGGGGGCAGAAAAGGCCACAAATTTTACTCCATCTTTTATATATTCGTCAAAATTTTTTTCATCAACTTTTTTTAACATATTTTCTCCTTTTTATCAAACATACGGCAATGATAAAAAAAAATAATTCATCTATAGAATTATTTTTGAGTCTTAATTTGCAAACTGCACCATTTAATGCTTGTTGGTTGACTTTTTTTACTTAAAAGGCAAGTGTAATTTAACATACAAAACAAGATATAATTAACTATGAGATGGAGATTGTGCATAATGGCAATCCTCATTTATTCGTAAATAAGGATTGCCATATAAATAATGAAGTCCCCATTCCCAAGGTTTTTGTTGGCATGAGCGAGCAAACAATATAGAATCACCTACATTATTCCCTTGTGAGAATTTTTTATAAAAATTTATTGAAAAACTTTTTGCCTGCTTATCAAATATAGGATATGTACACGAAATAATAGCTTTTGCCCCCCTTTTGTACAAAGTTGCAGAAAGTCCTTTATATTTTCCACCTCCAAAATATTTTAAAGTCCCCGCTAAACAACAATTTATAAAAAATAATGGATTATTATCAAAATAATATTTTTCAAAAAAATTACTGTCAATGATATCTTTACCATAATTAAGTATCAATTTATCAGGCTCATTTCCATGTCCACAGAAGTGAAAAATTGCAATTGAATTATCTAAAATTTTTGATATATTGATTAGCGATGCATCTGTTCTAGATAAAGTTAGACTACTTTTTAATAAATCATTCTGTAATAACTTTTTGTATTCTGACTTTGCCCCGCATAGTTTTGTGTCATCTCCACGAATTACTATTTTTTTATTTTGAGATTTTATTTTTGGATGAGATTTTATAATATCTAGAAACATATCAAAACCAGATACGCGTGGTAATAATTGTATTTGACCTATAAATACATTATCATGTGCTAAAAACTCAAAAGGAAAATTCATAAAACATTGGTCTAAGGATAAAAATATTTTATTATCATTATTGCAAAGACATTCTTTTAATTCATTTGGAAAAAGATTAAAAATATCATTACCAAGTTTTAATAAAAATGCATGTGTATAATCCTCAATTTTATTTTTATAACAAATATTATATACTTGAGTTAGTAATTCATTACACTTACTAATAAATTTATCATTTTTTACTGTATATACTTTATTTCCTTTTTTGCTTGTTACAAGGAATATACAATTATTGTATGTAAGCTCTATTGTAATTAAAACTTCTTTATTTAAATACTTAATCTTTGGATTTATATCATATTTCTTATTATAAACAAAATCTTCCTTTCTTTTGTTTTCAATAATCATAAGTAATTTATCTGGATCATTTAAATATAAATTTATAAGATATTCTAATATTTTTTCAATTCTACTTTTGTAAGCATAAAAATATGGTTTATTACAATCGTTAAGCATCGTTTTTATACAAGACAAATATTCAAATACTTCAAGAAAATATTTTTCGGAGTCCGATATATTACCAGAATATAGTTCTATAATACTTAAATTTGATAACACTCCACATATTTGAACAGCATATTCAATAGGATTTGCATCATAATTATCTCTAAAAAATTTTAAAGCTTCATTACAATAATATTTGGCCTTATCGAATTTACCAATATAACAATACGAACCTGCTATATTTGCAGATGTTGAGGCAAATTTTTCTTTATATTTTTCAGGAGAAACTTTTGATAAATTTCCAAAAATCTTTAACGATTTTAAAAAACTATCTATAGCTTCTTTATATCGCCCTATTTCGTTTAACAAATTCCCATAGTTATTAAGTTCATCTGCATAATTATCTGCATATTTTTCTCCTTGTAAATACATTTTTTCTCTAATATTTATAGATTTTTCACGAAATTTGAGTGCAAAATCATAATTACCGAATTTCCTATATGAATTAGCTAAATTATTATAAACCATGGCAATATAATAGTCATTATCGTGTAACTTTAATGCTTTATTAAAATATTGAATTGCTTCTTCATCCAAGTTTAATTTCTGGTACACTATACCAATATTATTTAAAGTATCAGCTTTATTAAATTTATATCCTTTAGCACTTTTGTTAACTTCATATAATGCTAAAGTTTTATTATAATATTCTAATGCTTCACTTAACTTTCCAATAAAACTATAAGTCATGGCAAGGTTGTTATATGCTTCTGTTTTAAGATTATAACAACTATTAGATAATTTAAAATATTCAGAACTTTGTTCTAAAAATCCGATAGCTGAAAGGCATTCATTAAATTCTACAATGGAATTATCAAAATCTCTCATATCAGTTTTTATTGTTGCAGACAATATTTTTGCTTTTATTAAATTTTCTGATGGTAAATCATCTTCAAGTTTACAAATTAAATTGTTTAACAAAATTGTTGCCAAGCTGAAATTTTTAAATTCTCTTTCCATTACTATTTTATTAAACATAACTGTTACATATAAGTCAGTATTCTCAACTTGAATATCGCATATTAATTTATATGCTTCATCTATATATTTTTTGGCTTCAATTGGTTGCTTATTATTTAGTAACGATGCCCCCTTATCATTTAGATTGCGTATTTTTAAATATTTGCTATTAATCATATTTCTATAAATATTTACCCTATTAACACTAGATATCTCTTATTTTAATTATTGAAGCTATCGATTCATTTTTTTGTTCAATAGATAATGTTCCTTTATCAAGATTGAGTAACATTTCTACTTCTTCGGGTTTCATAGACAATTGGTTTTCTGCTAATTCATCCATAAATTCTTGTGGATTAAAAATATTATTCTGCATTAAAATTTCAATGGATTTATTTAACAATATTGGTTCTTGCTTTATTAAAACATTATCAAGCGGCTCACGCTTTCTCCAATTATTTATGGCCATTTGTTTCATTAAATATTGATATTGATTATCAGTTAGAACTCCTAAACGGTTTGCTCTGATAAGCATTGCAGAAATAGAAACTTTCCATTTCTTTTTTAATTCAATATAATATTTTAAATCTCTAGGATATAAACTAACATCCCGTAAAAATGCATTTTTAGGTAATAAAAATGCGGCAGCGAAATAATTAGCTTCCCTTTCTTGTTGTTTAAAGTCTTCTCTTGGTAATTCTTCTATATCAATATTCCAATCATGCAATAAAATATGACCTAATTCATGAGCAGCATCAAAATTACTTCGTGTAGCCAAATTCTTATCATTCGATAGGACAATAATGTATCTATCATTACCCTCCACTTTAAGCTTTTGGCTATATGCATCAATATTATTTTGATTTACAGGATAAGATGCTACAATTATTCCATTCTTCTCGAGTAAATGAGAGATGTTATCAATAGGTTTTTCGCCAATATCCCAGTAATTTCTTAAATCTAATGCAATTTGTTCGAAGTCAAGTTTATCGTCATATTTAAATTTAGGTATATTTAAATTTGGGAATTCTAAATACTTGCTTAATACTTGATATATTATTGCCAAATGTTTTAATTTTACTTGTTGTTGCAATCTTGCATTTTTATTAGCTGACAACAAGGCTCTAAAATATGTAGTTTTTGTATTAACATCGTAAATATCTTTTTGGAAAAAATATGAAGATGGAAATTTTAATTTTTCGGTTAAAATGCGCATTTTTTCAAATTCAGGAGTAACATTTTGTGTTTCGTATTGAGAAATAGCTTGCTTTGTAACACCTAATATTTCCGCCAAATCATTTATTGACAAACCATTATATAAACGTGCTTGCCTTAATCTTTGACCATTAAAGTTTTTTACCATTTTTATTTATCTCCGTTTGCAGTATCTTCTGCAGAATTTATAGTTTCTGTGGTTTTTATTTCTATTGACTCTTTCGTTTCATAATCTTCTTTAGCTTGCTTTTTTACATATGCAGCAGGTTTCAAAGGAAGTGGTATATCTTGAATTTCTTCTGATTTTTGTGTATCTGCAACAATTGAATCGTAATTTTTCTTTGGGATATAAGAATTTAGTGGAATTTCTTTTGCAATTTCCAAATTTTTTGTTAGATAATTTGCATTATATGAAGTTATTACACCAGATGCTGTTTTGAAAGATAAAATGCAATATAAACTTTCAGCTAGCATACTTTGTTCAATCTCAGAACATAAATCCTGTGATAATTCTTGCAAGTATATATTATCATCAGGATTTATTGGCATGTTAATAAGCTTTGTTTGTCTTGACCTTAAACCACTATTTAACAACAATGCCAATGCTGCAGCATAATGTTTTTTATTTTTGAATGGATGTTTGGTAAGTTGTTTTAACCTATTTTCACGCATTACAGTTATAATTTTTTTTGATTTTTTATCTACAATTAGCAAAAATTCCCAAATTCCCCTTTTTTTCTTACTTACATATAAACACGCATAATCTTGTCCGAGTTTTTTCTTTAAGTTAGAATTAATTAAGTCCCATATTAGTGTTGGAGAACTATTTGTAGTATATGTATTTAGTTGTTTTCTAGTATCAATAAAATCAATACCAATGCCTTCAGAAATGCTTTCTACAACTGCCTTTAAGACTCCATCATCTATATCGAATTTACTATTTGTCACCGCATGACCTCCTTGATTATTATGTAAAACACTTTACCAAAAATACTTTATTCTGTCAAGTGATTTTATTACATATTCGCATTTTGACATTAATTTTTTGGTTTTGTGCAATCTATTCATTATTAAATTTTAAATATGAAATAAGTAAAACACAAACCTTTACATTCCAAGATTTGTCTGCTTGTTTATAATATAATCAACTCATGCAACAGTATTATGATAAAGGGGATATACAGTTATATTTAGGTGATTGTATTGAAATTTTGGAGAAGGCTGCTCCGGAATCAGTTGATATGATTTTTGCGGATCCTCCATATATGTTATCTAATGGCGGAATATCTTGCCAAGCTGGTAAAGTTGTTTGTGTTAATAAAGGTAAATGGGATGAAAGCAAGGGTTTAGACGAAGATTTTGAGTTTCACCAAAAATGGATTAATGCTTGTCGCAGAGTCCTCAAACCTAACGGAACAATTTGGATTTCAGGAACATATCACTCCATTTATGCTTGCGGTTTTGCTTTGCAAAAATCCGGCTTTAAAATATTAAATGATATTTGTTGGTTTAAACCAAATGCTTCGCCAAATATGAGTTGCAGATATTTTACAGCAAGTCATGAAACTTTACTTTGGGCAAGAAAGGATCCAAAAGGCAAGCATACTTTCAATTATGATATTATGAAAAATGGTGATTGGAGCGATGATGCTATTAAAAAGCCGAATAAACAAATGCGTTCGGTTTGGCAGATTGATACTCCAAAATCTTACGAAAAAACTTTCGGCAAACACCCAACACAAAAACCTTTAGAATTGTTAAGGCGAATTATCCTTGCCTCAACAAACAAAGGGGATTTGATTCTTGATCCGTTTACAGGCAGTTCAACAACTGGTATAATGGCATTAGAGTTAGGGAGAAAGTTTATCGGTATAGACTTAGAAAAAGAGTATTTAGACCTTTCAATAAAAAGGTTTGAGCAAGAATTTTTAGATAAGGAACTAGAATGGCAGTAGTTTTAGAAAAACTAAAAGAGGAAACATATCCGATAGTTAAATGGGTTGGCGGAAAACGTCAGCTTATGTTTGACTTGCAAAAAAACATGCCAGGTGATTATAATAGATATTTTGAACCTTTTATCGGGGGTGGAGCTTTATTCTTTTATTTACAACCTGATAATGCATATATCTCTGATATGAATGAAGAATTAATTAACCTGTATCAGGTCGTAAGAGATAACGTTGATGAGCTAATTACAGACCTGCAAAAACACGATATTTCAAAAGAATATTTTATGGAAATCCGTAATATTGACCGTACTGAAGAATATGAAAACTGGTCTGATGTTCAAAAGGCAAGTCGCTTTATCTATTTAAACAGAACGTGTTTCAACGGAATGTATCGTGTAAATTCTAAAGGTGAATTTAATGTTCCGTTCGGACACTATAAGAATCCGAGAATTTTGGATGAAAATAATTTGATAAATTGCTCGAATCTGTTACGGCGAACTGAAATTAAACATGCAGATTTTTCAGAGATTTTGAAAAAAGTTAAAAAAGGTGACTTCGTATATTTTGATCCGCCATATGTACCGTTGAGTGAAACATCTAGCTTTACGTCATATACAAAAGACGGATTTGACATTGATATGCAATTTAAACTCAGAGACGTTTGTGATGAATTGGATTCAATGGGTGTAAAATTCTTGCTATCAAATTCTGATACAAAATTAGTCAATGAATTATACGAAAATTACAATATTAAAAAAGTTTTTGCCTCTCGTCAGATAAATGCAAATGCAGACGGCAGAGGTAAAATTACGGAAGTTTTGGTGAGGAACTATTAATGAAAAGAGATTTTAAGGAATGGCTATCAACTTTTAGACCTTGTATTTCAGACTATTGCTACTATGTAGATTTTGACAAAGTAAACAGTAATGTTGACAGTATCAAGGTTGAATTAAATATTTTGAACACCTTAGTTGGTTCTAAAAATATTGAAAAAGAATTTGAAAATGTTATTAGTAAATACCCTGAAACATTAAAATGCATTCCTCTACTATTAGCAGTCAGAGCAAAAGAAATTTCCGTTACAGATGCAGAGGGTGAATATAATTTTTCTTTCAACAAGTGCAATTACAGTATGGAAGAATATAAAATGTTTATGCGTAAAACCAAGTTATTCGACCTTTTAGAGAATCATATTGTAAGTAATTTGGTCGATTATGCAACAGGTGTTGAAACAGGATTGGACAGTAATGGTCGTAAAAATCGAGGCGGGCATTTGATGGAAAATCTTGTTGAAAGTTATATTCAAAAAGCGGGATTTGTTAAGAATAAAAACTATTTCAAAGAAATGTATATTCATGAAATTGAACAAAAATGGGGTGTAAACCTTTCTGCAATTTCTAATCAAGGCAAAATGGAAAAACGCTTTGATTTTGTTATAAAAACGAATAAGCAAATTTATGTAATTGAAACGAACTTTTATTCAAGTGGCGGTTCAAAACTTAATGAAACAGCAAGAAGCTATAAAACTCTTGCACAGGAAGTTGCAACAATAGATGGTGTAACATTTATTTGGTTTACCGACGGTTGTGGTTGGAACAGCGCAAGACATAATCTTGAAGAAACTTTTGATGTTTTGGATACAGTTTATAATATATGTGATTTAGAAAATAGTATCATTAACAAATTAACAAAAGGATAAAGTATATTTATATGTATTATGAGTACAAGGAAGGGAAAAAACGAGTCAACGATATATTAAATAGTAGTCTTCAAATTATTGAAAAAGATAACATTCCATCAGAAGATACTTTTACGTTTGATAATGCTTATAAATGCTGGGTAACGTCTATATTTGTGGATATTAGAGATTCAACTACTTTGTTTAGCAATGATAAACAAGTTATGGTTGCAAAAATAATAAAATCATTTACTTCAGAAATTATTGAGATATTACGAGAAGGTAATACATATAATGAAATAGGTATAAGAGGCGATTGTGTATATGCAGTATATTCTTCTCCGAAGCAAAATGATATATCTGAAATAATGGATAAAGTTTTTTGGATAAATACATTATTTAAAATGCTAAATAAACTTTTTGAGCAAAAAGGATACGAAACCATAAAAGCCGGTATTGGAGTATCTTCTGCTCAAGAAGTAATAATAAAAGCAGGCAGAAAAGGAACAGGAATAAATAGCAAAGTTTGGATTGGTGATGCAGTTACAAAGGCCTCTAAATTGTCATCATTATCCAATAAAAACAATATCAGTCCTATTGCACTTTCTGACTGTACGTATATTAATATGATTGACAATTTAACTAAAAATAATAGCGATGCTCCAAATTGGTTTACGCAAGTATATGATTATAAATATGGTAAATATTACCATGGAGATATTATTAAATCGGAATTTAACGAATGGATTAATGGAGGGATGAAATAAATGACTGAGCAAATCGAAGTAATTAATGAACCAATTAATCATATATCAAGGATTAATGAAGGAATAATGAAAGCTTTTGATAATGTAATGTTTCAACAAACAAAAATGGATAATAAAGCATATATTTTTATAGGATTCTCGGGTGTAATATTGGGAGTTATTAATAAGAATGGAGTATTGAATATTCCATTAAATTGGATACTCGGAACTTTTATTATAATTTTAACATTATCATTGATTCCTATAACAACAAAAACATTAACAAAAATATTAGAATGTATTATAAAAAAACAGATTACAAACAAACATAATATTTTTTATTACAATGACTTGTATTGTTTAAACCTTGATGAATATAAAGAAATTCTTAAAAAAGAATATAAACTTGCTTATTATACAACTTTTGAACTAAATATAATGGAACAAACTTTAGTTAATTCTCGCATACTAAGGTATAAGGTCTTTTTACATAATTTATCTTATACTATTTTATTTTCTAGTATATTTATATTTTTTATTTATACTATTGGCATCAGTATTATTAATGTTATGAAGTAATAATAGCTGGTATATTGATAATTATAAAAAATTGTGTTGCTATGTAAAGATTTGAATGCTTTCCTTATGCTTTCACGCTAATGTGTTTCCTGATATAAGGGGGATTTATGAAAGAAGTTAACGGATACAACATTAGCGAAAAAGAGTTTAAGCAATTAAGCAAATGGGCGGAGAATATTTATAACACAGCCGTAGTCATTGATTACTTTGTAGCTAATCAGCAGGAGATAGAAGAATGTTACAATCTTGCGCCAGTTGTTAAACATCTGCGAAATGATGCAGATGTATTAAATGCATTCTTTATAGATCACGAAAAAGATATCGAAATTTAAATGCCGTTTAAAAGGTGTTTAAAAGCCGTTTAAATTGTGTTCAAAAATTATTATGTCCAAATGATACGATTTTAGACGCATACACTTGATGTTTCTCGCTTAAAGAGGGATGAATTGTGTAGCTTGAAAGGGAAATACTATGATTGAAATCGGTAAAAAGTACAGATTAAAAAAACTCGAAGGTTGGTTTGAAAAAGATAGCGAAGAATTTACTGTTGTTTGTTTTGCCGAACACAATATTGTTGGCTGCGTTGCACCTAATGGCGAAAGGTATGTATTCCTTAAAGATTTTTTGATTGATCCTGATAAACCGGATGAGATATACGCAGATATTACAATAACGAAAGGATAATTATGATTGAAAAAGATTACAAGCTATATGGGACAAAGATTTTAAATCTTAAAACACAAGACATTGGTTTGCTAATTTGCTTATGGGAAAACAAATTTGCAGACAAAACAGTTGATTTTGCAACTTGCGTGGATAAAAATGGCAAACGCTACAATATTGAGCTAGATAATATAAGAGGGTTTGAAGATGATTTTGAAAAATAAATAAATTTGTAAAATTATTCCATTATATTCGAATACTCAACAGCCTCGTCTATTTTATCCATTAATAAACTCGCTAATATTAAACGTTTTATTGCTTTTTCTTTTGTAAGTGTTAAATTCTCGTGCGCTTTTGGATTCCTTATACCAGAGATTGCTCCAGAAAATATTTGCATATATCCGACTTGTACATTTTCGCCACTCTCTGTGGATGTATCTTCGAATTTCAAACGGTTACCAGATAAAGAGAAAAGATATTCCATTAAATTTTTACCATCTAACTCTTTATTTGAATTTTCATGCTTGTAATATTTTCTATATATCTTTTTCAATCTGCTATTTACTTCTTTAAAAGCCGACTCAACTGCATCAGCGTATTGTTTTGAATTATACTTGATAAAAACAAGTTCTTTTATTACCGGATGAATATATTGCCAGAACGGTTCGTTTTTGTTTTCTAATATGATTAACTGGAGTTTCTCTAACTGAGTCAAAATGATATTAAATTCACCAACTGACATATATTGCGTAGTCTTTGTAACAAGATTGTTATAAATCGTTTCCCATTCCGGAGTATTATTTAAATGATTTGAATAAATAAATTTTGTTAACTCGTCTTTAAAGGCAAGATATCTTTGGTGGCTTAGCGTAATTTTTTGTCCCAAATTATATAAATCACGGAACTTGTTAATTAAATCGTTAATTGTTATATTTTCTTCTTGTAATGATGGCATTTATATACTCCTGAAAAGATTATACAATAAACACTTATGTACTTTGAACATATTTTGAACAGTTATAAAACAGGGTTTGAATTAATTTGCCGATTTATCCATTCCATAATTACTGAGACAAGGTATTCTTGTTCGGTTTTAGTTAATTCTCTATGTTGTGGAAATTTGTGCCATTTCTCGATACAGCCGCGGCAGCAGGTGGCGGTTGCGTGTTGAGCAATAAAAACAGGATGTCCTCGCATTGGAGTTTGTTTGCCATCATTGACAGGTTCAGCCGGAGCAACTCTATCCCGTATAAAATCACAGGCATGAGAACGAATCTTATCAAGTCCTTTGTCCTTGATATATTCAAGCTCTTTTGTCCGAAGCTTAAATCTACTCCTGAATTTTGATTTTGCTAATTTATCCAAAATATCCATAAAAACATCTTATTTTAATTTACAATATTTTCTAGCTTCTATCCATTCACCTTTACGTTCCAAACAATCTTGCTCATCACGTTCACAGTATCCTTGGTCATGCTTTTCACAGCGATGTCTGATATAATCCCAACAGCCACCATCATCTAAGCATCCATCAATATCCATATATCGTATAACCTTTTCCTTAAAAGATGCATTTTGCATATTTTGATCTTTGACACCATCTTCAATAATGATATCAAAAATTGTAAAGCAAATCCCAAATGCAATTATAAGCCCAATTAATAAATAGATTAAATCTTTTTTTACTCTTTTATCCATAATTACTCCTAATGCACTTTTATACTATGAATAATTCCTGATATAAACCAAAATACAAATACAAATGTCCAACTTGATAATGTAAAATATTGGAAAAATTTCTTAAGTTTAACTCTTTTTACTAACGGCGGAATAATATAAAAAGACAATAATATTGCAGGTAAAAAGAATATCAACACAGGTATTGCAAAATATTCCGTAATTAGTATCGGGTTATGTGTCGGGTCATTGAACGGATAAGTCAAAGTATATTCAACCAAAGACAGTAACATATACAAAAATGGTATTACCATTGATGCTAATATTATCTTTGTATCATCTTTTGTTTCTTCAATTTGCTTTTGTAATTTTTCATTCATAATTACTCCTTAAAATCCAAATATTGTCAGAATAAATACTAATAAAAGCAATACCATTAAGACGATAAGAGCCGCATTCGAGCACTTTTTAATATCAGGTTTTCTTGTATGATTTTTTGAAGAGTTTTTAGGAGGAATATCCCTTTTCATAATTTCACCTGACATAAAATTATTTAAAACTTCATAATCCAAATGTTTTTCCGGAACATCAAATGTTTTATTTATGTACTCTTCAATGAATGTATCCAATATTTCAATACGTTCTATTTCATCTTTTTCTAATCCGGAACTTTTTATTTCAATAATTTCATTAACTTTGTTGTATACATCATTTGGAATATCTTCTTTCAGTAATTCAAGAGTTTTTGTAAAATCAAGAGGTGGCACTATACCTTTTTTATAAACAAACAAAGCATTCAATAATCCTCTCATCATATATAAATACATTTTATAGGTTACTTTTTTATTTTCACTAATATAGCGATTATAATGTTTTTTGCACAATGAAACATAATGATATATTAATGTTTTAGGGTTAAAATCATCTAAAATATATTGTTTTATTGGCAATTCATTTGAGCCGTAGTAAATAATATCAGACATTAACCATTCAATACTTGTAGGATTAGATTTTGATAATAATTCAATATACTTTTTAATATCAAAACCTACCATATCGATTAATGCTTCTTCGGCCTTACAGTTATGGTATTCTTCGTCAAGATATGTTTCAATAACATCTTTAGGTTTATTTATTGCCAGATAATCTTCAGGATTTCTTTTAAAAACAAATCTGACATCGTAATCGCTGTTTTTACTTGCCATCTTCCAAGCTCTGCTGCCGTTTTCAATAGCAAATAATATTTTTATTCCATATTCTCTTTCAAAATACTTTAGTCGAGATTCAATAACACTATTAACAGGAGTTCTAAACTCAGGGAAAAAGTGATTAACAGAAGCTTCCAAATGTGGATTTGTTGCTTTTTTACCAGATATACGCTCTTGTTCTTTTACTGCATTATAAACAGTGTCGTGCCATATCTTCAAAATGTTTTCGAGTTTTGCAACTAAAATGTTTCTGTCAATTGTTATATCAAATATTGTTTTTAGATATTCATAATTTTCGTTATATGAATGTATAACAAATCTTGTCTGATTGTCTTCATTAGTCCAAGCAATAAATTTCAAGGCTCCGCCATATTCTGAATATTCAGTTGCATACGCTTGATTTTTTAACTTTTTAGTAAATGATTCCAGTTCCCAAAGACCATAGTCATTAAGTCCTGTTACAAAGGTCTGATTTGTTGTTTTTAATAAAAAAGCATTGTCTGTACAATTCCAACCTATATTATCTCCAAATAAAAACTCCGCAAATAATCTTAGGCCGTCTTTATCCTCTTCAAGTTTATTCCAATCTTCAGCTTCGTCCCATATACTTGCATCATGGTTCACCTTTATTTCACATATTAAATCAGAAACAACCTCGGATTCTTTTTCCGGTTGAGGCAAAACTTCTTTTGCATCTTCATACCACATTTGGTCTTTTTCACAGTATGAATATTCATCAAAGTCACTAAGTCCAACTATTGTATCGTAAGTTCTGAGTTCTTTAATCATGATATTTACCTCTTTTTAATAATATCATAAATGTGAGCTATGTCAGATATGGACATATTATCTATTACATTCCTAAAATATCTCTTTCAACTATTTTTACAATATCTTCTGGTAAATATTCTTTCTTGTTAGACTTTTGTTTTGTTTCGGTTATTTGTTGTTTTATCTGTGGCAGATTTTTTAAGATATTCATCAGCGAATACATCTCTGCCTGCGGAGTTTGTTGGTTATTATCAATGTCATTTGAAATCCTATCCATAATTTTTTGTGCAAAATTTAGCAGTTCACGATTAAAAAGTTCTTTTTCTCTGCCTTTTTCAAACTTCTTTTTATCCCAATCGTATTCCTTTTTCCAATAGAATAAAGTCCTGCGCGATAAATCAAGTTTTGCGCCAATCACATCAAGCGGTTGTTTTTCGCAAACATATAAATGCTCTGCTTGTTTTAATTTATCCAATTTTGTCATATTATCTCCTTATTTACACATTGAATTTCTAACACCAAAATACGGATTATTTTTGATATAACCCTCCATAAATGCATATTTTAATATACTGCCAAGCAACGTCACACCGTTACTCGCGGTTTTGGGTTTAAATTTTTTCTTCATAAAATCCACAAATTTTAAAATCATTTCATAAGTAATTTCATCAGTATATAAACCCTCAAAAAACGGAATAATATTATATTTTAACTGCGAGCAGTAGCCTTTTAAGGTATCTTTTGTAAGTCTGCGATTATTCAAATATATGATTGCCATATTCTTAAACAAAATCTGCTCCTCGTTTTTATAAATTGGCTTTTCAAAAATATCAAAAGTTTTAAGCTGTTTCGGCTCTTTATATTTATATATTCCATGTTCAAACACCAATTTATCCTCGTTCAAAAGCAGTTCAAGTTCTGTTTTACAATCGCACTCCGCAATCATTTCAATTTCATCCAGAGTAAATTCTTTCAAATGCCGTGCCAGTTTTTCTATGTTCATATAATTCGCTCCATAATTTCTTTTGTAATTTCTGCTAAATTATTGTCTTTTGAAAAAGTTTCCATTTGGTTTATTAATTGAACAATTTGCCGGAATCTGTTGTATTTTGAGTGGATATATTCAATCGCATCAGGAATAAATGTAACTTCTGACAACTGAGCTATAATTTGACTCAAATCATTTACTCCAAAGATTTCAAACTTTAGAATCTCTGAAAACCTGTCATAAAGGTGCTTGTACCTTTCAAGTTTTCTGTGCACCAAACCCATTCCGATAAAAATTATCGGGCAGCCGGTTTCGTCGTGAACATCACGAAGTGTTTCAATTGTCTTATAATTATTCATCAGGTAATCAATCTCATCAATAAAAATCACCTGCTGATTTTGTTTCAGCTTTTTAACTACGATATTAAAATTATCAGAAGTCAAAAATCTCGGAATTTCATTAAGCTCTTTGACCATTTCTTCAAGCAGCCATCTGCCTGTCATAAGGTTTGATGCTCTTAAATAAATCCCGTCATATTTACAAGCAAGCCACAAAGCTGTTTGTGATTTTCCAAGTCCGGGCTCACCGTAAACAAGTCCCATTTTAGGAATATTTTTTGGCTTATTAATCAGATTTTCAACAAGTCCGATAAAGTTTTTCACATTCTGCGTTTTTACAAAAATCTTATTCATAAAGTAATTTGTACTCCTTTGTTTGCTTAAATTCCGTTATCCAAGAATTACTCATATTTTTCTGAATTATTTTTGAACAGCGTTTGAACCCTTTTTGAATCCGTTTTGAACGGGGGTAAATCACTTTGTGTCTCTAACTCTGTTTCAAGCAGTTTAATGTCTTCGGTTTTAAGATATTTTTTAACGGATTCAACTGTTTTATTCTTTAACTGACGCTGACGTACAATTTTTTGCTTGTAATCTTCGTAGTCTTTAACATCACCAAGTAACTTTGCCATAGGGTGTGTTTCAGTTACTCTTTCTGCGGTGCATAAATACTCACCTTTCGGGGTGTAAACTTTGATACTTGTGAGATCAAAAAGATTGTATTTAATAAGAATTTTGCTCTTAAATCCGTACAATCTTTCATCAAAATAATCACAGTTTAAAAACCTAATACCGTTTCGCTGAATTGTTTTTACTTCTGTTGCAAGCATTAAATCGTCAAGCGTATTAATATCAATATTTTGCCGTTTTCTTTCAGATAATACTTCCGCAATTGTTTTATCCGGTGCATTCGGACAGGGTTGCGAATTTTTGAAACTTAACCACATATCAATCATTTTTATTGTTTCTTCTATTGTCGGAATGAAATCGTTATGAAGGCTTTTATGAAATTTTTCGTTCCTCATTATATAGGCGGGTTTATTTTGAATACTGCTTCCGATATAACTCGGCAGAAGTTTTTCAAAACCTTCCTGAAATTCTTTAAAAAATCTTTCTATGACTTTTGCTCTGGCATTATATGGTCTTGCAAAAACAGTTTCAATTTCTAGTTTTGAGTATAATCCTTGAAACCCTAATTCAGTAAAGCCCTTATTATCGGTAAAATATTTTGCCCTGAATGCTCTGCCGTTATCTTGATAAACGACTTTTGGTATCATATCAAGATTAATAATGGCATTGCGAAGTGCACTTGCGATACATTGTGTATTTTCTTCAAGCATAATTTCATAACCGACTAACGCTGTTGATTTCCAATCCAAAAATCCGACCAGAGTTGCTCTGGTGGGTTTTCCTGTAAATGGATTTATTACCTGAAACGCTAATTTATGCCCATCAGCGACAAGAATATCTCCGACTTTAAGCAAACTTGCATCACGTTTTATGTAGGGTTCAACTTTGTCGGATAATGCTTTTTCTCCGTCACGAGCAAGAATCCATTTGTCATAATTGTTATCCTTAAACCATTTTGCATAGCGACGAAATGTAATATCTGCCGGAATAAAACTTTGTCCCTGTTCTTTTAATTTGTACTTTGTAAGAGCAATAGCTTTACCTATTGATAACCTATTCGGATGCAAAAGCAATCCCATAAATATTTTTATTTCTTCATCATTAAGTACAGTTCTATACTCATCGACGCTGCTGTAGCAAGGAAGAAAATACACATTAATAAACTAAAGCGAAACATAAAATTCTAAAATAGAAACAAGATAGGAGGAGGTGGGATTCGAACCCACGGTACGCATGAACGTACGACGGTTTTCAAGACCGCTCCGATCAACCGCTCCGGCACTCCTCCGTTACGCTATCAGCAACTACTATAATACTTTAAAATCTTTCTGTTGTAAAGTGCCTTTATTCTTTTGTAACATATATAATAAAATAATGAAATTTAACTGTTATTTAATAGTTGTGCCAAACCATTTAATTTCTCCGATTACGGCAAAATCAAAACTGAGTTTTTCTGAAAGCTTTATATAAAAAGAATCATATTTAATATTATTATCAGATATAACTTTTAGAGAATCAGGCGGAATAAACTGCAGACGTTTAGGCATAAGAACATTGTTTAAACGAATGCAGTATATTTTTCCGTCGGAAATTTTCGTATTTGATTTATCCACAAGAAGTAAGGAACCGGCTTCTATAGACGGAGTCATTGCATCACCTTCGCAAATAATAAATTCCGTATTATCAGGATTAGCATTAATATCTTCAATTAATTTTCTGCTTATATGATACTGATATGTATTATCATTATTACTTTCAATCCCGATTTTTTGAACAATCGGAAAATTGCCGTTTACAGGTAGGGGAATACTGTTTAAATCCGAAATTGTATTTTGTGATTTAATGTTACTTTGTAAATTATTACCGTAAAGTTTTAAAATTTTTTCTTTATTTTTAGCGGTTAAAGGAGATTTACCGCTCTCAATTCTGCTTATTTGCTGTTTTGTTAAACCCAGCTGAGCTCCCAGTTGCTCCTGACTTAAATTGTTATCAAATCTCAATTTTCTGATATTAATTTCATTCATCCGCACATCCCTTGATTTACTTTGTTAATTTTTTAATTTCAAACTTGACAAAGTAAATTTATTCGTGTTATTATTTGACTGCTACATTTTAAAAATCGCCAGACATTCTTAAATACAGGTAATATGCCATCATAATATAACTTGTAAGAATGTGACTTTTTTATCATAAAAAAAATAAAAAAATTGCTCAATCAACATTTAACCAATATATATTATCGTATATGAAATTTATTTGTTGTTTAAAAGTTTTTTGTTCCATAAAAATATTATTTATTAAATTAAACAAACGATTGAATAATTATAAAAAGGAAAAACTATGGATTTTGATTTAATAGAAAAACTTTCTGAAAGTGAAGTGGAAGAACTTTAAGAAGATATTGCACTAAAAGACAATATAGCTTGTTCATGCCATTTATCAGCCAGCGTTAAAGTGGATAGTACTGGGGATACTCTTCATAGCGGCTGGTTTCACATGGTATATAATGTTTTAAGCTGCGATTCACCTCAAAATTCTTCAAATGAAGCTTGTTCTGC
Source organism: Candidatus Gastranaerophilales bacterium (assembly GCA_905234915.1). GTDB lineage: Bacteria > Cyanobacteriota > Vampirovibrionia > Gastranaerophilales > Gastranaerophilaceae > Avigastranaerophilus. The sequence continues at coordinate 36,986 of CAJOJP010000024.1, forward strand.
ATGGTGTTTTGAAAATTATCCCGATATTAACGGCGACGAGTTAATCGGTAAACGTGGTATTGTATATACTACAGCGCACGGATATCACAGCGGAGAATTATATTTTTGGTATGGGACAATGAGTGGGTTTGCTGTCAACGTTTCATGTAAAGTTCCGACTGATGCTGAATGCAGTGGCGAAGGGTGGAGTAGAAGCTTTAGTAATACATATAGAACCTGGATAGCAACTCCCAGAAATTTTCAATCGCATTGTCAGTAAGAAGAATAACTACTGTTACGTTACGGCGATATACAGAAAATATTAAGTTGTATTACAAAAGATATATACTCTACAAGTCAATAATAATAAGGCAAATAAAAAAATAAAAAAACGGAGCAGAAAAGAATATATTTTTTATAGCAATAATA
>CAJOJP010000025.1 GCA_905234915.1 Candidatus Gastranaerophilales bacterium
AGAGTGGAGAGTTGAGAGTGAAAAATTTAAAATTATTGCTCCTAACTCCACTCTCCTCACTCCTAACTACTTGAAGTACAGGCTTTAAGTATTCTGAACCGATACAATCGCTTACAAACCAACGTACATTTACTTTATCCGTACAATCTCTTTTTAAAGGTGTTGCATCATATAACTTTATCCATTGTATTTTCTGATTAAAGGTTTTGCATTTATTTTTATCAATAATGTAATTCCAAAATTTTTGTCCGCGCTGGCATTTGCCCGCCCTACAACTTTTAAAACTCCACTCTTTTAAAAGCGGCAGTTTTTCTCCTGTTTTTAATTTAAACAATTTAGCTAAATAAATCGGGTATTCTTTTTCATCTAAATTTTTTAAAAAATAATAATTCCACGGCGGTTCACCTATATTATTCCATTTTATTAATTTAAAAAAACTTTTTATATACATATATTTAACCATACAATGTAATGTTATAAATCAAAATATACTAATAATATTATATTGTCAAGTATAATGTAAGGTATATGTTATGTCGTTTGATAGAAAATTAATGAAAAATGGTAATGGCTGGGCATTATGTATAAATTCTGTTATTTTAAATCTTATTGATGTTAATCCTGAAATAGATATGGTTAAATATACTATTGAAAATGAAAAACTGGTTATAAAAAAAAGCGATAAAAAAATAGAAAAAAAAGGTTAATTTTTTAGATATTATTTTTTATTATTTTTGTAAACTTTTATGACGATTTTATGATTTTGAAAAATTTCAGCTTATAAAAATACTTTATAATAATATATGGTATATATTATTTATACATGAGAAATATATGATTACATTAGATTTAGACATATCATATTTATGTAGCAGATATAATATCGGATATAGCGATATACAAAGATATCGAAGAAGTAATCTGAGTATAGAGCAGATAATGGAAATAGAAGCCAAACAAGGAAATCAGGCTGCTACAAAGTTGCTAATGCAAATCACAAATAATCCTGAAGAACTTTCAAGGTTATTTCAATTGGTAAATCCAATGAACAGATATTTAATATTAACTAATATGAATCATGAAGATTTATTAATGATAATGCAATTTTTAGAACCAGATGAAATGATTTTGGGACTTAGTATATTCAACGAAGATGTATTAATAGAGCTTATGATGAAGATGGAACCGGAAGCACTTGCAAAAGTTGTACTTTCGCAAATGGATGCGGAAAAATTTTTAAAATTAATACCTGAGGATTTTTTAAATCAATTTCTTTCATCAGATAAATTAAATCGTGATATGTTAATGGCTGCAATGGAAAATATAGATGAAGAACAGTTGCAAAAAATGATGGAAGCATATACAGGGCAATCATGTTATGAATCTCGCGACAATATTTTAAGTCAAATAAGTCAATTTGAAGATGACGAATTTATGAATGCGGTATTTATGATGGAAGCTGAAGGAAAACAGCAGCTTATCTCAAACTTATTGCATGAAAAACCGGAATTATTTGAAGAATTTTCGGCTGAAGCAATGGTATTTCCTTTCAGAAAGATGAAAAAGGAAGAAGTACTGAAATCATTAACGGTTTTGGACACAAAAGAAATGCTTCCTATGGTAGAACAAATGCCTTGCGAAATTTTATCATTAATTGCCACACAAATAGATCCAAAAGCATTTTCGGAAATACTTTGTAAAGATTTTTCAAATGTTATTGCTCAATGCGGACTTAAGCTTTAATTAAGTTCAAACTATATGCTATATTAAAATTATAAAGGAGTTTTATTATGGGAGATATAAATGTAGAGTTAAATGTGGCAGCAGCAGGCACAGCAGCTGATATTGAACCTGTTGAAGAAGCTCCGGTTGAAGCAGCTGTGGAAGAATCACATGAAGAAGCTTTAATTACCTCCACTGCAATAGAAAATTCAAAAGTTGAAGCGGATGTACTTGAAACTTCAAAGCCGCAAGCAGTTGAAGAACCAACTTCCGTGAGTGATAAAAGAGAAACGGAGCCTCCTGTTATTACGGAAGAAATGATTAGCAGTCTTGAAAAAGAACCTTCTATTTCTTCAGCCACTAAGGTTTTAGATGAAGCAAAAGATGCAGAAAGAACAAAAGCTCCGGAAATTTCTCCAACAGATGCTTCAATAATTGCTTCTGCATACGTTTCAGGAGCCGTAACTCCTCAAAAAAACGGAGAAACAGCTCTGGGAACAGATACTCAAAGTATTGTTGAATCTACCGTTTTAGCTTCCGGCATTCAGCCTGCGGCAGAAGGAGAAATGGTTCAAAGAACAGATGCTCAAAGTATTGTTAAATCTACCGTTTTAGCTTCCGGCATTCAGCCTCATACAGCAGAAGAAACAGTTCAGGGAACTGATACGCATTCACCTAAAATTAAAGAAACAGAACCTCGAACTCCTAACGAACAATCTATGCAATTGCAGCCTGATAATTATTCGCCAGAAGCACTCAGGTATTCTGCAATGGCAGGAGCTTCAATAAATCCGCGTCACATAGAACCGTCAGAAACAGAAAATGTACCGGTAAAACCTCAAGACAGCCCCGGAATTACAGAAGAAGATGATGATACAAGAATTTTACAAAGAGATAAGAGAGAATCCCGCGTAAGAGATGATTCGGAAACTGTTGTTCCGCAATACAGAAATGATGTTCCAATATATCATCAAAGAGAAAGTCAAGTTGAAGCAAAAGCACCGGAAACAAAATTACCGGAAACAAAAAATGATCCGATAAATTATCATAAAACTGATAAACAAGATCCAATGGAACATTTTAAAGAAACTCAAGCTGATAAAGCCTCGGAAAAAAGAGAAGAAAAAAGAGAAAAAATTAAAACCGAAGGCGAAAAAGAAGCTAAGAGCATGAATAAAACTCTAAGCAGCAATAAACCTTCTAATACAGGAAAAGCCTCAGGAAAAGCGGGTAAAGTCAAAAATGAACCCGTGAAACTTGTAAAAGATGAAAACGGATATTGGAAAGCAAAAAGACCGCAGAGTTTAGAGTTTATTGCGCATGATGTTTATATGAATGATGCTAAAGCGGAATTTCTAAGAAATAATCCCGAACCTACTTTGGCATCTCATACAGAAAATTTATCAGTTTTAAATGATGATGTAGAAAATACAGAAAAATCCTCGGATAATTATGATAAAGAATTAGCAAATACAAAAGATGCGAATAATGAAACGTATTTTTCAAAATATTCAAAATGGAAATTTGATTATAATAAACACATGAAAGCACTTGAAAAAGATTATCAGGCACAAAATAAAGCTTATAAAGAACAATATAATGCATACAAAAAGGCACAGCTTAAAGCTGATGAATTAAATAAAAGACTTAAATAAAAATTTGTTTTTGATAATTGTATATTTTCTAAAATTCCGGTTTAATGCTTTTAATTGCTTTTGCATCTTGTAAATCTGCTTATAATGCTGTAAAGGATTAACAAAAAATACTTTATCAAATTTTACATTTAAATAATCCGAGGAATATTGATGAACTTATCACAATAAACATATATATACTTATAATTATATTAAATTTTTCTTCTATTGATAATACTAAAACTGAAAAAAATTTATCAGATATTTTTTTTAATAAAATCCAACCTGCAAATAAAAAGAAAACTATGCAGCAAGGATACATCAGGTATTCATAATAATTATGATAAGTTTCGTTAACAATTTCCCCGAGCATTATTATGGCATTTGAATTAGTTATTAATTGAAAGACTATAAAAATAAACAGTGAAATATTGACAAATTTATCTAAAACTTTATCAAGCATTAAACCTAACAGAATAATAATATATATCAGTACATTTTGAGAAAATAAAAAACAAATACTTGTATGGTAACAAAAAAATTCAGCCATATTTAATATAAAAATTATGATAAGTGCAAAAGCTAAAGAATCAGAATTGGATTTTTTTTCAATTATAGTTTTATAAGCATAACACAATATTGCAAGACTCCATAAAAATATAACAGGTATAAAATACCAAAAATCCTGTTCATTTTGAAAATAGAAAAACATATCTTTAGTATTTATTTTAAGAGCATAAAAACTACCTGCCAAAATACTATACAGCAGCATTTTAAATGAAGAATTATAAATCGAAATACTACCATCGGTTAATAATTTTCCAAGGAATACTGCATCATTCATATTTTGGTAACTTCTTGCCTGTATTATAGAAAATATTAAAAATAATGATGCTGCTATTGTTATTATAATAATAAAATCTTTTATTACTTTTTTTTCATTTGTCTTATTTATATAACCCAACAGCCATAAAATTAATATACAGTTTGATAATAAACTTATAACCATAATCCCAAAAGAAATTAAAGTTAAAACAGCAATATTAAAATAATCATATAATTTTAACTTTGTATTTTTTTTCGCCAATAAAGACAAATATAAAAATAATAACGAATTACTCAATGCCGAAAAAATGTAAAGTTCAGGTACAGAAATAAAAATTAGTGTAGAAAAACTAATTCCGTAAATAACAGACATTAGAATTGATAATTTATTATTATTTGTCCAAATAGATAATATTTTATAAATAATGATTACAATTGAAGCTCCGCAAAAAGATGAAGTAAAAATAAATGATACTCTTGGAGCACGAAAAAAATAATCAAAAAATCTAAATAACGGCTGCAGGAAAAATGGTACTAAAGGATGTTTAACGGGGGAAAAATCATTAATATTAATATTAAAAAAATTATTATATATTCTGCTGCCGTCTGCATTAAAAAAACTATCGCCAAAATAAGTACTAACCTCATTATAAAAACTTATAAAAAAACCGCAGGTCATAAATAACATTAAAAACGAGAAAAAAATAATATATTGAATATTCAATTTCGTAAAAATCCTATCAGTCAATATTCTCTCAGACTCTTTCATTATTAAATCCTTTCCATTATAAATCGGTTAAAAATGTCCGCCTAAAAGATAAAATTCGCTGCAGTAAAGTCCCGACCCTACAGGAGAACAATTTTTTTTCATTCTGGCATATTCTTTATCAAAACCCAGTGCTTTTATTTCATGAGAATATATATTAATAAAAAATATATCATGTCCTATCCTGTTTGGTTTTTCTTCTCCGTTAATATCAACAAACATGTAATATAGCGGATAATTTCCTTTATTTTCAGTATTATGGCTCTTTTTAAAGGAAATAAGAGAACCATCTTTGCATTTTAAAAATTTATCGAAATAAAATTGGCTGTTCATGGGAATAATTCTTCCGTTTTTACGCTTATATCCGTATTTTTTATAAGGAATAAGACTATCCTCGCTTAAATTTAAATAAGTTTTTATTTTAGAAACTATAAGTTTATTTGATATATCTTCATCAATATCATTTTTTTCAGCTATTATACCTTCATAAATATCAACTAATTTAAAACAGTAATCAAACTCCTCGTATTTTGATTTCCATTTAGCAATTCTTTGTGCCTGCTTCATATCAATAAGTTCAAACGGACAAACTGCAAAAATCATAAACAAAATAATTGCAAATACCGAAACTAAATTAAATACACTGAATGAAAAATTATTCACCCGCTAAATCCATTCTTCTTTTTTCTTTTATTAATTCATCATAAATCCATTCGGGAACAAAATTCTTACCCATTATAATAGTACCGTTATTAGGGTTCGGAGCGTGGAAATCGGAACCACCAGTAACAATAAGCCCGTATTTTTCTGCAAGAGTTGAAAAATATTCTATAATTGCGGGAGAATGTTTTCTATGATATACTTCTAAACCTCTTAAACCGAAATTTATCATTTCTCTGGTTAATTGTTCAGCAATATCAACGTCAAAAGGATGTGCAAATACAGGAATACCGCCTGCATCATAAATAACCTCAACAGCATCAAACGGAGAAACTGTCTTTCTTTGGACATAAACATTTGAATCATCATTTATATATTTATTATAAGCTTCAATAACACTTGAAGTACCTCCTGCATTTGTAATCGCTTTTGCAATATGCGGGCGTCCTATGCTTCCGCCTTCTGCAACCTGTTTAACGATACTGTCGTAGGTAATTTTTATGCCGGCTTTTTTCCCCAATAGAGTAATAATTTCTTTTGTTTGTTTTATACGTGCCTGCTGCTGCATTTTAATTAATTTTTGGAAATCACTGTTTTTTAAATCCATAAAATAACCTAAAATATGGACTTCATAACCTTTATAAAGTGTATTAATTTCAACACCCGGTAATATTTCTATAGATTTATCTTTAGCATAATCATGCGCAATTGCAAATGAAAGCACGTTATCGTGGTCGGTAACGGCGATTGCATCAAGTCCTGCCTCTATCGCGGTATCGATTACTTTTTCAGGCGAAAAAGCACCGTCCGAATAGGAGGTATGGATATGTAAATCGACTTTCACTTCCTTATCCTTTCATATCTGTATTTTCCTCACTAATAATTTTTTTATTAATTCTTTCTATATATTCGGCATTTCCCGTTGAAGAATCAATAACGGCATATACTCCGTTTACTTGTGAAACTGCCGAAGATGCAACCTCTAATCTTTCAGGAATTGCACTTATCATCCTTCTTACAGATATTTCATAATCCATACCGATTACACTTTCAGCTGCACCGCAAAATCCCGCATCTGAAATATAGGCACATTTATTGGAAAAAATTTGTTCATCAGCCGTCTGAACATGGGTATGAGTTCCGACAGCAAAAGAAATCCCCTTTTGAGCGTAATATTTTGCAATACTTATTTTTTCAGCCGTAGCTTCGGCATGGATATCCATAAATATAACATTTGTTTCTTTTTTTATTTCTTCTATTGCACTATCTATAAGTCCGAAATAAGAATCTACCGTACCCATAAAAGTACGCCCGAGGACATTTATTACACCAATTTTGCATTTTGGAGTTTCAAAAATTGCAAAACCGCGACCATAAGTACCTTTTGGATAATTAATAGGACGAATTAGTTTTTCTGCTTCATTAATATACGTAAATATTTCACGTTTATCCCAAATATGATTGCCGGAGGTAAAGCAATTAATTCCGTAATCAATAAGCTCAATATAATTTTTTTGAGTCAAACCGAAACCGTGTGAAGCATTTTCAACATTAGCAATAATAAAATCCGGTTTAATTTCGTTTAATCCGGCAATATAATCTCTTACGGCATACCTTCCGGGTTTGCCTACTATATCACCTAAAAAAACAATTTTAATTTTATCTGTCATTTGTTTGTTCCGGCATACTGGTTATTTAGCTACTTCCGTAACACGAATTTCTCTTACAACAGTAACTCTTATCTGCCCCGGATAATCAAGCTCATCTTCAATGCGTTTTGCTATATCACGTGCAAGCCTTGCGGAAGCCAAATCATCAAATTTTTCGGGCTGAACTATAACTCTTACTTCTCTTCCGGCTTGAACAGCAAAAGATTGTTTAATTCCATCATAACTCAAAGCTATTTCTTCAAGTTTTTGCAGACGTTTAATATAAATTTCAAGTGTATCACGTCTTGAACCCGGTCTTCCTGCCGAAATTGTATCTGCCAATTTAACAAGGACGGCTTCTATGGTTTTTGCGGTTACATCATCGTGATGAGCTTCTATTGCGTGTATTATGTTTTCTTTTTCGCCGTATTTTCTGGCTAATTCAACGCCGAGTTCAATATGTGTTCCCTCTTGAACCTGATCAACCGCTTTACCTATATCATGCAGCAGTCCTGCGCGTTTTGCGACTTTAACATTTGCACCGATTTCAGCAGCAATCATTCCTGCTATATAACCAACCTCAAGAGAGTGCTGAAGTACATTTTGTCCGTAGCTTGTTCTGTAGTATAAGCGTCCGAGGGTTTTAATAAGCTCTTTATTCAGGTTAATAATACCCATTTCCATAGCGGCATTTTCACCCTCCTGTTTAATTTTATTTTCAATTTCCTCTCTTGCTTTATTTACCATTTCTTCAATACGAACAGGATGGATACGTCCGTCTGAAATCAATTTTTCCAATGCCAGTTTTGCTATTTCTCTTTTTATCGGGTCAAAACAAGAAAGCACCACAGCTTCAGGTGTATCATCAATTATTAAATCAACTCCGGTTAATGTTTCAAGAGTTCTAATATTACGACCTTCACGTCCTATTATTCTTCCTTTCATTTCGTCAGAAGGCAGACTTACGGAAGATACAGTGGATTCCACAACCTGATCAATTGCACAGCGCTGCATTACGGTTGTCAAAATTTCTTTTGCTTTTTCATTAGAAACTTCTCTAATATGATTTTCATTTTCACGAATTAAATTATTAGCTTCCTGCTGTAAATCATTTTTTAATTGTTCAAGTAAAACATTTTTTGCTTCTTCACTTGACATACCTGAAATTCGTTCAAGTTCGGCTGTTTGTTTTTGAATAATTTCGGCGAGATAATCTTCTTTATCAAGAACATTTTCCATTTTTTGCTGTAATTCAGCTTCTTTTGCCAAAATTGAATGTTCTTTATCTTCCAAAATTTCTTCTTTATGCGATAATTTAGACTCTATTTTAGAAAGTTCCAATCTTCGTTCTTTAGCTTCTTCCTGAAATTTGTCAATATCTTTTTGAACGGCTTCTTTTGCGGCAATCATAGCTTCTTTTTTATAAAGGCTGTTTTTTTCTTCCAAACCTTCAAGTAAATTTTCTTTTTCTTTTTGTCCTCTTTTTGAATCAACAAAGAAAATTAAACAAATAACCAAGAGGAAGCCTACCAGCATAATTAAAGTATTACTATCTAAGCTAATTGTCCTATACCTCGTTCTTTCTAAAGGCACATAGTAATGCACTTATATAAAATTATTAATATATTATAAATTCGTTAAGTTTTATGTTTTTATAAGATAAAATATTCTATTACTCATAGTTATCATTTTAACATACATAACAAGTTTTTAACAACTTTTTTATAATATTTAACAGGAATTTGTTTAAATATATCAAAAAATATTTCCAAACCTCGGTTATTATTGGCATAATAATATATATCTCTTAATGAGATAAAAATATTTGCATCTTGCTTTTTTGTTTCATCTTATAGAGTTGACCTTAGGATTTATAAAAACAAACTTTATTTTGAAGAACTTACATTTACTCCTTACAGCGGGTTAAATAATATTGATAATCATCACTAAAATTATTGTTATAATTCGGTTTCTGGCGTTATATTATCTGAATAAAATTTTTTTGTTTATTTTTCACGGCAAATTTATTCGGTATTCGGATCAGTTTCGCCTGTATCTGCTTCCATATTTGATGTATTTTCCTCATCTTCATTATTAGAATTAGAAGTATTATCAGGCTTTGTTTCTTTTGAACCAAAGCCGAAGGCGGACATGACTCTGCTCATAATATTTGGATTAGATGCATTATTTGCCTCCTGTACTGCTGAATTATGGTAAGTATCAGCTGCATCAAGAAATTCAGCACTTAATCTGTCTTCTATTTCATTTCCGGTAGGGCCGTCAACAGTTCGTTCCTGCGAAGCTCCCCTTAACATATTTCCGATTGAGGAAGAACCTGTTTTAGTTTGCAGGGCAGATGTTCCCTCTGTATTATTAACCCCTTTGGTACTTATTGTTAATTCACCGAATTTAAATATACTGACAGAATTTTCAGCAGCATTTGTACCTGAATCATTATGACGCAATACAGGTGTATCATTATTTGGAATTTTAATACCATCTGTTTTTATAGGATTATCTGCCATTTTATTTATCTTTCCGTTCTTAAAAAATATAATCGGCATTTTTAATAAAAACTTTAATTTTACATAAAAAAAAGCTCTTTTTTGCAAAGAGCGTTAACTAGGTTAGTTTTGGTAGATAGTTGTTCAGTTTTTTGACTTTTTATGAGTCTTACATTTCTTTTAATGACCGTGAAGAAATTTTTATGCGTTTTTTTAATCATAAATTTACAAAAATTTACATTAATTATGGAATTGTCAAATCATAATATAATAATGCTGATTAGCAAAAAGGATATAAAATGAAGGTTGTTATTTTAGCCGGCGGATATGGTACAAGATTAAGCGAAGAAACAAAACTTATTCCTAAGCCTATGGTGGAAATAGGCGGAAAACCGGTTTTGTGGCATATAATGAAAATATATTCCTATTACGGTTTTAATGAATTTATAATTCTTACAGGTTATAAATCTCATATTATAAAAGAATTTTTTGTAAACTATTACCAGCAGTATTCCGATATAACGGTTGATATGGTTAATAATTCGGTTGAAATTCACAGAATACAGACAGAACCGTGGAAAGTAACAATATTATTTACGGGACAGAATACGAATACCGGCGGAAGAATAAAAATGGCAGAAAATTATATAAATAAAGAGTCGTTTCTTTTAACTTACGGAGACGGAGTAAGCGATGTTAATATTCTTGAGTCTGTAAAATGCCATAAAGAAGCTAAAAAAATTGTTACAATGACGGTAGTTCAGCCTAAAGGAAGATTTGGCGCGGTTGTTATTAAAAATGACGGGCTGATTACATCATTTATGGAAAAACCTAAAGGTGATGAAGCATGGATAAACGGCGGATTTTTTGTTTGCGAACCTGAAATTTTTAATTATATTCCGAAAGATAACTCTGTAATATTTGAAAAAGAACCATTGGAAAGTTTGGCAGGTGATAATCAGCTTAACGCATATAAACATAACGGTTTTTGGCAGCCTATGGATACCTTAAAGGATAAAAATGATTTAACTCAATTGTGGATAAATAATCAGGCTCCGTGGGCTGTATGGTTAAAAAAGGATGCTTTTAATGCTTAATAATTTTTATTCCGGCAAAAAAGTTTTTCTAACCGGACATACAGGCTTTAAAGGAGTCTGGCTCTCTTTATGGCTTAGTAAACTGGGGGCAGAGGTCTGTGGTTATTCTTTATCTCCTTATACAGAGCCTTCTATGTTTAAAGCACTGAATGTTCAAAATATAATAAATACATCTATAGAAGGTGATATTCTGGAAGAAGAATTTTTACAAAAATCAATGAAAGAATTTCAGCCCGATATTGTTTTTCATCTTGCAGCACAATCTCTTGTCAGATTATCCTACAGAGAACCTTTATTAACATATAAAACGAATGTAATAGGAACATTAAACGTACTTGAAGCAGCATTAAAATGTAATTCGGTAAAATCCTTTGTTAATGTTACAACGGATAAATGTTATGAAAATAAAGAAACAAACACAGGATACAGTGAAGATGATGCAATGGGCGGATATGACATGTATTCGTCGTCTAAGGGCTGTGTTGAAATTATGTCATCTTCTTACAGACGTTCATTTTTACAAAATAAAAATACTTATAAAATGGCAACAGCCCGTTCAGGAAACGTTATAGGAGGAGGCGACTGGGCTTTAGACAGACTAATTCCTGATTGTATCCGCTCAATTACTGAAAATAAAGATATTGTTATCAGAAACCCGAATTCAATACGCCCCTGGCAGTACGTTTTAGAGCCTTTATCAGGATACTTACTTCTTGGTAAATTATTATATGAAACGAAAGATAAATATACGCAGGGGTTTAATTTTGGACCTTATGAAAACAGTGTATTTACGGTAAAAGAAGTTGTTACAAAATTATGTGATTTATACGGAAAAGGAAATATTATTATAAAACCCGATAATTCTCTGCACGAAAATAATTTATTAATGCTGAATATAAATAAAGCCAAAAATATCTTAGGCTGGGAACCTGCATTATCTTTTGATAAAGCATTAAAAATGACTGTAGATTGGTATAAACATTATTATTTATCTGATATAAACATGTGTGAATATACAATTAAACAAATTGAAGAATATGAAGGTAATATAAAATGGAAGAAGAACTCCGAAACAGAGTAAAAGAGGCGGCAAAAGATTATTACAGAAAAATATGCGCACAAAAGCCAAAAACGGACTATATCCCGGTATCAGGCAAATTATTGGGAGAAGAAGAACTTCTGAATATGATAGATGCTTCTCTTGATATGTGGCTTACCTCGGGAAGATTTAATACTGAATTTGAACAAAAATTTGCGCAATATTTAAATGTAAAATACGCTCTAACGGTAAATTCCGGTTCCAGTGCCAATTTACTTGCCATTTCAGCATTAACTTCTCCTAAATTAAAATCCAAAAGATTACAAAAAAATGATGAAGTCATTACAACAGCTTGTGCATTTCCTACAACCGTTAACCCGATAATTCAAAACGGATTAATTCCCGTTTTTGTTGATTGTGAAATCGGAACTTATAATATTGATGCGGAAAAAATAGAAGAAGCAATAACGCCTAAAACAAAAGCTATATTTTTAGCTCATACTCTCGGCAACGGTTTTGATATTGATAAAATCACAAAACTTGCGGAAAAATATAATTTATGGCTTATAGAAGACAGCTGTGATGCGCTCGGAGCCGAATACAAAGGTAAAAAACTCGGAACTATAGGACATATCGGAACCTTCAGCTTCTATCCCGCTCACCATATAACAACAGGAGAAGGCGGGTCAATCGTTACAAGCGATTTGCAATTATATAAAATTATAAAATCCTTTAGAGATTGGGGCAGAGATTGCTGCTGCCCGACTGGAAAAGACGGAATTTGCAATAAAAGATTTTCTCAAAAATCAGGTAATTTACCTTTCGGATATGACCACAAATATACATACTCTAATATAGGCTATAATTTAAAGATTACCGACTGGCAGGCTGCTATAGGCTGTTCTCAGCTTGATAAACTCAATTACTTTTTAGAAATAAGAAAACATAATGCTGATTTACTTACTAAAAATTTATACGATTTACAGGATTATTTTATTCTGCCCAAAATAAATGAAGGCATAAAATCCTCCTGGTTCGGCTATCTTATTTCAGTAAAAGAAAATGCCCCTTTTTCAAAGCAAGAATTAGTAGAATATTTGGAACATAATAAAATAGGAACACGCCAGTTATTTGCAGGCAATATTCTGCGTCAGCCGATGTTTACGGAGAATGATATTTATTTTAGAATAGCAGCTTCAAAACTGTTAAATTCAAAAGATTTAAATGATGATTTATATTCCCTTCTGCCTAATACTGAATTTATAATGAATAATACCTTCTGGGTCGGAACATTTCCTGCTCTTAAAAATGAAGAAATTAATAAAATTTCGGAAACTATAAGAAATTTCGTTAAACTAAAATATAAAAATATATAGCTAACACATTTTACACCTGAAAATATAATTTCAGGTGTAAAAATGTATATTTAATTTTCTTATATTATTTTTTCTTTATCGCTTTCACGTTCTTCATTTAAATCAATCATTTCCTGTAATTCATCAGGCATGACTGTGTTATGAGCTGTCGCATGTTTTTGAAGTCCTTTTTCGAGGAGAGAAACTTCTTTATTTTTAAGTATTTCGCTTGCAGCAACAACATCTCTGTCTTTATAAAATCTGATAAGCTTGATACAATTTTCACTCGGAGCCGAAATTTCGGCAACTCTTTCCTGTACGGGATAACTAGCCCAATCAGAGGGTATTTCTTCTATAGTTTTATAATACTCACCCTCCGGAGCAAGTCTTTTATTAACTTCTTTTTCAAGAACTTTTTGTACATAAACTTTTTGACTTTTAAATCTGCAGGGAATTACAATTTCAGACCCTATAACTTCTTCAGGATCGCGTTTTTCATATTTTTTAAACATTTCGGCAATAAGCTGCAAATGAGTAAGTTCCATTTCAAAAAATATTTCCCAATATTTTTTCATATTTTCATCGGTTTCATCTTCAACACAGGTATAATAATTACAAACCTCCGTAAATTCGTGCAGAAGTGCTTTTTCAAACATTGATTCGGTCGGGTCAATTAATGACTCATACATAGTTACATGTTCTTCTTCAACGTCTTTAATTTCAGCATAAGTTTCTCTTAATACGTGATTTGCATACATAAAACCATGCTCCGCATAAAAATTATGCGTTTGCTGTTCACCTGAAAGAACGGTTAAAATATTAACCTTTGTTTGAGGTTCAGCCGTATTTTTATCATAATGATGACGAAGTCTTAATGCATTGCAATTGTGATGATATTGCGTTGGTCTGCCTATGATTACGTCAGTTTGTTCCTGAACAATGTCATCAGGTTTTAAACCTTCACTCATACAAGCAAATTGTGCGTATCTGTAAAGATGATCAAAATCCTCTAAAAGTCCGAAGTCGAAGGTTTCTTTAACATATTTGTCTTTCTCATTTTGTGCAAGCCAGGCTGTTAAATCAACAGCAACCTGCTCATAAGCCAGCGTCGTTTCCAAAACAGACTGATCCGCGGGCGACAGCCAGTTACAGGTCATTTGCTGCTGATTTTCTATTCTCCCGAGTTTTGAAATTATTTCTCTGTCACATGTATCAATATTTGACATAAATCTGTTAAATTGATGTTTAAAGCCCCAGCCTTCAACCTCAATACCGTTCATTAAAATTTGACGTGTTCTGGTATAACAATCTACTTTTTGTTTTTTATATGGTTCTGCTACAATTTGGTGCCAATTTCTTAATTGTTTTTCTAATGGCATTCCTTTTTCTTTTAAAGCATTAAAAGACATATTTTATCTCCTTTCTGCGTTTTTCGCATATAAATAATATTAAATAAGATTATTAAATTTATCGGTAAATAGGATAATTATACAGGTATTTTTTAAAAGTATCGCAAAAAGAATATTAATAACTAGTAGAGCGTTCCTTAAATAATTGGACTTTTTGAAATAAAAAACGAAAAAAAGAAAATACTTTGAGGAGCATTGAGCACGCGCATTTCTTTAGCANNTTATTTTTTATCAATAATAAAAAAATAGCTGGTGCGGCTTAAGAAATAAGCGGGTGTAACAGCTCCGAAAAGTGTTTTCTTTTTTGCAGTACTCTAAAAAAACAGAGCCGTATTAAAGCTCTGTTTTTTAGCAAATTTTATATCACTAATTAAGCATTTGCGCCCGATTTTGATATGATTTCCATTTGAACATTAGCCGGAACTTGTTCATACTTCAAGAATTCCATCGAGAAGGTGCCTCTACCCTGAGTATTTGAACGTAAGTCTGTAGCATAACCGAACATATTACCTAAAGGAACGGTAGCTCTTACAATTACATTACCCGTATTGCCCTGAGGTTCCTGACCTTCAATACGTCCGCGTCTTCTTGAAATATCACCGATAATAGTACCCGTATATTCATCAGGAATTTCAATTTCAACTTTCATCATAGGTTCAAGTATGCAGGGATTTGCTTTTTTACAGCCGTCTTTAATTGCCATAGAACCTGCAATTTTGAATGCCATTTCAGATGAGTCAACTTCGTGATAAGAACCGTCATAAAGTTCTACTTTAACATCAATCATTGGATAACCGGCTAAAATACCGCCTTCAAGAGCTTCTTCCATACCTTTTCTGGCAGGTTCAATGTATTCTTTCGGAATAGCACCGCCGACGATTTTATTTTCAAATACAAAACCTTCGTTTTCTCCTGCGGGCATAATTCTGATTTTAACGTGACCGTATTGACCTTTACCGCCTGATTGACGAATAAATTTAGAATCCTGATCCGCATTTCCGAGAATTGTTTCTCTGTATGCTACCTGTGGTTTACCTACATTTGCATCAACCTTAAATTCTCTTAAAAGTCTATCTACGATAATATCGAGGTGAAGTTCACCCATACCGGAAATAATTGTTTGACCTGTTTCCGTATCGGATTTAACTCTAAAGGAGGGATCTTCTTCTGCAAGTTTTTGAAGCGCAATACCCATTTTATCCTGATCCGCTTTGGTTTTTGGCTCAATGGCAACAGAAATAACAGGATCCGGAAATTCCATTTTTTCCAAAATAATAGGAGCATTTTCATCACACAAGGTATCTCCTGTTGTAGTATCTTTTAATCCTACTGCAGCACAGATATCACCTGCATATACATCTGTTATTTCGTTTCTTTGGTCTGCATACATTTGAACTAATCTTGAAATACGTTCTTTTTTACCGTTTGTTGCATTTAAAACATAAGAGCCGGAAGATAATTTACCTGAATATACTCTTAAGAAAGTTAAACGACCTACATAAGGATCGGTCATAATTTTAAAAGCAAGCGCGCTGAAAGGTTCATCTTCGCTGGAGTGTCTTGCAACTTTTTCACCGTTTTCAAGTTCCCCTTCAATAGCTTTAACATCTAATGGAGAAGGCATATAATATACAACATTATCCAATAAAAGTTGAACACCTTTATTTTTAAAAGCTGTTCCGCAGCATACCGGAACAATCTGGTTATTGCATACAGCTTTTCTTAAAGCAGCCTTTAATTCTTCAACAGTAGGTTCTTCACCTTCCATAAACTTCAACATCAAATCATCATCTGTTTCAGAAATTTTTTCAATCATTTCTGCTCTGTATTCTTTTGCTTTTTCAAGCATATCGGAAGGAATTTCTTCTTCTTTTATATCGGTACCTAAATCGTTAGTATAAATTTCAGCTTTCATTTCCATTAAATCAATCAAACCTGTAAATTTATCTTCAGCTCCGATAGGTAATTGGATAGGAACAGCATTAGCCCCCAGTCTGTTTTTTATTTGGTCAACTACACGATAGAAATTTGCCCCTGTTCTATCCATTTTATTAACAAACACCATACGGGGAACTTCGTATCTGTTAGCCTGACGCCAAACAGTTTCGGATTGAGATTGAACACCGCCTACAGCGCAGAATACCGCAACAACGCCATCCAATACGCGTAATGAACGTTCTACTTCAATAGTAAAATCAACGTGTCCGGGAGTATCAATTATATTAAACTGATGATTTTTCCACATAGCGGTAACAGCAGCAGACTGAATTGTAATACCTCTTTCGCGTTCCTGCTCCATGAAGTCGGTAACTGCCGCTCCATCATGAACTTCACCAATTTTGTGTGTTTTTCCCGTGTAAAAAAGAATACGCTCTGTTGTTGTGGTTTTACCGGCATCAATATGCGCCGCAATACCGAAATTACGTACTCTCTCTAATGGAACTTGTCTTGCCATTTTTGTTTTCCTTTTATTTTTAATTACTACATAAATCACTTAGCTTTCGCTATTATTTTAATTTTTGCATAAAAATAATTTTTTTGTAACTTTATTTGCAAATATTCATAATAAAAGTTTATATCACTTGAAATCCGGCAATTTTTACTCCGGTTTCGGTATTCTATTAACCGAAAGATTAATGTTTAATTATAAACCGTTAGATTGATGTCTTTTTTTTACAAACTTTTTAGAATTAAAAAAAGGGTAAATTAAATGATTATATTTAAAGAGTGTATTAAGAAGTTTGTATATTGTGTATTAATTTTATTTTTTACAGGTCTGTCCGCAAATGCGGCAAATAATTCTCTTACGGGAATTGATGTTAAACAAAGCACTAAAGACGGCTATAATATAATATTAAATCTTGAAGGCATTGCTAATGTTAAAAAAATAATGAATACTGCTGATACTCTTGCTCTTATGCTTAATTCCACCGTACCTTCAAATGAAATGGAAATTATATATGATAATACCTCCGGTATTAATAATGTAACGGTTCAGAAAAAAAATCAGGAAAATACAATTATAGTATTAGAAGGCAAAAATATCTCAAATTCTGTTATTTATTCAAAGGATATTTCCACCGGTCTTATAACACCAATAAATACAGGTATATTGTTTTTCGGTGTAAATAAGAATCTTATGACTTTATCAATTGCAGCAATGCTTTTATGGTTTTCAATAATATTCGGTTTTAGAAAAAATAACAGGAATAAGAATAAAAAATCAAACAAAATTTTAAGAAATATATCTTTATCAACTGCTCCTTCAATAGCTTATAAACCTTCAAATTCATATATCAGTGTTCCGAAAGATTTTATTATCAACAGATATATGCAGGAAGAAAAAATTCAAAAAGCAGGTTAAAAATTATAGAAATATATAATTAAATTAAACCTTTTTTTTCAAGTTTTTTGGATAATTTTTTATATAAAAATAATCTTGCTTTATATTTTAAAGGAAGGTTTTTTGATTTTAATTCATTTATTAAATTAATATTCTCTTTATATAAATTATTTAAATCTGTTAATTTTTTAACAGATTTAAGTATTTTATCTTCTTCTTTAATTTCCGATAAATCATCAATTAAGGAATGTTTAATTGAGTTAAAAGAATTATAAGAATTTAATAAAAGCTGCGGATATTTTTTATCGAAATAAATCCATAAATCCTTGTATAAATTAGCAGTTAATAAATTTTGCCCGAGTTTTGAGTTTCCCATCCATAGTCCTTCTTCTGTGACTCTATAGACGGCATCTTCTTCCGCTGCGCAATGTGCCTTGCCTTTTTCAAGATGAATTGCCGTTCTAAAGGAATCCCCTCTAAAAGATTGTTCGTTTGTAGGCGAAACCAAATTAATCATTTTATCCGGCAAGCCGTTTTTAAAAACAACATTTCTGAAAGTTGACCCCAGAGTGCAGCCTAAAGCTGCTTTTCCTTTCAAAAAGTCATTAAAATCAGAATCAACAATATGTTTCCTTTTAATAAATTGTTTTCTTGAACCATCAGGCATTTGTTGAATGGTATCTGTTACATATATTGTATAATCTTTGTTTTTTTCAAGAAAATCAAGTGCTTTTTGAATTTTGTATTTGTCTATCCAAAAATCATCAGGATCAAGTACGCAAAAATAGTCGGTTTTAGTAAGTTCATAGGCTCTACGTACATTTTTATACAATTTTTGATTTGTTTTTGATGTCAAAAGTGTAATTTTACCGGGATATTTAGCTTGATATTGTTTGACTATATCTGTGGTTTTATCGGTAGAACAATCATCAGCAACAATTATATTATAATTATAAGTTGTTTCTTGCATAAAAACTGAATTTAGAGCTTCAGCAATATATTTTTCTTTATTATATGACGGCATTATTATTGTTATATCAGCCATAATACACCTCTTGTTTAATTCCGGCTAAATAAATATATGTTCAAATAAAAATCTTTTTATATCATTTCCCCAAAAAAGGACAACAAATGTTGAAATTAAAAGTGCAGGCCCGAAGGGAATTGCGGAAAATCCCTGATTGCTGCGCGTTTGTTTTAATCCGGTTACAAAATCAACAGCAAAAAACATAAGCACAACAACAAAAGCTATTGCCGCATAAAAATTAAGCTCGATTATATTTGTAATAAGCCAGTAAACTATAGCCAGCACAATAAAAGAAACTAATGAAAAAACTAATCTGTAATGTTTTTGCCTGTATAAATTAATTATAAATTGCGGTAATACACAAACCGCTTGCAGGATAATAGACGTAAACATTGCAAGAAGCATATACTGCCAGCCGAGTAAAGCTCCTGAAGCTGCTGCAAGGTATGTATCACCTTCGCCAAAGGCACGTTTATTTTTTTTTATATATTCATTTATATCAAAGTTTTCATCTTCAATATCCGTTTTTCTATCTTCTTCCTTTTCAATATTTTCAACTTTTTCTTCCTTCTTTTTTATAAGATAATATGAAAGTTTTGCAATAATCTCCATAGCAAAAGCCCCGGCAATTAAACCGACAGCCGGAACGGTATAGTTTGAAATTCCGTTAATATTTAATGATAAAGCTATTGCGGAAACAATTAAAATCCAGGCATGAGTTTCAAAAATATATTCTCTTTTTATATCGGTAATAATTATAACAATTGAAATTGAAAATAATATTAAAAATAAAAGAGTTTTTATTGTTGACCCCCAGGCAAAATAAGCTGCAAGAAAAATTACGGAGGTAAGAGCTTCTACAATCGGGTATTGTATGCTCACACTTTGAGCGCAATTTCTGCATTTACCTTTAAATGTAAAGAAATATGAAAATATTGGAATATTATCGTACCATTTTATGCGGGCAGAACATTTAGGACATTTTGACGGCGGAAGTATTATTGATTCATTTGTTAAAGCACGAAGTGCAACAACATTCAAAAAACTGCCTATACAAGCTCCTATTATAAGGACAAATAAACAAACTAAAATTGCTTCCATAATTTTATACCTTTTCTTTTTCAGATAAAATTTTTAAAAGATTCTGCAGTGCTTTTTTCAATCTTCTTGAAACCTGCATTTGAGATATACCGAGTTTTGCGGCTATTTGAGTCTGGCTCATATCTTCAAAATAATTAAGTACTATTACCTCTTGCAGTTTTACATCAAGTTTTTTTATTGCATCATTTAACAAAATTTTATCCTCGTGAAAGGATTCCAGATTATAATGATTATCATCTGCAATTTTATCAAATAAAGATAATGATTCATCGTTACCTGTAGAAATAATCTGGTCAAGAGAAATTGTCTGTTTTCTTCTTTCAACATCAATAACTTCTTTAACTTTACCTACCGAGGTACCGAGTTCTTCAGCTATAATAGCTTCAGAAGGTTCATTTCCCTGTTCGTCTTTTAATTTTTGCATAACTTTATTTACACGGTATGCAAGTTCATATATTTCTCTTGGAGCTTTAATCATAGCGACTTTATCACGAAGATAATGTCTTATTTCTCCGGTAATAAGATAAGTAGCATAAGTTTTAAAATTCTCGCTCACTTTAGGATTATATAATTGAATGGCTTTAACAAGCCCTACACTTCCAACCTGAATAATATCTTCAACGGGGTCTGTATTTCTTCTGGCTAAACCGCGTCCGATTTTTTTTACAAGCGGCATAGCCGCAAGGGCAATAATATTTTGTAAGTGTTTTTTTTCTTTTTCATCCTCTGATGATTTATACAGCTTAAGATATTCCGATATTTCATCATAATTAACATTATAATCAGCCACAAAAAAGTCCTCTTATCTTCCTTCTACCATTATATTACAATATTTCAAAAGGATAAGGCAATATTTCATTAATACCAAAAATTTTAATTTCATTGTCCAATCCTTGAAGTATAATTTGAGTATTATACCCTTTTGCAAATTCGTATATCCACTGCCTGCATGCCCCGCATGGGAAACATAGGTGAGTTTTAGACGAATATACAGCTAATTTAATGAGTTTTGATTTTTCTCCGGCTGCTATGGCAGATGAAATAGCATTTCTTTCCGCACATAAAGAAAGACCGTAACTGGAATTTTCAACATTACATCCTGTATATTCATTTCTGCTTTCAAAAACTGCACAGGCTCCGACAGGAAAATCCGAATATTTGCAATAAGCATTTTTTGATGCATTTATTGCCAATTGTAAAATTTCTTTATTATTTTTCATTCCAAACCTTCCGTTACATGCAATATTTTATACGTAAATGCTTTTATAGAATATAGTATATTTGAATGATATAATATGTTGTGTTTACAATATTTAATCTATTTACGCATAAATGTCAGAGTTATATTATTATATTAAATATGGGTTATTATCTTAATCCCAAATGGGAGGAACATTGACAGATAAAATTAAAATAATCGGCGGAAAACCATTAAAAGGTGAAGTTTCTATAAGCGGAGCCAAAAATGCAGTATTAAAATTAATGGCGGCTTCTATACTTGCAAAAGGTGAAAGCAAAATTTACAATGTTCCTGAATTGACGGATGTTATTATTATGCTCAATGTAATTGAGCAATTAGGTGCAAAAACAAATTATGACAGAATAAATAAAATAATAACCATTGATGCTTCTGAAATTACGGAGGTAAGAGCCGGATATGAGCTTGTAAGCAGAATGAGAGCTTCATTTATTGTATTGGGAGCATTGGTGGGAAGATGTAAAGAAGCTGTTGTTGCGCTCCCCGGCGGTTGTGCCATAGGCGAAAGAAAAGTAGATTTTCATATAAGAGGTTTAGAAGCCCTCGGTACAAATGTTAAAATCGAAAACGGTTACGTCCACGCAAAAGCTAAAAAATTAACAGGTAATGATATTTATTTGGATATTCCTTCTGTAGGCGCAACTGAAAATATTATGCTCGCTGCTGTTCTGGCGGAAGGAGCTACGCGTATTCAAAATGCAGCTCAAGAACCTGAAATAGTTGATTTATCTAATTTCTTAAACGCTATGGGGGCTGATATTACAGGTGCGGGGACATCGGAAATTGTTATTAACGGTGTTAAACAGGAAAACTTAAAACCCATTGAATATACTACTATTCCCGATAGAATTGAAGCAGGAACATATATGGCTGCTTTTGTTGCAACAAAAGGTAAGGGGATTATCAGAAATATTTTCCCGAATCATCTTACTTTTTATACTTCAAAACTTACTAAAATGGGAGCTGACGTTAAATTAGTCGATCCTACCTCGATAGAAGTAAGCTGCAAAAAAAGACTTGAAGCTGTAAATATAATTACTCAGCCGTATCCCGGTTTTCCTACAGATTTACAGTCACTCGC
Source organism: Candidatus Gastranaerophilales bacterium (assembly GCA_905234915.1). Taxonomy (GTDB): domain Bacteria; phylum Cyanobacteriota; class Vampirovibrionia; order Gastranaerophilales; family Gastranaerophilaceae; genus Avigastranaerophilus. The sequence continues at coordinate 22,471 of CAJOJP010000025.1, forward strand.
AATGGCACTGGCTACAACGGCGGACGGAGTAAGTATTATTACGGAAAGTCTTTACGAAAACAGATTTATGCAGGTTCCGGAACTTAGAAAGATGGGGGCTGATATTCATCAGGAACGAAATCACGCACTTGTTAAAGGTGTAAAAAATCTTACAGGCGCAAATTTAAAAGCTTCTGATTTGCGTGCCGGAGCTTCACTTATTATAGCAGCACTTATGTCTGAAGGGGAAAGCATTATTGATAATATTTATCATATCGACAGAGGCTATGAACTTATTGAGGACAAATTCAGAAATATTGGAGCTGATATAGTACGATACAGTGAAAAAGAAGCGGATATTATTAATCAAAATAAAGGAAGTTTAAGTGAATCAACAAAATTATAAAAGATGGTATGATTATGACCCTGTTTTACTTGAAGTGATTAATCTGCTTCAAAATTATCAAAATGAATTAAAAGCTCAGGCTGAAATTTTTTTACAGGAAATAGAAAAAAAAGTTTCAAAAGATGCTATTGATAAATTTTATGAAATGGTAAGACCCAAAGTTTGCAATCGCTGGTATGATAAAGACCCTGTTATTTCTAAAACCGTTGAACTTCTAAGAGTAGTTCCTCCTGATGTACAAAAAGCTACCGCCCAAAGTTTTTTGAATGCCCTTAAGGAAATGGGTGTATATAAAAATAATTAAAAAAGTTTTTTGGCTAAAGGCGGAATGATTTTTCTCCAGGCATTAGCATTAGGATGAATAGTGACTGTTCTTTCATTTTCAAGTATATCCTCCATACTTGCTTTTGCGCCCGTGAGTTCTTCTGTTGAAAGAACAATGATACCTTCATTTTCAAGGTCTTTCCATTTTGTAATATCAAGCGAATTAACAGCTTCTTCACTTGCATTTAATCCTGAGCGTTTTATAACATTTATTTCATCCGAGTATATTAATAAAACCATTTTTGCATTTGGAAAATTTGAGTGAATATCATTATTAATCGACTTAAAATAATTTTTTAACAGATTTATTACACTGTTTTCAAGCCCTTGTTTATACAAGGATTTAACAAATAACTTATTTTTTATTGATAAAACTGTATATAAATTATCGAAAACAGAATATTTTTGATCTTGTAAAAGACCGTATTTTCTTAAATTATAATATCTGTATTGTCTGTTAGGACTGAAAGTTCTTGCAAATTGAGGATAAGTATATGTAAAAATAACGTATTCCAAGGGATTTTCAGTTGTTTGATTTTTTAATTCTTGAATATTTTTTTCATTTTTAAATTCTAATACAGAATACTCGCTGCCCTCTGTACAGAATGCCCAGTTATAAACAGGGCGTTTTGTGTAATTTGAAAGCTGATAAGCAAAAGTTTTTTCTTTTGTAAGTCCGAGCCCGTATGTATAAGAATCACCCAACAGTAATACAGCTCCTTTTTTGTATTTTTCACCCGTTTGTTCTCTGCCGTCATTTGTGTAATATATCGGATTTCCTTCTTGAGGTTTTTTATAATTTACATATAAATGGTTTCCCACAAGAAATTCATCTTTTAATTTTTCAAATTTTTTATAATCGGGAAATAAAATGAATCCTGAAGAAAAAATACTTCTGTAGGCAAAAACTTCATTTGCAATAAAAAGTATTGATAATAAAATAATATTCAAAATTATTATTAATATTTTCTTTTTCATTTTCGATTTATTCTTTTTATTAATTCAGGGACAATTACCTTCCAGGCTTTATTATTAGGATGATAATTATCGGATATAAAGTATTCTTTATTATCCATTATACCGCCTGTTAAATCGGTTGTGGAAATAATGGTAAATCCTTGTTTTTCAAGTTCTTCCCAGTTTTTATGTTCTTGTTTTATATAATCTTTGTCACGTTCATAAATTAAAATTATAAATTTATAATCTTTCCAATGTTTATCGAACTCTTGTTTTGTTTCAATAAAAAATTCATTTATCGAATTATCGAGAAATTCCCATGAATACTTGTAGGCTCTATATTCCGAATAAGTTCTGAACATGTGCAGATTGTAGCGTAAAGAAAATTTTTCCCTTTCCAATCTGCCGTTTTTTTTAATATAACGTATTACGGGATATGGAAAAACAGGGTCGAAACTGCTGCAATTAGCTTTTACTATATGATCGCCCGTAAAAACATATATAATATATTCAGGGTTTGGAACTTCCTTATAAAAATCCTCTCTGCGCGCTTGATACAGCATGGTATTAACACCCCAGTTCCACTCAAATGCCCGATTATAAACCGGTCTTTTAAGCTTTTCGGATAACATATAGCCTAAAGTATCTTCTTTATCAAGTTTATATCCGTAAGCATAAGAACAGCCCATTAGTAAAATCGGTTTGTTTTTATAATTCAATCCTATAGGCTTATTAAGTTTTTCACGTTTTATCATTTCGTATAATTTATCAAAGGATTGAAGTTTAAACCAGGAATACCGGGGTTTATTTTCATAATTCCTTATATTATAAAAATAACAGGTAGTTTCAACAATAACTAATATCAAAATAATATTAACCGATAATATTAAAAATATTTTTTTTATCATAAATTATTTCGCCTTATAAACTTTAATAGTATCTTTATAATTTTCTATTAATTCGTACTGCGGTAAATCTGTCTGCATAGATGCAAAAATATAAACGGGTTTATTAAAAGACTCTATATTTCGCTGAATTTCTTCTCCGTTTGGTACAAACCATTTCATTACATAAGAATAAGGCTCATTACCGTTCATTAAAGTTACCGTCTTATTGTTAATAAAAAAGGGAGCTATTTGAAACAGTATATTATCAGGGTTATCTACAAACATAATAACTGAATTATCATACTTTGAACTGTCTTTTTCCATTATTCTTCCGTATTCGTAAACAATAGGATTTCCGTGTTTAAATGATAAATCATTAGGAGTAAAAAGAAGCAGTGCAAGAAGTACGTACAAAATCTGCGAAAAACCGTTCTCATAAGGTTTATATGAATTTTGAATCCATACCGTCATAATAAGCCATATTAAAAAGAAATAGTTATGATGTTGAAAACAACAATAAACAAAAGTCATAAATAATAATTGAAGAGTTAAAGTATATAAAAGAAAAAATACCGATTGCCTCTGCATTCTGTTTTTTAAACCGTTAACAACAAGCAAAATGATTGATGTTATATATCCGCAAATGAAGGTAAGGTTATTTTTTAACGGAAAGAAAAACATTTCAAAAGATTCTTTTTCCGCTAAAAAATGGAAATCATAAGTTATATGCGGCAGAACGCAAAAAATTCCGAAAGTAAATAATATTAATAAACTTATTATTATTTTAGATTTTTTAATATTATTTCTTTCTTTGAATAAATTAAAAAGAAACAAAAACGATAAACCGCTTACCCCTATTGAAGCAATCGCACTCGTATTTGCGGTTAAAACAAGCATTATTGCATAAATAACAGGCTTTTTTGTCTGCTCTTTAAAAAGATAAGCCAGAATAAACAAACCTAAAATACCTATAGAATAGCATCTTGCAACTATAGCAAAATAAGAAATCATCATAAAAGAAAAGGTTACAATTATCTTTAATGTGTTGTTAAAAGGTGCTTTAAGCCACATAAAAATCAGGGAAGCAAGCGTAAAAATATAATTTATAATCAATATTGAATAAGGATAAGCTAAATTGAGCTTTGCAAAAGGCATAATGATAAGATACCATAGTATCGGATGTCCATGGCTTTTTAAAATTTCCATAAAATTCGATATAGTCATAAACCATGCAGCCATATAATTCTGGCTTTCATCGCAATGCGGAATATGAGTAATCATATAAGGAAACGTAATTAAAACGAAAAAAGCCAAACAAACCGTCATTAATATATAATTTTTTTCAATTTTAAACATAAAACCTCACTGATAATATTTATTATATATTACAATTTGTCTAATTCATATATTATTACGAAATTTAACTTTTTTAATTTTACTCAAAATCAAATAAATCTTTTAATTTTATTCCTATATTATCAGCTATGATTTTTAACTTACTTACTGTAATATCTGTTTTAGCTAACTCCAGCAAACTTATCATGGAACGAGAAACTCCATTTACACCTACATCATCTTGTGTCAAATTTCTTTGTTCTCTTTTTTCTTTTAAACTTTTTGCCAATTTTTTGATAAATGACTTGTTCATTTTTAAATTGTTAGTTATACTATCAATACATACAACTAATCACACTAGCAAAAAAGGAATTAAACATATGAAAAAAACATTAATGATAGACCTTGATGGAGTATTAAATAACTACACAAAATACGAAGAAAATTTTATTCCTAAAATAAAAGAAGGTGCAAAAGAATTTTTAGAAAAATTACATAAATCAAATAAATATGAGCTCGTATTATTTACAACAAGAAATTACGAACTTTCACAAAAATGGCTTCAAGAAAATAAAATAGAGCAATACTTTAAGGAAATAACAAATATAAAAAAGCCTACATCAATTTATATAGATGACAGAGCCTTAAAATTTAATGGAAATTTTAATCAAACATTAGATGAAATTGAAAAATTTACTGTTCACTGGAAAAAATAATATAAAAATTTATAATTTTTCAATAAATTCTTCGCCTTTTAGTTTTGTTATAATGTTTGTTACATCCTCATCATCAAGAGTTTCTTTTTCTAAAAGTTCTTTAGAAATTGCTTCTAACAAATCTCTGTTTTCGTCTAAAATTTGTTTAGCCTTTTTATACTGTTCATCTACTATTTTTTTAACTTCTCTGTCAAGTTCTGCGGCAAATTCTTCGGAGAAATCTCTGGTGGTACCAAAATCTCTGCCCATAAATACATGTTCTTGAGATTTACCGTAAGTCATAGCCCCCATTTTTTCGGACATACCCCATTGAGATACCATTTTTTTAGCAAGTTCGGTAACTTTTTCCAAATCATTAGATGCGCCTGTTGAAATTCTATCTTTACCATAGACAATTTCTTCGGCAACTCTGCCGCCAAGCGTCATGGTTATTTGGTCTAAAAGCTTTGCTTTACTTATGTGTACTTTATTATCCTCGGGTTTTGTCCAGGTAATACCCAGAGCATAGCCTCTCGGTATTATGGTTACTTTATGGAGTTCATCGCAATCTTTAAGCAGTTTAGCAAGTAAAGCATGCCCTACTTCATGGTAAGAAGTAATTTCTTTATCTTCATCAGTCATAACACGGCTTTTCTTTTCTATGCCGGCAATAACTCTATCTATTGCGGAATCTATTTCTTCCATATTAATTACGGTTTTATTTCTTCTTGCGGCAAGCAGAGCGGACTCATTTAAAAGGCTTTGTAAATCCGCGCCTGTAAATCCGGGGGTACGTTTAGCAAGAACTTTCAAATCGACATCTTCACCTAAAGGTTTACCTTTTGCATGCACCTCTAAAATTTTTTCTCTGCCTTTTACGTCGGGCAGGCTTACCATAATCTGCCTGTCAAATCTGCCGGGTCTTAAAAGAGCGTTATCAAGTATATCAGGTCTGTTTGTAGCGGCAAGGATTATAATATTTGTATTTCCGTCAAAACCATCCATTTCGACAAGCAGTTGATTTAAGGTTTGTTCTCTTTCATCATGCCCGCCGCCTAAACCTGCACCTCTCTGGCGGCCAACGGCATCAATTTCATCTATAAACACAATACAAGGCTGATGTTTTTTAGCCTGTTCAAATAAATCTCTTACTCTTGAAGCTCCGACACCGACAAACATTTCAACGAAATCAGAGCCGCTGATGGAAAAGAAAGGAACACCGGCTTCACCGGCTACAGCTTTTGCCATTAATGTTTTACCCGTTCCGGGAGCTCCTACAAGCAATACTCCTTTTGGAATTTTAGCTCCGAGTTTCAAATATTTTTCACCGTTTTTTAAAAAATCTACAATTTCTTCAAGCTCTTGTTTTTCTTCATCTATGCCGGCGACATCCTTGAAAGTAATTTTAACCTTACTGTCTATCATCAATTTGGCACGGCTTTTACTGAATGAAAGTGCTTGAGAACCGCCTGTCTGAATAATTTTAGCAAGTACAATAAAGAAACCTATTATAAGCAAAATAGGAAATGCCGTACCAAAAATCCCTATAAAATGCGAGGGTTCATTTCCTTTTTTTATATCTATATTTACGTTATTATCATTAAGTATTTTATAAACGGAAGCATCGTTTGAGGGAATATTAACTTTATATCTTAAATAGGCCTTTCCTAATTCTTTACCGGAAGCATCTTTTGAAATTATTTCATCGTTAAAAGGGATTGCATTAATTGTATCATTGTTTATTACAACCTCTTTTATTTCAGAACTTTTAACTTTATTTAAAAATTCTGTATAGGAAAGTAATTTTGTGGAAGTAGCAGGCCCTGATATAAAACTTGAAATAAGTGCCAAAACTAATATACCTATTACAATCCAAATTCCTGCAGATTGATTTTTATTCATTTTATAAACCTCTGTTTACAGTAATACTCATAGAAAATTATATCATAAACACAAGACTATTTTATTATTCCAAATTGCATTTATTGTCACAAGGCAATTTTTTATAATTTTAAGTTTTTATATATATGAAATATACAAAATATACAAAAATGGGAAGGGATTGAATACTTGTATTATGACAATTAGTGTAGATAGAGCTGAACCAAGCGGTTCACAGAGTTATAAAACAATAATAATAAATGAATGGGCAAAAGAAGAAGAAGGAAATGATTGCTTATTTGCTATTATTAAAAATAACTTCGGAGAAGAATACGGCACTGAGCGTTATTTTGAGCTTGAAAAAATTATAATGGATGCGAATCCCGATAAATACGGCAATGAAGAATCAGGCTGGCGTGAAACAATAGGCGGTGAAGGCAGACACAATGCCGTATTATATGATGGTGAAGAAATAAATATTCCCGATTATTCATCTGAACCACCGAATATAGAACCTGAGAAAGATGAACCTGAGCCGGCAAAACCTGAACCGCCAAGAAACGAATACACAGCGGAAGATGGGAAAGATGACGGAAGTATAGGCTTTTTTGATGCATTAAAACATATTGGGATAGGGGCAAAAAACGGGCTTGTAAATATGGCAAAAAGTTGTGCATTTGATGCAAATGGGGATTTTTCACCTCTTAGAGCCATTGCAACGGGAGCTACAGTTGCAGCAAGCATTGCTTTTCCTCCCTTAGGCATTGGATTATGCACGGTTGGCGGAATATACGGAACGCTAAATACTTTAAAAGGTGTCCGTGAAGCCGTAAATGCAACGACTGATAAAGCGGCTCAACAAGCTTTTGAAGGAGTTGGCGAAGGAATCTCCGAAGTAGCGGTTTCCGCTGCAGGAGCAAAAGGATTAAAAGGACTCGGGAAAAATCCGAAAGGAGAAAGTGTCGAAGCAATATGGAATGAAAAAACAGGTCAATTTGAAATTCCGGAGCCTGCCTTTACTCCGTATAAAGGTGTTGCTGCGGAGGAATCTGCAGTTCCGCCTCAAAAACCCAATTCAGGCTTTCAATTTTTTGAACCTGAAAAGAATGCATATTTTGAAAGAAATATTCGCATTCAAATAGAACCGGAGGCAGGAGCTGCTCCGAAAAAGAGTGAAATGCCCGCAAATGCGCCAGTAGGTGCTGATACTGCTGCAACTCCGAAAAAGAGTGAAATGCCCGCAAATGCTCCCGTAAGCTCTGATACTGCTGTTCCACCTAAAAGCGAGCTTGGCGCAAATGCGCCCGCTGTAAGAGAAGCTGAACCGGAGGTAAATGTTCCTTTAGAAGGAGAACCTGATGTTCCCGCTCAAACGCTTCCTAAAGTCAGTCCATATAGGAGTGAAGAACCTGCAGTTCCGCCTGAAACAAATGAACCGCCGGTTACACCTGAACCAGTTGGAAATACGCCGGAAACAGAAGCCAAAATTCATGCGGTTTTAGCTGGAGTACTTGCGGAAGAATCCGGATTACTTCATGAAGCGGCAGATAGCATAGGTTCAGGTTATGATGATGTAATACCTGATACTGAATCAGGTCAATAAAATTTAAAATAGTTTTATCAAGTGCTTAATTTTTAATTCTTTTTTCTTTTTTTATTTAATTTTTTTATTATAATAAAATTATGGAAGATAAAGAAAATAAAGAAATAGAAAAAGCACTTGATTTATTTAAAAAATCAGAGTACGAAAAGGCAATTGAGGCTTTTAACGAACTTTTAGACAAGGATAAAAACAATCCGAATATTTTAAATAATATCGGTTTATGTTATATGAAGCTTGCTGATGATGAAAGAGCTTCGGAATATTTTATTAAGTCTTTATCTTTTAACCCGAAGGCTGTTCAAACGTACATCAATCTTGCCGATGTTTATTTCAGAAATAATAATATAATTGAAGGAATAAATCTGCTGGAAAACGGTGTTACGCTTATGCCCGGTGAAATTGCACTCAAACATTATCTTTCAAGATTTTATTTAAAAGACTGCCGTTATGATTTAGCGATGACCGAATTATTTGAAATTTTGGATATTGATGCCGATAATCTTGATGCTTATTGGGACTTAGGGAATATTCAATTTGAACTCGGAGATTATGACAGTGCTGTTGAAAACTATGAAAATGTACTTGAGCATATTACAACAAATGCAGTTATGTATTATCAGACTGCTATTACTTATGAAGCCGCCGATAATATAGATAAGGCAATATCCAACCATTTAAAAGCTGTTTCCTGCAACGAAAATTTTGAACCGTCCTACAAAAAACTCGGAATACTTTTTATGGCACGTTCTGATAATCAAAGTGCTATTGAATATTTTGAAGATTATTTAAAATTCGACTTACCGAAAGATGAAAGAAAAAATATTGAAGATTTAATAACAAGATTACAAATTAATACCTAATGAAAATTAAACATCTTAAAATTGTTGAACAAATAATAATAATTTCTTTAATAGGAGTTTTATTTCCTTCTGTCGTTTCATGGTTTGTAATAAATAATATAAGCCAGCATTCAATAAGACAGCATCTTGCAAATTCAGCTCAGGCTTATGCAAAAATAATAGAAAATAATATTTCTTATATTATAAAATCCGATGAAAACAGACTTAATGAAATAGCAACAGGTCTAAACCACGTTAAAGGAAATTACGAACAGCAATTATATTTAAATGATATTGCAATAAATTCAAATATATTTAAAGAATTTGAAATTATACGTCCGAGTGAAAATCCTGATTTTGATGCAAATACAAAATCAATTATTGATTCTGAGGCAGACCGGTTATGGTTAATTGAAAAAATTCACAATGATAAATATATCAAAGCCGAAATAAATACAAAACCTATAAAGAATGATATTTTTAAAAACATAGAAGATATAAAATACAGAAGAATATATGTTGTTAATAAAGCAGGCAGGCTTTTATTTTCGCATAATTATGATGAGGAGGATTTTCAAAAATGCGTAAAACAGCTGCCTGTTAACCTTGTAAATAATATAGTTACAAGGTTTGATGAAATTAAAAACCAGCCCAGAGTTTATTTAAAATTAAAAGATTTAGATTTGATTATTATAGTAAATACCTCAAAAGAATTAACCGAGGCAACAATAAATAAAGCAAGAATAAAAATTCTGGCTGCATTTCTCGCTGCTGCGGCTGTGACTCTGCTTTTAACTTTAATGTACAGTTATTATCTGTATTTTAATATAAAGCAGTTATTTAGAGGTATTATTGCCGTATCAAGAGGGAATTATATACGTCCTATAACTTTGCGAACAAACATTTTTACCCCGCGTGAAATTATTTTTCTTGCCGAAGAATTTAACGGTATGGTTAATAAAATCAATAGCTCTTATAAAGAACTGGAACAAAAAAATAAAGAATTAAAGCAGCTGGACAGTTTCCGTTCTAATCTGGTTGATACAGTCAGCCACGAATTAAGAACTCCGTTAACGGGCATTAGAGGTTATACTTCACGTCTTTTAAGAAAGGATATTCAAATTGATGAAGAAACAAAGCATAAATCTTTGTTAATAATTAAAAGGCAGGCAGAAAGATTATCCCGTATGATAGAAGATTTGCTTGTTATACCTGATATTGAAGGAGCAAAACTTAATATTAATCTTGAGCCTGTTAATCTTTTAAACTGCATTGAAGCTGCCGTTTATTCCGTTAAAAATATAGAGGACAGGGAAATTGAAAATAACGTAACCAATAAATTTCCTCTTATTTTAGCTGATAAAGACAGGCTGGAACAGGTACTGATAAATTTAATAGGAAATGCTCATAAATATGCTTATGAAAATACATCAATAAAAATAAATGCTTTCAAAAGTAATGATAAAGCCGAAATTACAATTTCCAACAATGCGGATTACATTGAAGAAGATATTCTTAATACTCTGTTTGATAAATTTATAAGACTTGATGATAAAACCACCAGGACTACACGCGGTACGGGTTTGGGACTTTATATCGTGCAAGGTCTGATAAAAGCAATGAATGGTAAGGTTGAAATTATATCGACAAAAGATAATATATTTACGGCAAAAATTATTTTAGATATTTATAAGGAAAACAATATTGAAGCTTGAATTTATGCAAAAAGCATTGGAAATAGCAGGACACTCCGGAAATGACATACCTGTAGGTGCTGTAATCGTCAAAAATAATGAAATTATAGCTTTTGGTGTAAATGAACGCGAAAAATCGCAAAATACTGTAAATCATGCCGAAATGCTCGCAATACAAAGAGCAAATAAAAAATTAAATAATTGGAGATTAAGTGATTGTGAAATATACGTAACCCTTGAACCCTGTTCGATGTGTGCTTCTGCTATAGTTCAGGCAAGGATAAAATGTGTATATTTTGGAGCTTATGATTATATTAACGGAGCAATGGGCTCTAAAACGGATATGTGCAAAATAACGAATATTCCTGTTAACGTAAAAGGCGGAATAATGGAAGAAGAATGCACTAAACTAATTAAAGACTACTTTGAAAAAATACGCTAAAAAGAATTGCAGAAAATAAATTTTTATTTTATAATTAAAAAGCCGTGCTCCACGGGGACTTTGCGAATCTCTTGACCCGAACGCATAGCGGGGTGCAGAGCCTGCTGTGAGGTTTTTATGGAACAGACGTATTGTACATTTATTGTTGATATGAACTTTAGTTATGGCGTAAGCCTTTGAACCGTGTCAGGGCAGGAATGCAGCAGCACTAAAAAGATACTTGCGGGTATAATTACGGAACATGGAGGTACTTGTATAAAAAATTTGTTTTATATTTATCGATAGGCAGAGGCACGGCAAAAATGAGAATTCATTATTGAATTCTCATTTTTTATATATGTATAATTGACTTTTTGATATGTTTGTGGCTTAATCAAATAGAGATTTTAATCACGAAAGGAACTTAAATATTATGGCATCAAAATTAACCAAAGGAGACTCGGAAGAAAAAAAACAAAAACTTCAAAATTCGGAAATAACAAATGAAAAACAGGTTGAAACTTCATCAGATGTCGTTGAAACTGTTGAACAATTTGAGGTTATGATTTCTAAAGTAAAAAAAGCACAAAAAATATTTGAAACTTATTCTCAGGAGCAGGTTGATAAAATATTTCAAGCAGCAGCGGCTGCTGCTAATAAAGCAAGAATACCGCTTGCGAAAATGGCTGTTGAAGAAACGGGAATGGGTATTCTTGAGGATAAAATTATTAAAAATCATTTTGCTTCGGAATACATATATAATAAACATAAAAATGCAAAAACCTGCGGAATAATAAGGGAGGATAAAGCAAACGGAACGAAAATAGTAGCAGAACCCTTAGGAATTATTGCGGGAATTGTTCCTACAACAAATCCTACATCAACCGCAATATTTAAATCATTAATAGCATTAAAAACCAGAAATGCCATAATATTTTCACCGCATCCGAGAGCTGCGAAATCAACAATAGCAGCTGCAAAAATCGTTTTAGAAGCTGCTGTTAAAGCAGGAGCACCGGAAAATATTATTGCGTGGATTGATGTTCCTTCTATTGAGCTTTCAAATGCATTAATGCAGCACCCTGATATAGATTGTATATTAGCTACAGGTGGGCCAGGAATGGTTAAATCAGCTTATTCGTCCGGCAATCCGGCTTTAGGGGTAGGACCAGGTAATACTGCTGCGGTTATTGACGAAACAGCAGATATTAAAATGGCAGTTTCTTCAATTCTTATGTCTAAAACTTTTGATAACGGCATGATTTGTGCTTCTGAACAATCGGTTATTGTTGTTGATAAAGTATATGAAGAAGTTAAAAAAGAATTTATATATAGAGGGGCATACCTTGTAAACAAATCAGAACAGCAAAAAATGATTGATTTACCGTTTATTGATCCGACCAGAGGTACTGCGCATCCTAAAATAGTAGGACAAAGAGCATATAAAATAGCTGAGCTTGCAGGATTTAAAACACCTGTTGATGCTAAAATTCTTCTTTGCGAAAGGCCGACTGTTGATTGGAATGATCCGTTCAGCCGTGAAAAATTATCACCAATACTAACTATGTATAGAGCAAAAGATTTTGAAGAAGCTTCGGAATTAGCTTTTGAACTTGTTTCCAAAGGCGGAGCCGGTCATACTTCAGTTCTTTATACTGATGAAAGAAGTAAAGAAAGAATAGATAAATATGCCGAAAAAATGCCTACTTGCCGTGTATTAATTAATCAGCCTTCTTCTCAAGGCGGAATAGGCGACTTATACAACTTTAAATTAGAACCTTCATTATCGCTTGGCTGCGGTTCTTGGGGCGGTAATGCCGTTTCCGGAAACATAGGAGTTGAAAATCTATTAAACTACAAAACTGTTGCTGAAAGGAGAGAAAATATGTTATGGTTTAAGGTTCCCTCGAAAATTTATTTCAAAAGAGGAGCAACAGATTTGGCACTTCGTGAATTAAAAGGCAGAAAACGTGCATTTATTGTTACAGACCGTTTCTTGTTTAATTCCGGTGCGGTTGATACTATTACAAAAGTTCTTGATGAAATCGGCATTGAACACGAAGTATTCTTTGATGTTAAGCCGGATCCGACATTATCCACCATTAATCAGGCTATGGCAACTTTAAGACCGTTTGAACCTGATATAATTATTTCATTAGGAGGCGGTTCACCTATGGATGCCGCTAAAATAATGTGGTTAATGTATGAACAGCCGGATATTAACTTTTCTGATATATCTATGAGGTTTATGGATATCAGAAAGAGAATTTGCTCTATTCCTGATTTAGGCAAAAAAGCAATGATGGTTGCTATTCCAACTACATCCGGAACAGGCAGTGAAGTTACTCCTTTTGCTATTATTACCGATGATGCCTCGGGAGTAAAATATGCTATTGCCGATTATGCATTAACACCTAATATGTCTATTATTGATCCGAATTTTGTTGATGGTATGCCTAAAGGTTTAACATCTGCTTCAGGTATTGATGCTCTTGTTCACTCATTTGAGGCTTATGTTTCCTGCATGGCTACAAACTTTACTAATTCCAATGCATTAGAAGCCATTAAACTGGTATTCAGATATTTAGAACGTTCATACAACGAAGGAGCCAATGATCCTATGGCAAGAGAAAAAATGCACTATGCCGCTACAATAGCAGGTATGGCATTTGCTAACTCTTTCTTAGGATTATGCCACTCCATGGCTCATAAATTAGGAGCTATGTATCACGTACCTCATGGTGTAGCAAATGCGTTATTATTCAGGCAAATCATTAAATTTAATGCAACTGATGCCCCCAAAAAACAAGCTACATTCCCGCAATATAAGTTTCCGAATGCTAAAGCTAAATACGGTCAAATTGCGGATGAACTGGGACTTGGCGGAAAAGATGACGATGAAAAAGTTAAATTATTGTTAGAGGCTGTTGACAGATTAATGAAAGCTATTAACCTTCCTAATTCAATTAAAGACTTTGGTGTTGATGAAAAAACATTTATGGATAACCTTGATGAATTGGTTGAATTGGCTTATGACGACCAATGCACGGGAGCAAATCCGGTATATCCGTTATTATCGGATATTAAACAAATCTATATCGATGCTTACAACGGTGTAGTTTAGTTTTATTATTAAAAAAAGAGAATGCCGAAGCATTCTCTTTTTTTATGTTTAAGTTTCAAATAATTATATAAAAGAAGCTGTCCGTTTTGGAACAGCTTCTTTACTTCAATATTGAAAATATTATTATTGTTGTTGTGTTGATTTGTCTTTATCGTCATCTGCATCTGAATCAGAATCCGAATCGCTATCGCTGTCTGAATCCGAATCGCTATCGCTGTCTGAATCTGAGTCGCTATCGCTGTCTGAATCTGAATCGCTGTCGCTGTCGGAGTCTGAATCGCTGTCGCTATCTGAATCTGCGTCACTGTCGCTGTCTGAATCTGAATCGCTATCGCTATCTGAATCTGCGTCACTATCTGCATCGGAATCTGCGTCACTATCAGCATCGCTATCTGCATCACTGTCCGCATCTGAATCTGCATCACTATCGGCATCTGAATCAGCGTCACTGTCTGCATCGGAATCTGCGTCACTATCAGCATCGCTATCTGCATCACTGTCCGCATCTGAATCTGCATCACTATCTGCATCTGAATCAGCGTCACTGTCTGCATCGGAATCTGCGTCACTGTCTGCATCCGAATCTGCGTCACTATCTGCGTCACTATCTGCATCGGAATCCGCGTCACTGTCTGCATCGCTATCTGCGTCACTATCTGCATCGCTATCGGCATCACTGTCCGCATCTGAATCAGCGTCACTGTCTGCATCCGAATCTGCATCACTGTCTGCATCCGAATCTGCGTCACTGTCTGCATCGGAATCTGCGTCACTATCTGCATCGCTATCTGCGTCACTGTCTGCATCGGAATCTGCGTCACTATCTGCATCGCTATCTGCGTCACTATCTGCATCGGAATCAGCGTCACTGTCTGCATCGGAATCTGCGTCACTGTCTGCATCGCTATCTGCGTCACTATCTGCATCGCTATCTGCATCACTGTCCGCATCTGAATCAGCGTCACTGTCGGCATCGCTATCGGCGTCACTATCTGCATCGCTATCTGCGTCACTATCTGCATCGCTATCTGCATCACTGTCCGCATCTGAATCAGCGTCACTGTCTGCATCTGAATCAGCGTCACTGTCTGCATCTGAATCAGCGTCACTATCTGCGTCACTATCTGCATCGGAATCAGCGTCACTGTCTGCATCCGAATCTGCGTCACTATCTGCATCACTATCGGCGTCACTGTCAGCGTCACTATCAGCGTCGCTATCCGCATCTGAATCAGCGTCACTGTCTGCATCGGAATCTGCGTCACTGTCGGCATCGGAATCAGCATCACTGTCCGCGTCTGAATCTGCATCACTGTCCGCGTCTGAATCTGCATCACTGTCCGCATCTGAATCAGCGTCACTGTCTGCATCGCTATCGGCGTCACTATCTGCATCACTATCGGCGTCACTATCAGCGTCACTATCCGCGTCGCTATCCGCATCTGAATCAGCGTCACTGTCTGCATCGGAATCTGCGTCACTATCTGCATCACTATCGGCGTCACTATCAGCGTCACTATCCGCATCTGAATCAGCATCGCTATCGGCATCTGAATCTGCATCGCTATCTGCATCGCTGTCTGCATCGCTATCTGCGTCACTATCCGCATCTGAATCTGCATCACTGTCTGCATCGGAATCAGCATCGCTATCGGCATCGGAATCAGCGTCACTGTCTGCATCGCTATCAGCGTCACTGTCTGCATCGGAATCCGCATCACTATCTGCATCACTATCGGCGTCACTATCAGCGTCACTATCAGCGTCACTGTCTGCATCGGAATCAGCGTCACTGTCTGCATCACTATCGGCGTCACTATCAGCGTCACTATCCGCGTCGCTATCCGCATCTGAATCAGCGTCACTGTCTGCATCGCTATCGGCGTCACTGTCGGCTATCGGCGTCACTATCAGCGTCACTGTCTGCATCTGAATCTGCATCACTGTCTGCATCGGAATCAGCATCGCTATCGGCATCGGAATCAGCGTCACTGTCTGCATCACTATCAGCATCGCTGTCTGCATCACTGTCTGCATCGCTGTCTGCGTCACTATCGGCATCGGAATCAGCGTCACTGTCGGCATCGGAATCAGCATCGCTATCGGCATCTGAATCAGCGTCACTGTCGGCATCGCTATCGGCGTCACTGTCTGCATCGGAATCAGCGTCACTATCTGCGTCACTATCTGCATCGGAATCAGCGTCACTATCTGCGTCACTATCTGCATCTGAATCAGCATCGCTATCGGCATCTGAATCTGCATCGCTATCTGCGTCACTGTCAGCATCGCTATCGGCATCTGAATCTGCATCGCTATCTGCGTCACTGTCTGCATCGCTATCGGCATCTGAATCTGCATCGCTATCTGCATCGCTGTCCGTGTCACCGTTACCTGAACCGCTGCCTGAGCCTGATCCACTGCCTGAGCCTGATCCACTGCCTGAGCCAGATCCGCTACCTGAACCTGATCCTGAACCGTTACCTGATCCGTTGCCGGATCCTGAACCATCACCGGAAGCTGAATCATTGCCTGATCCTGATCCGCTGCCAGAACCACTGCCTGAGCCTACTCCGTCACCAGAACCGACACCGTCACTGGAGCCTACACCATTGCCTGAACCAACACCGTCACCAGAGCCGCCCTGTACCTCCGGAGTTAATCCACCCTGCGTTCCGGGTGTTGTTACCTTTTCATCATCATCGTCATCACTTTTTGAATGCTTACCGCCAAAAATAGCAGCTCCTATTCCTGCAAGCAGAGTAAAGCCTAAAACCATATTTGCTTCTTTTTGGTCGGCAGCAGAGCCTTTTTTCTTTACTGAACCGCTATTTTGAGTTGAACCTGCTTTTGCTGCCGAGCCTGTTCCTTTGGCAGAACCTGTTCCGCCTGCAGAACCTGTGCTATCTGCCGAGCCTGCTCCATTTGCATTTCCGGCAGCCGCTGATGTTGATGCTACATTATCATCTTCATCACCAAAATCATATTCCATTGAGGGTACATTATTCCAATCACGAACTCCTGCACTGGAGAAAGTTACTTCATCTGTCGGAACTCCAACGTTATTAACTAATTTAATAGCCCCCGACATTGCCGCTACTGTAGGGTCTGTATTTTCTTTAACTTTATTATCCACTTCAATTTCCGGCACCGTATTCACTGGAACCGAAGTTTCTGGCACCGTATTATCAGGCACCGTATTCTCGGGAACTTGATTTGCATCTGTGCTTGGTTCCCCTGCCGGCGGTATATTTCCCGAACCCAATTTTTTTATGAAAAAATTATCAGGTAAACTAAAATCATTTTCGCTCATTTTAAATACTCCTACTAAAATACATAAGTTACTTATCGACAAAATTAAAAAAAACTTTAAAAATTTTTTTTTTGCGCTTTACATTACTTTACATAAACAGTTGAAAATCTGAAGGCTTTAAATGTTTTTGAAAAATAATCGGGTTTCATACCTGCTTTAATTTTTAGTGATTTTAAAAATTCTTTTTTATCAGGCAACTGTTCCCATACAGAAGGTAAATATACCGCACTGAGTTTTCCGTCCTGAATGATAATCCCATCTTCAAAAGGAACAATTTTATCAAGCAAATCTTCTTCACTTGTAAACTCTATAGCCGTAGAATGCGATAATAAAGAAATTGCTATGGATAAATCTTTTACTTCATCTTGAGAAACAGGCTGAAATCTTGGATCTTTAAAGGCTGCATCCGAGGCATGATGAACTATATCAATAATTAAAGGCTGATAGGCACTCAATGAACCAATGCAGCCTCTAAGCCTGCCGTTTTTTTCTAATGTAACAAAGCTTGCTCCAAATTCGTCCAATACCTGAGGATATCTGTGCTGTGAAGGTTTTTTATCAAAACTTGATTCTATTACTGTTTTTGCAAGGTCTAAAATAAAATCACCATAATATTCTTTTATATATTCATTTTTTTCTCCCTCAAACAGAAACCAGGTGCCATAACCTACTACTCTTGAAATGTCTTTTGTTACAAATGCAGAATTAATCATATCAACTCTAATCATAGAAAAATTATTTTGTTTTGCAAAATTACAAAGTCCTATTATTCCCATAATTCCGCAAGCCTGACCTGTTTCAACTCCGTTAAAATCAGCTTTTTCTATCATTTGTGCAGTAATTAAATCAATTTTTTTGGCTTCTTCATCAGTTAAAAAATGACTTAAATCAGAGGATATTATAAAACCGTTTTGTTTATCCTGCCAGTAATCCTGTATAATTTTTGTAATTAAATCAGTTGATTGATTTGCTATTAAAACAGGAATTATCTTAACATTACCGATAACCGATTGAATTAAAGGTATTTGAATTTCTATTGAATGTTCCGGCGCAAGAGCTTCATCCTGATAATTTGCTCCGTATTTTTCTATGAGTTCTTTTGTTATTTCGGTATTTATTTCTACATTTCCAAGCGGAGTTTCCCATTCATCATAAGAGGTAACACCAATACCGTCAAACCACTTTTTATGAGCAGGCCCTAATATAAAAATATTTTTAAGACCTTTATCCAGCTGATTTATACCCTCATAAGCAAGTCTTCCCGAATAAACTAAGCCCGCGTGCGGAACGATAACTGCGCGGGCTTTGTATTTTGAATTATTATAGTTATTATTTTCAAAAGAGAGAATTTGTGCGGATAACTCAGAAGGATTTCCGCTATAAAATTCATTTGCAACAGATGGTTTCTTTATCTTTTTCATAATTTCGTATTATAATACTTTTTATGGAATTTGTAAAGTACTTTCAAAACAAAAAAGTAAAATGTCTGATTTGTCCGCGGGAATGCTTTTTAAATGAAGGACAAAGAGGTTTTTGTCACGTAAGAGTCAACTCAAACGGCAGCTTAATTCTTGATACTTACGGAAAAACAACAGGACTTTCTATTGATCCTATTGAAAAAAAACCGCTTTATCATTTTTATCCCGCATCACAAGTTCTTTCTTTCGGAACTTTCGGCTGTAATATGGGATGCTTATTCTGCCAGAATTTTCACATTAGTAAATATAGAGGCGATATTTCCGTATCAAAAACAGCTATGCCTGACGATATAGTTCAAACAGCAAAAAAATATAATTGTAAAAGTGTTGCGTTTACTTATAATGATCCTGATGTTTTTCTTGAATATGCCGTTGATACCGCAAAATTATGCCGTGAAGAAGGTATAAAAACTGTTGCCGTTACCGCAGGTTACATTAACGAAGCTCCTCGCAAAGAATTTTACAAGTATATTGATGCAGCTAATATTGATTTGAAAGGCTTTAGCGAAGAATTTTATAAGAAAAACTGCCTCGCTCATCTGCAACCTGTTTTAAATACCATAAAATATACTGTTAATGAAACTCCCTGCCACGTTGAACTTACTACTCTTTTAATCGAAGGAGAAAATGACTCTGTAACAATGCTTGAAAATGAATGCAAATGGATTACTGATAATCTCGGAAACAATGTTCCCCTGCATTTTAGTGCATTTTACCCGAGATATAAATTCAATGACAGAAAATCAACAAGCTTGCAAACACTTTTAAATGCCCGTAATATTGCAATTAATGCCGGAATAAAATACGTTTATACAGGCAATCTTGATACCGTTGAAACCTCCTCTACATACTGCCATAATTGCAAAAACATTATTATTAAAAGATACGGCTACAATATTTTAGAATATAATCTTACCGGCAACAAATGCAATTTCTGCGGCAGCGAATGCATTGGCAAATTTTAAAAATTTGGTTGTTGTCTATATTTTATTTGTGTGTATAATATAAAAAGCTGTTTTGCCAAAGCTGTTTTGTTAAAAAATATAAATTTTCACATAATAAATAGCAATAGTTTTTTTTACGGTATTTATATTATTGGAACGGCTTTATATTTGTGTAAAAAGGGCTAATGTGTAAAAATATGAATTTGATTGATGCAAACATAACTAAACAAACGATAAAAAATAAAACTTCTTTCAAGGAGGATATTCAAAGTGCATATAAAGATCCGCTTATGCAATGGCCGTTAAGAGGCTGTGCTTATTCTAACGAAGTAGGTGCCGCAATACACGGTATATCCCCTAAACTCGGAACTGCATTGTGGATTCCGGCATTGATGTATTTCGGGGCTGATATTTATGATAAATATAAAAATGATGAAACAATTTATAACCCCAGCAAAAAAAGAGGAGTAAAAGAAACCGTGTTTCAGGCACTTGCAAGCGTTTTAATGCCTACAGGTGCCGTATGTCTGGGGCAAAAAGCCGCTTCCTCTCTAAATCGTTTTGCACAAGACGAGTTAACTTCTCAATCTAAAATTGATGTTATTGAAAAATCTATGGATTATATGGAATCACAGCGTTTAAGCTCTTTTGCAGATAAAAAACAAGAGTATGCAAAAGAATTTAAAACTTCGATTTTGGAAGCCGCAAATAATAGCCGCGATGATTTTAAAGCACTTTCTCCCTTAAAAAAGGCTCTTGCCTTCTTAAATCCTTTTAATGATAACGATTCTATAGCATTTGCAAAAAAAGATAAACTCGGAAATTTTGCCCAAAAGCAGGCTTTAGAAGTTATGGAAATGCGCGAACAGTTAATGAAAAATAGAAAACCTAAAAATATGTCTAAAAAACTGTTTGAAAAATTTAAAACACTAAAACAGGAATATGCAAAAATATATCCTGAAAATCACATAGGTAAAGCTGCTAAAAGTATTTTAAAAGACCATCATCAAAATCAAATCTTTAAAAACAAATTGGTTAAAACAGCGGGCGGATTTGTAAGTTTGGCTCTGCTTATAAAGCCTATTGATAATTTTGTTGAACATATTGTAATAAAGAAAACCGTTGAACCTGGCTTGGATTATATTTCGGAAAATTATAAAAATTCAAGACATTTCAGACGTTATTCAAACGCAACTGAACAATAAATAACCAAAATACAGATAAGAAATGTAAATAAATATTAACTTATAAAATTTAAATAGCATTTTTTATATAATTAATTTTTTTATATAAATGTGTGTAAGGAAGGAGTTTTGGTTATGGATTTACAAAAATTATCATCAAATTTTGATTATTATTCAAAGGCACAGGAAAATAACGGCTGGTCTTATTCTGCAAACAGAGGACAATCAGCACAAGCAAAAGCTAATATTGACGGGTTAAATAAAATAATTAATCAGGATACTTATGATACTTATGTCCCGAGTTCCAAGAAAAATGAACAAGAGTCAATGACTAAACTTGTTAAAAAAATGTTAGCTGAATATGCCGGAAACTACATTAAACAGAAAAAAGAAGAGGACATAATATCTTTTGACGAATTATGTAAAGAATGTTTTGGGAAAAAACTTGAAGAAAAGGGCATACAAGGAGTAACGGAAGATATATTAACAGCTAATAATGTTCAACAGGAGGAACTTGATAAAAAAGGATTAATAGGGGTTTTGCAAGATATAAATAATAATCAAATAAATACAAATGATGACGAGTCTGACCCAAAAGACTTAATATAAAAAGTCAAGTTATTGTATAGGTACATATTATTGCATAAATTCTTGTAATATTTTATCATAATTGTATTATAAGGTTATTTTATGCAAAAAGCGAAACTTGCAATAATACTTCCGGCATATAATGAAGAAGAATGTATTGAAGATACATCAGAGCGTTTGCTTGCAATAATGGAGGTTCTTCAAAAAGAAAATTTAATATCAAATGAAAGTTTTTTATTTTGGGTTGATGACGGAAGCAATGATAATACATGGAATTTAATAGAAAAATTGCATAATACAAATTTCGAGAAAATAAAAGGAATAAAGTTCAGTAAAAACTTTGGCAATCAAAAGGCAATACTGGCAGGTCTTTTTGAAGGTTTTAAATACGGAGCCGATTGTTTTATTTCTATTGATGCTGATTTACAGCAGGACGAATTTAAAATAAAAGAATTTATACAAAAATATCAAAATGGTGCGAAAATAGTTGCAGGAATCAGAAACAACCGTAAAACGGACGGTATTATAAAAAAGGCTGCAGCTCTTTTGTTTTATAAACTAATGAATTTAATGGGAGTAAATTTAACGGTAAATCATTCCGATTACAGACTTGTCAGCAGAGAAGCAGTTCAAGCACTCCAAAAATTTCCCGAAACAAATTTATTTTTAAGAGGAATTTTTAATGAACTGGGATTTAAAAAAGACTATGTTTATTTTGATGTTAAACAAAGAAAATACGGAAAAACAAAATTCACAAACGAGAAGCTTTTTACATTAGCTATAAGCGGAATTACTTCTTTTAGCATTGTTCCTTTAAGATTTGTATCATCTTTAGGTGTATTAATGTCGATAGTGAGTTTTTTTGTAGGATTAAGTGCAATGTGGGAAAAAGTTGTTAACCATACAACTATTCCCGGCTGGGCAACAATAATTGTTACAGTAGGTTTTGTCGGTGGTATTCAAATATTGTGTACAGGAATAATAGGTGAATATCTGGGGCAATTATTTCAAGAGGTTAAAGCACGTCCAAGGTATATAATTGAAAAAGAACTATGAAAAAAATTATGAAGCAGGCTGTTCTTCCGGTACATATCTTGTAATTTGACCGTCTATAAACATGTGAATACAATTTTTTCCGTTCCTTTTTGAAACATATAAAGCTTTATCGGCACAATCAATTAAACTTTTAATTTCTGTTGCGGTATTTGGAAATTCTGCTAAACCTATACTCACAGTCGGACTAACAAAAGTGTTTTCATCAACTTTTATTTCTATTTCGCTTATTTTTTGTCTTAATCTTTCTGCAATTGTAACAGCTTTATCAGTTGAAGTTTCAGGTAAAATAACAGTAAACTCTTCACCGCCGTAACGTGCAGGAATATCAACATGTCTTATAGTCTTTTGAATTGTCGAAGCAATTTCTTTCAGCACTATATCGCCAATTAAATGTCCGTAGGTATCATTTACATTTTTAAAGTTATCTATATCCATCATTAGTAAAGTCAAAGAATGACGGTAACGCTGCACTCTTTTTAATTCGGATTCAAGCAGAGAATAAAAATGCCTGTGTATATAAAGTTTTGTTAATCCGTCTTTTGTAGCCAGTTCGTACAGCTGAGCATTATCTACCGCGATGGCTGCTTGATTTGCAAGTGCTTCAACAAATTCCAAATCTTTTTTATTAAAAAGTTTTCCGTTCTTTTTATTTGTAATATTAATAATACCGATACACTCGCCTTTTGCAATTAAAGGCACGCATATTAAAGAGGATATACTGCCGTTTGTATTAAACTGGCTAAATCTCGGGTCTTGTCCGCCTAAATTTGTAATGATTGATTTTTTTTCGGTAAATACTTTTCCTGCAATACCGCTGTCGGGTGTCATTCTTTTACACTCAATAAGACCGTTATTTATTTCGTCTTCCTGCTTTTTATCTTTTAAACCATATACTACTTTAACCTGCAATGTATTATCAGATGAATCATATAGCATTAAAGACCCTTTTTCGGCATTAACGGTTTCTATGGCTTTATCTAATATTACACCGATTAAGCGTTTTAAATCATCAATAAAGTTAACTGCCTGTGATATATTATAAAGTATTGAGAGATTGTGAAGTGTTTTATTAAGCTCAAGTATTTCATTTTCCTGCTCTTTATTTTTTATAAATTTTCTTAAAATCGGATCAATACAACTAAAGACTTTATCTATATACTTAAAATCATTTTCCGTATATATTGACTCATCATCTTTTTCGCCGATAAAACAAACACAAAACGGCTCATGATTATGATATAAAGATTTAATATATTTTGCATTTAAACCGTGCAAATTTTGAGTATCCCAAAATGCTTTATAAATTAAATGTCCATCTTCATTTCTAACATTTATAAGTTCTTCCGTTTCATTCTGCAAAAAAGGAGCATTATCGGCATCAAACTCATATTCGTTGTCGGAGTCGGTAGAAATATTCTTGGTTTGAAAAATCCCGTTGTTTAACAAAAAGAACCTGATAGCTTTTAGTCCTAAAGAAGATTTTACCAAAAAAGTAATCTTCGACAATAAATCTTCAATAGAACGCGATTGATTTGCAACCATATTTAAATCAAATAAATTATGCAATTCTAAAACATTTTTTTGTAAACTATAAACTTTTTCTGCTAAATCCTGATTCATATTCCGATTATACCTTAAATAATTTATTTTTACAAAAATATCCGACAATCATTATATCGCTTTTTAATTTTTTCGTCGATACTAATTTTAAAGTATTGCATTCTGAGATATTTTGTCTGATGCATCCTTGCGAAAAATCTATACCTTCTTTATCGGAGAGTATTTTAGGCGCAATAAACTGAATAAGTTTATCAACTAAGCCTTCCTGTATAAAGGAATTATTTAGAAAAGCCCCTGCTTCAACAAGAATACTTTTTATTCCCTCTTTATATAATAAGCTAACAGCTTTAGATAAATCCACCCTTTTATTTTTCATAGGACATTTAATTATTTTAACATTATAATTAAAATTCAGAATTTTATCATCGGGAATATTTTCTCCCGTAATAATTATAACAGGAGTTTTATCATCATTATATACATTAAAATCACCTGTTGTTTTTAAAGTTGTATCAATTACAATCCTTATTGGATTTCTTCCGTTTTTCATCCGGCATGTCAAAGAAGGGTTATCTTTTATTACGGTATTTGAACTTGTTAAAACGGCATCATATTTATTTCTTAATTTTTGCACTTCATATCTTGAGGTTTCATCAGTAATCCATTTTGAATTGCCTGTTCTTGCCGCAATTTTACCGTCAAGTGTAACAGCAGTTTTAATTGTAATAAAAGGCATTTTTTCAAGTTGATTTTTTATAAAAATTTCATTAAACATAAGGCATTCATCTTCAAGAACACCTGTTATAACTTCAATTCCCGCTTCTTTTAATTTTTTTATTCCGCTGCCCGATACAAGGGGATTAGGGTCAATCATACCTATGATAACTTTTTTTAAGCCTTTTTCTATAATCAAATCGGCGCAGGGCGGAGTTTTTCCGTAATGCGAACAGGGTTCAAGATTTACTATTATTGATTTTCCGGATAAATCAGCTGAGGTATTAAGTAATGCATTTCGTTCGGCATGGTTTTCGCCATATTTAGCGTGATATCCTTCCGATATAATATTAAAATTATCATCAAAAACAACCGCTCCGACAAGAGGATTAGGAGAAACTCTGCCCTCCCCTTTTTTGGCAAGCATCAAACAATGCTTCATCAACTTTTTATAATTATCCGACATTTTTTACTTTCTTAAAAAATCCTTCCGTAATTATTTGCGAATATTTATTTTTTTCATTTAATGAAATTATAATAACGTTTTTGCCGTCATTAGTTTCAGCAACACCTACTATACCTTCCATATCTTTAATAGGAAGATTAGAAACCTCTGCTTTTACTTTAACATAAGGTATATTTTGTCCTATTGCGTTAAAACTACCTTGTTTTATTATTTTAACTTTATCGGGCTTCAAAAATTTATTCTTATATTTGGTAATTAAATTATCAATTTTTTCTTGAATATTATCACTTTGAATATCTTCTTTCGTCAGTGAAACACCATTTTTAGGCTCTAAAATAAAAATTTTTTGTCCTGTAGCATTGTGTTGTACTAATATCATCTTGTTTTTTAATATTTTTAAAGCTTTATCAACAGAATATTCATCGTCAATTTCAGATAAATCAATAAATTCTTTCGCGCTATCAGCTGCCTGTTCCTGAGAAACAGCTTTTCTTTCACTAATTTTATCCTGTAATAAATCAATAATACCAAGATATTTCAGACCAAAAAATACCAAAATTGCAAGAATAATATTTTTTATAGAACTAAAACACCCTTTCATTTTTACTCCTTTATATTTTATTATAAGCTAATTATATATGATTTTACACCAAAATACTTTTCCTGCGTATATTTAAGTATAAAGTTGTTAATCTGCATAAAGCATGTCCAAGTTCAGAAACATATTGGACTATTAAATTAATATACAACATAAAGTATATTTTGGTGTATAAGTCTAAAAATTGTTTATATTAAAGCATTAACGGCAGGTCAGGGGATATATTAATTTAAGTAAAAAACAAGTAAAAAACAAAAAATAGCGTCCTGATGCTACGCACAGATAACATCAATCTCAGTCGTGGCTTCGT
>CAJOJP010000026.1 GCA_905234915.1 Candidatus Gastranaerophilales bacterium
TTGTCATACGTTTCAAAGAAAAATCCTTAAAACTATTGTAATATAAAGATTTTTTCTTTTCTTAATTTATTTTCAAAATGTAATGTAACTTATAAATTAGTAAAAATCCATTCCCCGAATGGCTAAATTTTATGCCGTTTTAAAATCGTCAGACAAATTGTATAAAATGTCTGACAGCAAAGGAAAAGGAGCAAAGGAAATGGCTGAATTAACAAACACAAGTGATATTAAAATCAATACTGATGCACTTTCAAATAAACTAAATGAAATTGAAAGCCTGAAGTATATTCTTGGTTTAAATGATAAAAATCAAGAATATTCTTATGAATTTTTAAAATCTCAAATTGATAATTTATGCATGGAACACGCTGCATGTCTTGTTGTATTGAATGGTTACTTGTCTGAAATGCCGAAACAAGTCAAACAGGCAATAGACAAAATTATTGAAGCAAAAGATGATGAAGAAAAATGTAAAAAACTTTACGAGGAGTATTTAGACCAGTATCAATCAAATCAATTTTTTAAAGAATATCAGAATTATATATACACGCAAAGGTCGCAGGATGCTTTATTAGACCTTACGGAAGACGAGAGGGAAAATTTTATTAAAATACAAGATTCACTAAACAGGAACAAAAGAAATCAGCTTGCTCTTTTGTATAATATACTTGGCACAGGAGCATTTATACCGATAGATTTTACTGATAATCTTCCGCAATTAACAATGTGGATAAATAGCAATAAGGAAAAGCCTATTGAACTGTTAACCGATGATGAATGTAAAATAATTGCGGTGCTTATGGGCGGTTATTATGAGAAAATTCTATCGTTTAATGTACTAAGCAATTCCATCAAAACTTATGAGGATGCGGCCGAGGCTATAAAAAATATTCCTGCAAAATTCGGTGTTCAAAACATTACACAGGTATTATTCAGAATTTACCTGTTAAAACCGCATATTTGGAACAATAGAGAATTTGAAGACTTAATCCAATCAATAAAAAGCGTGCAAGAGGCAGTTTAAGGAGGCATTATGAAATTTGAACATATTTTGAACTCATTTAATCCAACAGTTACACAAATTGAGTTAAGTGAAAAAGATATAGAATACATCGCAATGCTTATTTCGGGAGTTGATAGGTATAGAATTACGGAACTTTTATCAATAACAAGCAGCGATATTGATGAACTTTATAAGAAATTCGGACTTGTTGACGACCGTTTTGACTTAGAGGAACAAATGAAAGCTGTAGTTAGTTTCAATAATATGCTTACAGTAGATGTTTTAAATGAGGTTTATACCAAGTATAATGTACCTGAATGCAGGGAATTTGCGGAACTCAAACGCAAAGCTCCAAAAATAAGCAAAAAACAAAAACTTGAAGACTTTGAAGCATTGACATCTTTTATACAGACCGTAAAAGAAAGAATGGAATAATTATAAACAGCGAAGCTGAGATGCTTTGGAATTCTTGATAGAGATTTAAGTGATTTCTGCTTACATCTCTATCAATTAATTGTGTTAAATTTAGAGAGTTAATATAAACTGTTTATATTTTTGATTGGAGGGATATTCTGATTTTCATGATATCCTTTTACTTCTTAATTAATTCTAATAACTTATCTTCAAGGCAATATTCTTGATTATTTTCCCAATCGCAAATATATAGGAATGGTGTATTGAAATACGAATCAAATTTTTCACAAATATCAAATCCTAAAGTTAAATTGTTAAAAAATGAAACAGCCACACTAAAATATTTATTTCGATTATTCATCATTAAACAATAATAAGAATGCTCGCCTATATTAAAAAATCTTTGGATTCCAAATTTTTCATAAAAGGGATTAAACTCAATTTTATTTTTACCAATTATTTTATTTCTGAAATCATCAAATTTATTATCATTTACATATTCCACACCTTTTATTTTTGCTAATATGTTGAATGCGGTTTTTGCGTATATTTTGGCGAAAGTAGATTTGTTTATTTTGAGATTTATAGGATGTTCAGTTTTTGAAATATCTAATATTTTTTTTGTAGATAAATCAAGCTTATTGATTGCACACTTTCTAACAATTTCTATATATTCAGATAAATGACCAATATTATCAACAGCAATATAAATACTATTATTATAATAGGCAAAAATAAAATTTGATTCCTCAAATTTAACATCCAACAAATTGTATCTTGTATTTTCATTAAAATCTAATATTTTATTCTTTAATTTTATTAAATCATTATCGGTTTGATATTTAAGATCTCTTGCAACTCTAATTTTTGTCTTATTGGCATAAAGGACAAGTTGAGGAATAGGAATTGGCTTACCTTTAAAAGAAAAACCAAGTTCTTCGGAATTTTCAGATTTTATAAGATTGATAGGCATTCTACCGGGTTTATTTTTGCCTCTGTCTCCTATACCATAGAGCATTTTATATAAACCCCAAGTAGATGAAGTAACCAATTCCGATTCTAATTTTGAAAAATATGCATTTGCTTTATCTGAAACATATTCTTCAGGTAACTTATAAATTCCACCAACAGTTGCCGGGAAAATATGTTCTTGGGACTTATATGTTAATCCTGATTCATTATTATAATAAATGCACAATTTTAATTCCTATTCATTCCTTAAATAAGTAATTTCAAATCTTTTGCAAGGTCTGAATTTTTGAATTCTTGTTGTAAATTGGAAAGCATCTTTTCTTTCGCAATTTTGATAAATATCCAAACCACGATCCAACAAAACTTTCCAACCATTATCGGTAGTTATGCTTCTTGCGTGAATTGTTGAATCGTATTTATAACTAAATTCAATTCCCATTTGGAAACAAGATTCTCTTATAGTTTCAAGATTTTCATTTTGAGATTGTTCGTTAAATTCATCAACTGAAGTTATTAAATCAACCTGAACCACATCTGTTTCAGGTTTATATTTTTCTATAACCTCAAGAAGTTCCATCAAATTTAAAGTTTGGAAGAAATTACGAATATATGGATCGATTATTTCAATGTGTTTCGCACTTTTGAATATTGGTGCAAATAGTTTTTCATACGTCACGCCGCATTGATTTTCTTCAATTACAAAATGCTTTTCTTTAAATTCTTCTGCTTGTTTTTTAGGTTCAGCACTATTTTTAGCATCTTTTTCTTCTTTTTGAATTTCTATGGTTTCAGGTGAATCTGTATATTCATCATTGGATTTACCATAGTATAAATTAGGATATTGCATTTCTTCAGTTGTTTTTACTTTTATTGTTTCGCCTGATTTATTTTCAAATTCAAAATCAACTTCAGGAAATGTAGTATCTATTCTCATTATTTGATCTTTAACACGTTTTCTGCCTTCTATTGCAAACTTGAGTATTTCTGCAATTTCAGCCTCTGTTGCATTTTTGTCAGGGAAGATAATTTTCATAAGCCCGGAGAATGTTTTTGTTACACCGTCTCTATCTCTTTCTGAAAGAGTACTTGATAGAGTGAAATAATTTTTATATTCGTTAGAGTAATCATAATCACGCAAAGATTTTAGTGCTTCTGAATAATAATCTACAATAAAGCCATAATCTTTTGTAAATAATTCTCCACGAGTTATATCAACTTCCCATCCCGGCAGATAAAACCATAATCTATCTAAAAATGCTGATTTTTTATATGCCGGAGGAATATCATCAAATAATGTGGCATTTTTCAACA
The DNA here is from genome assembly GCA_905234915.1 of Candidatus Gastranaerophilales bacterium. Classification (GTDB taxonomy): domain Bacteria; phylum Cyanobacteriota; class Vampirovibrionia; order Gastranaerophilales; family Gastranaerophilaceae; genus Avigastranaerophilus. Next base: position 3,701 of record CAJOJP010000026.1, read on the forward strand.
TATAAGGAACATTATGAGATGTATTTCCAACAAAACTCATTGATGCTTCCGCACTCAATTTTCCTGTTCCACGAGAGAATGTTTTGTTTGCCATATAATTTTGCATAATATCAACAAAAGCATCATCAATCTTTTTCTTTTTGCCTGCAAATTCATCAAAGGCAATATTATCCCAATAACCAACAAGACCTATATCATGCTTTCTTGAATTATTTACAAATAATTTAGCGGCAGAAACTTCACTACCTGAAATCAATGTTCCATGTGGTGAAAAATCTGTATAAATATGAGTTTTACCCGTTCCTTTCGGACCGAGTTCAATAAAATTGTAATTGCGTTCACAGTAAGGAATTAAACGAACAAGTTGCAACATTTTCTTTCTTTTACTTAAGAATTCAGGATTAAAACCAATACTTCTAATTAATAAATCAATCCACTCATCTGTTGTAAACTCTGCTCTTTTTGCTTTAAAGTCCTCAAAATCAAACTGTGCCAATTGAATCGGTTTTATGCTTACAATATTATATGGTGTTTCTTTTGCCTCTTCGCTGTAGTTCCATTCCAAATCGACAAGACACCAAACTTCTGTGCTTAATAATCTTGGGAATTTTTTATAAGCTGTTGTCGGATCAACAAAAACTTTATTTATTCCGAGATTAGAAAATGATGCAAGATATCTGTCATTTTTCTCATCGAGTTCAACACTAACTTGATCGATAACTTTAAATCTTCCCTGTTCTTTAATTTTTGCTTTTATGTAGCCGGCTTTATTTCTGTGAACATAGTGCTTTGCAAGAATGTTTTTAACGGATTCTATTCCTGCCGCAATTGTATCTTCATCACTTGTAGCACAATATTGTCCTAACAAATACTCTAATACATAAGAGGGGACAATCGCATTTCCTTTGACCTCTTTAACTAAGTCTTTTCTTACGACACATCCTGCAAAAACTTTATTTATTTTGTCATCAAGTGTAGTGCTTTCCATTTATAGTCTCCTTTTAATCAAAATCCGTTGTGAATGTTTTTTGGATTCTATATGTTACCGACCTGTATTCCTTATATTGAGTTGAACCTGAAATCTTTTCTTCGAGTTTCAGTTTAACTTCTTGTCCGTTTGATTTATCTGCTTTTTTAGTTAAATATACAACAATTACGGTTTCCCTGTCTCTTGGAGTATCACTTGTGTACTCAAATGTTACTTCCTGAATGTTTGAAATCAACTCGTCATCTTTGTTGTAAATACCTATGCGAAGAGTTCTCGGTTGTAATTTATCGTTAATAGCATTTTCTTGATAAAATTTAACAGCTATTTGATTCGAGGAAATTATACTGCTTCCCTTTAAAACAGATACTTCAACATTGTCTGTATCGCTTTCTCGTTTTTTATTGATTTGTATTACAGGAATTATAACCTCCTGCAACGACAAACCGCCATGAACATATTTGCCGTTTGAATTTTGTTTTCTTAATCTGTTAATAGATTTTGCAAATTGGAATTCGTAATCACAAGTTAGTCCAATGTCTTTAGAATTATATTTTTTAAGACTCGGACTATCTTTTAAGTTTCTGCCGATAACAAAACGCACATCATCATATACAATATCACCTTCAGGTTTTACGGATAAGAAATCTGTATCATCAAGTTTTTTATTCTGATAAATAAACCCATGGTCAGATGTAATTATCATATTGTTTATGTTTGCATTTGCCATTTTTTTAACTATTTTGATTAATTCGGATATAGTTTCTTTTACATTATTAAACACTTTGCTTTCGTCTGTATGTCCATTTTTATCTATAATATTCTGATAAATGTATATGACATTATTTTCTTTGACAATTGAGCGAAGTTCATCACTTGTTTTTGAAAGAACATCATTAGCCAATAATGCAGTCATTTTATCTGAATATTTTTGCAGGATTTTAATTCTGTTCTCTTTGCCCATAGAGCTAATTCCGTCAACATACACAGGAGCGTTTTCATTAATTTTTAATTTTAATTCTTCGTTTGGTAAAAGTGCCGCCATTCCTAACTGTGTATAGCTTGGAAGCAATGTAATTGCGTGTTCAACTTTTGCGGAGAATTTATCTTCCTGCCTGATTAAAGTTGAAAGTTCATCACCTATTTCATAGCGAAGTGCATCTGAAATAATTACACAGATGTTTTTATCCTTTTTTAAATACGATTCAACATAAGTTTTAAAGAATTTTCTTTGTTGGATATTTTGCGGAAAATCCCATACATTTGATTTATCGATTTGTTCTTGCCAATTATCATTTAATGCAAGCAAATATTTATTTGAATAATATTTTTCAATAATTGATGTGAGTTCAGATAGGTTTGAAACCTGATTTGAATTATTTAAATTAAATATGTAGTTTCGATAATATTGGTCTATCTTAAACCAGTTTGTTGTATATTTTCTAATTCCGTCTGCCACGCTATCAATTTGGAACACCTTATCATTCAGGCTATTTAAAAATAATGATGCATAATATAGAGCTTTATAGGTATTCTCTATTAACGAATTTTTGAACCATCTTTTTTGTTTGCGGTTACTTATAATAGTTAAACATTCGTCTTGTTGGATTGTCATATTTTCAATATCTTGTATTAACCCATGAATTATTTTTATATCAACACATTTATAAGTATCACATTTTATGACCGTCTTATAATCTCGTTTTTCTAAATCGTTTCTAACTTCTAAAATTTCAGCCACTTCATCGGATATTTTTTCAAAAGCATCGCTGTAATTTCTGCTGTCTTTCCATTCTCCAAAAAGTGAAAGTGCATCGTTGTTTAGCTTTTCATCATCATTTAAAATCATTCCGAGTTCAGTTTTATATGCGACATTAAATAATTTAAGTATAAAATCTTTTATGCTCGGTTCTGATGATTGATAACCATATTTTATTTGCATTCTTTGGAATAAGAATTTTTCAAGATTACATCTTTTTATTAAATTGATTCCATCTTCTTTTTTATTTGAATATTCATCAAACAGGCATTTCAAAATAGACTCTAATGTTGGTTCAGGAGCTTTTACACAAACTGCAAGCATTTTTGTTTTTATTTTTGTGCTTGTTTCTTCTTTTGTTTCAATTAGTTTTTTCAAATCTTCCAAGCGTTTTTTATTTTTGAAAAACTCTGCGTGGTCTTGTGTTACAGAAGAAAATTCATAACCCAAATTAAGTTCTGCAAGACAAAGAGAGGATTGCTCCGCACGAAATTCAACGTTTGAAAGTAAAACATCGAGTAACCAATTTTGTGTGTTTTCAGGTTTTGGAGCCGGTTGATAAATTAAGAATTTTTGTTTTGGCTCTTCTCTTAAAATACGATATTTAACTGCAAACTCATTATTTTCAAGAACAATTTTTACTACATTTTGAAGTTTTAATTCGTCAAAAATTGAGCGGAATTCTGCTTTATCATCGTACCAAAATACGATTCTTTTTTCTTCAAAGTATGTTTTTATTGATTGTTCAATTCTATCTTTCATTATGCCTTTAAACCTATATTTTTAAGTGCTTTTCCAAACTTCAAATAATTAACCTTAACTCCGTCATCAAGATCGATTTCTTTTCTCTCTGTTGCAAGCGGATAAATAATATCTCTTTCATAATCTTTAACTTCGCTTACAATTTTTTGAGCTGTTTCGATTTCCTTTTGTGCTTTTGATTTATCTCTGTCTGATGCTCCGCTTGTTAGTATATGTTTATTATTATTAATTGATTGTTCAAGTTTACCCTCGTATTCTCTTAAATAATTATTCAAGATTCTATTTACTGTATCTTTATTGTATCTGTGAAGATAAATTAAAGCATTAAAGTTGCCGTTCTTTGATGAGAATAACCAATAAATAGGTCGTTTTTGATATAGTTTAACGTGATCGTTATAGAAATCTTTTAAAAAGTAATTTCTAATTGTATCATCTGCGGTTTCATTTGTCTTTTTGCCCAAGACAGTTGCGATATAGTCCATATTCTCTTCATAATGAGTTTCACCAAATGCAACTTTGAGGAATTTCTTAAATCTTTCTGTTATATCATCAGAGAAGTAATGTTCCGATAAAATCGGAATAATTCCATCATCATCCGCTTCAAATGATTTGTAATTATTTTTATTAAACTCACCGCCTGCAAAAACAAGACCTTCTTTATCAAGAGAATATCTACCAAACATACAGCCGACAGCATAAGAAAGCAGGGATTTTATTTCTCTTTTTTCATCTGCTAAAGCAACCGTTATATCTTTATCATCAACTTTATTATCCATTTCATCCTGCAAACCATAAATTTCTATAAATAAACGGTTTAATTCTTCTTCATTATCTTTTAATTTTTTAAATTGCTTTTCTTTTTCTTCCTGCCATCTGTTAAAACATTCTGCAATTCCATCATTAGGTGTCCAATCAGCCTCTCTTAATTCTCCGTTTTGCATTTTGTCAAACCACATTGGTTTCATCTCATTAGCTAAGCCTGTTGAGAAATTACTTCTATGCTTTAGTAAAGGATGAATTTTAAAGTCCCATGAAGTTTCAAAACTATCCCAATCATCTTTTGATAGCTCTATGTTATTATTTACAATAGTGTTAATTGTTTCTTTTAATTTAACATTTTGTGTAAATATAATTGGTAATGTTGCAAGTTGTCCTGCTTCAAAATTTACAGTTGGGGATAACATTTGAATTAAATGACTTATAATTTTTGAATTCATGAGACCTAACAAATATTTCAAATCAATATTTGCAAATATGCAACAACCAGATACATCAAACAAAAAACCTTTCGGTATGTATCGAAGCGACAATCCGCCTGCTGTAACTTTAGACCAACTAATATTTTCTTTAAAAATAAATGGTAAACCTGCAACCCCCATATTTGAAGATAATGTAGAATTTTTATATTCCCTGTATTCTTTAATTTCTTGACCGTCATTTTCCCAATTAACTAAGTAATCATTACAACGAAACCATTTCCTATATTCTCCACCTTTGTTATAAGGAAACCATTTTAATTTACTTTCTTGAGCTTCTTCTCTATTGGAAAAATTAAATCCTACTTTTTTTATATTAACTTCATACCAAAAGCGTAAAAAACGTTCATTATCACTTGTAGCCATACCCTGTCGTGGTTGAGCATAAGAGATTAAGGGGTTTTCATTTTCAAAAATATCTCTAATTTTATCACTTGCCCAATATGCGATAGGCATCCCCTGAATTTTTTTAAATTCATCTTGTTTAATATTATAGATATTATTTTTTTCAAAAAACCATTTTTCTTTTACTTCAAGACTATCAACAGCACCCTGTCTTCTAAATAATTTTTGATATTTCCCTACATAACCAGATATATGAGATTTATTTATTACGAAAGATGTTGTACCGAAATCTGAACCAAAAATTCCTCTGCCAAAATGTAACATATTGATAATAGTATTGTTTTCAATTATATTAGTCCTTAATTTTTCATAACTTGATAAAAACATCCATACAGGAATGTTTATCATTGCCATATATCCTGAGACATTAGCAAATTGCAATGCCTTTTCCATAAATACCGTACTCATATCAGATTTTGTATTCGGAAACTTTGATTTCACAAAACTGGATAATTTTGCACCCATTCCACCTGCACCCATATAAGGCGGATTTGAAATCACGCATTCATATTTTTGTTGCATTATTTTTGCTTGTTTAATGCTATATCTCAATCGACCTTTAATTATAGGTGTGTACATTGACATTTGACCAACCTGATTGAAATAATTAATTCTCTCATTCCAAAAATCAAAGTCAAAATCACGAACATCAATTATTGAGCCATATTCTTTTGCATCTTTAAAAGTATCCTGCAAAAGTTTAATTTGTTCTTTTGCGTGGTTTTCATCGCTCACACCTTTCATAAGTTCTTGAGCAACTAAATTATCAAGCCAATTTGTATCTTTAATTGAGCAGATGTTTAATTCAGAAACTTTATTAAATATATTCCTATCATACTCACGAGCTTTCATCATAACTACAAATTGAGAAAGTTGTGCCGCTCTATCGCATATATCTAAGCCAAAAAGGTTATTCTTTAAAATCATTTCAGGTATTTCATTTTCTTGCCACCCCTGTGATTTATAGATTTCAAATAAAACAGAAAATGCAACAACCAAAATATGTCCCGATCCGCATGCCGGATCTAACACCTTAATATCCTGTGGTTTAAGATTTTTATTTTTTAGCTCTTCAAGTTTTTGTTTGACATCATCATCTTGCTCTGCTGATTTAAGATAATACTTGAATTTTGATTGTAAATTGCTATCAGGATGAGATTCTAACCATAATTTCCCGACAGAATTTTCAACCATATATTTTACAATCCATTTAGGAGTAAATATTTGAGTTGCCGCAGGAACGTTTTCTTTTGATATTTTTTTGCCTTTTTTTAGGTCTGCAAAAACTTCATCTTTCTTTTCTGAAATGTAATATTGATAAAGCCAACCGATAACCTCAACATCTTTGCAAGTTTCTTTGTCTAAAACTGCAACAGTTTGAGATAAAACAGAGTTTGTTGATAACAAATCATCCGGCATCAATAATTCTGTATAATCGTTAATTCTCTCAAACATAAAAGGTAATTGTTTGTTTAAGAAATTACAATATGAAACAAGCAAAAGTTTATAAGCATCATCTTGAGAAGTATTTAATAATTTGTTAATCTGCTCTTTATTTTTTGCATCTACAACAGAATCATCGTAATATCCCATCTTGGCTTCTGCTAATATTTCAGGTTGAGTCTGACCTTCAACAGGGGAAACTATTCCGATTTTATTGTAATGGTTTGCATCCATAAATCTTAAAGCACAAAAACGGTTAAACCAAGTATATGCGACTTTTTCAATAACTTGGTCTTTGCCTATTTCATTTATTAAACCTTCAAGAGCGGAGACAGCGGATTTGGATTCTCTTCTTGCAAGACTATCCTCCGCTAAAACAACGCCGAGTTTTGCCTCAACCGTTCCCATTAAAGATTTTCTTGCTTCTTGTGCGAATTTTTTTAATTGTGCTGTATCCATTTATGCTCCACTATATTCTTATGCTGTTTCCATTCTTAATTTGTTCCGCCATAGCTGACCTTAAAGAATTAATGTAATCGTTTAATTCTTCTTCGTTTGTAATTACGGATTTGTTATAATTTGCCCTTATTGAATTTGAAGATATTACTTTTGGTTCAGGTTTCTTTTCAACTGCAACAACTTCATCAGCATTATTTGATTCTGATACTTCAGGTTTTGGTGTTGCAAGTTCTATAACTTGTGCAATTAAATTATTTAATTTGCTATCTTCAAATCTTTCTACAGTATCTTTTATAACTGCAATAACATTTACATTTGAAATATCTCTTGCACAGGAATCAAATTCAGCATTAAATCTTGATTTATCATCATCATTTAATTGTGAATACTGTTCCATTGATTGAAGTTTAGTTCTTTGTTCATTTATTCTCGCTATTGCATTTTCTTTAGCCTCGTTTAGTTTGCTATCGATTAAATGTTTTACATTCTCAACAGCACTTCTTAAATCCTGAATAACAGTTCCTTTATAACAATTATCGCTATTTAAAAGTTCTTTGATTTTGTTAACTTCATTATCAGCGATATAACCAAAGTTAGGTGCTTGAGACTGCAAGAATTCTTTTGTTGATTTATAAAGATTTCTTCCGGCACCATCCATAAAACTGCTTATAGGTTTAAGATAAGAGTTTCTTAATTCGATAAGTTCATCGGATTTATCTCTAAAATCAGTTAAATACCAGTTGTATGCCTTGCCGCAACATTCAGAAAGTTTTTTATCGACATCTTCTAAAACCCTGATAAACGGATAATCGCTTTGTTGTGCAAGTAAAATTTTAACTTTTTCCTGTTCTTCTTTTATTAAGTCAGCAACATTCAAAGCCAAAGTTTTAGCATCCCAATCTCCTGCCGGTTCTTCCTTAAATTCTCCCCAAAAATCTTTTAAATTTCTTATTTGAGATGGAGAGAAATCTAATTGTGGTGTAAGAATAATGTTATTTTGTCTTGCTGTTGCAATTAGTGCCGCATTTATTTCGTTATCGTTTAAGATGTTTGAATCTTCTCTTAATTCAATTTTTCGTCTTGAACATAATTTTGCGATATTACATAGAATTGCAGGGTATGACCAACCGTAAGGTTTGATTTGAAATTTATCGATAGCTTTTTTGATTGTTACTCTTAAACCGCTATCAGTTTCTCGTTTAATATAAGATAAAATTTCTTGTTCAACTTCGCTTAATCCCTGATCGAGTAAAAGTTGTTGCTTATTACTTAAAATATACTTGATATCATCTTCTTTGTATTGATTATCGCCAAGCATTTTAAGATTTACATAAACGCTTGATATTAATTGATTAAATCCCTGAATTAATTTTCCTTTTTGCTCTTCACCGCTGATTTCTATTTCAGAGCCGTTAATATAAAATTTTGCATGTCCTACAAGCTCTCTGATTCTTATTTTTAATTGCTGTAATCTTTCTCTGTTTTGTGCCGCTTTATTTGCAAGAATGTTCTTTACAGATTCAGAAATATGCATATTTTGATTTTCATTTATATATTTATAAGTTTGCTTATATAAAACTAAATCTTTATGCAGTTTATAGTTTTCACCTAAAAATACAATTAAATCATTAGGATTTTGCATTGAGAATGCTTTAATTCTTGTTTCGTCAAATAATTCTCTATCATCATTTAACGGACTAATTATATGAATTGCTAATTCTTTTTCTTGTGAAAACCCTTTACCGTCTAATTTTCTTGTAAAAGGATAATCTTGCCCTGTTTCAGCATATCTGATTTTATTATTTCCGATTAAATCATCAAATATTAGTTGTTGCAGTTCGTGCTTAATATCATCTCTATCAATATCCATATTCTTGATTTCGGTTTCAATATCTTGTTCTTTACTTGTCAGAAATTCATATAAATCACCCGTTCTTTGAATATAGGATTCCTGTTCTAATATATTAAGAGCTTCCTGCACCTGTTCATTTAGTTTTTGAATATTGTCATCAAAGTTTGAATACATCAAAATAGCAACATTTCTGACCGTACTCTTAAACTCTTTTACATATTTAACCAAGAATAAGGCTTTTAATACTCTTATGGCAAAAGGGTTAGATAAATTATTAATTGCTTTAATAATCGGATTTTTAATGCTTGTTTTTAATGATTGTTCGATGCCATCATACATCTGATCAAATGTTGCAAGTTCGCCAAGTTTTTTAGAGCTTACATTTATAGCAACTTGTTGAAACACTCCAAGCATTGATCTTTCACCAACGGAACTATATCTGCCTTCAAATGCATCGTGCTTTGATAAATTCTGAATAGCAGATTGAAATAATGTAAATTGATATGGAATAAACGGATAACTATCAATAAAATGTTGTTCGTTTTCAAAGTTTTTGTATGTTTGGCTTCCATCTGCAAAATCAAAAAGTGTTCTAAAATTATCGTGTTCTTTATTATAAAGAACTGCAAGTTCTTGCTCTGCTTCTTCGTTCTTTTTAAGTAATCTTTTTTGAATTACTTCCGAAACATTTGCACTTGTAAGATTCATTCTAATTTTAAAGCGGTCTTGAATTTTAGTGTAATCATCGGTGGACATTTTATTTTCCATCTCATTCAAGACATTGCCCATATCGTTTTGAGCCGTTACGATTACCCAAGATCTGCCTTTGCATTTTGTTTCTAAACTTTCAGCAACAGTTTGTAAATTAACCATAAAGTTTGCATTCGTTGCGATAAACTGTCCAACTTCATCTACAAAGAAGTTAATTCTATAATTAGCCGGCTGTTTATCAAGCCATTCTTTTACATTATTTGCAAAATCTTCGATTGATAAATGATAATCGCTTCTGAATTTATCAAGTATATTTTCACTATTCTGACCTGTTGCAGTATTGTATGCTTTATCAATTTCTTTTGAAAATCTCATTGCTCTTTCACGACCAAAGTTCCAATCTTGGTTTGAAATACTTTTAAAAGCCTCTTTGAATTTCTCAAGCAAATTATCTCTATCCAATTCTCTTTCAAATTGTGCAATATATGCTTGTTTTGCGTAATATCCGCAAGCCTCGTCAAATACTTTTACAAATACTGTAAAGAGAGCATCCCTTTGAGATTTATCTATGGTGTCCGCTTTTTGATCTATGTTAAACAAGATACTTTTAGATGGAATTGATGCGGCTTTTTTAATATCAGCCTGTAAAAAGTCATTTCCCTCACATTTTTCGAGAAACTTATCTGCAACTCTGCCGCTACTAATTTCTTTGTTTTCTAACAACAGAGCAAGCATTTTTAATAGGTGTGATTTACCTGAACCAAAGAAACCTGAAATCCACACACCATTCATGTGTTGATGATTATTGTATTCTTCGAGAAAATTTTCCATTCTTTTGGCAACTTCGTCAGTCAATACATATTCTTCGACTTCAGTATCCAAAGCATCTAATTCGCTTGCATGAATAACTGCATTAATTGGTCTGTTTATCTTTTTCTTAAAAAATTCAACTAAACTTAAAGCCATAATATTTACACCTCATCAACTTCATATATGTTGGTAGCCCTGTAGTATTTGTCATCCGACAAAACAGAAAAAAGTTTTAAATTAGAACTTGTATCTTCTAACATTGTATATTCACCCGGAAAGAACATCAGCATCGGTTTTGTTTTTGCAAAATTCATAATATTATCTAAAATGCTGTGAGAACGAATATACGGATAAACTTCTCCGACACCTGTTATAAATAAAATATCGTATTCTGTTTGTATTTTTTCTTTTATTGCAGGAGATATAACATCCTGAACATCTAATATTGATTGAAATTCCTCTTTTAATACATCTTTATTTCGTGTTGTTTCATTTTCTATATACCAATCCCAATCGCCGTTCTTTTTTAATATTTCTATTGATAAATCGTATAAATTTATATCTAAAATTTTTATATTTTTATCTGCAAGGTTACTTTTTAATTTTTCAATAACATCAAGCATTTCATCTTGCTTTTCTATCGAGTAATCAGCAATAAAAAAGGGAACTTCATTAAATCTGATTTTCATTTTCAAGAATCGTTCGCTTGATAGTATATTCAATAAATGTTTAAAGTTTTCTATTGGTGAATTTTTGTTCATTTTCCTCACTTCACGCTAATTTGGAAATACCATAAGGTATTTCTGATCCATACTTCCTATTGCTTTGATAATTCTGTCAGAAAGCAGTGCCACTTGAACATTGTCATCCTTATCAATAATTTCTGCTTCTTTCATCATTTTAAAGAGAACTTGTTTTAATTTTTTTCTTGTAGTTTCTGTTATATTTTCAAGACTTTCGTGATAATTCATTTTAGAATTAAAAAATGCATCGAAATCAAACTGCTCAATTTTATACTGCATACTTCTGTATTTTTCTCTTATAACTTCAACGGAGAATTCATAAATAAACGGATATCTCAAACAAACTGCAAGCCATAATATTTGTAATTGTTCTTCTTTATAACCGTTAATAAGCAAATTTAATGCATCTTCAGATAACAGTTTTAATCTTGAAATAATTTCGCTCAAAGTTCTTTTTAGGGAACTAACGGTTCTATATTGAAAAAGATTTTCATCAGCGGCAATTTTGGAAACTTTTTTCCAGTCTTTTTCTTTAGAGAACAATTCAGCAACTTTAATTGATTCTTGTACTAATAGGCTACAAGTAGTAAAAGTCATGCTATATTTATTGTTTAATTGACTCATTATGACATTACTTCCCATGTTGAAATTATACCATGAATATGAACCTTATCTATAATAATTTTTCTTTGCAAAATTCAAATAAAAAAACAAAGAAATAAACTTTTGAAAGGGATTTGAATGAGCGTTAAACTCTAATTAGGAGTTTTATATGTCATCAAATTATCTTCATGGAGTTGAAACATTAGAATTAAGGAATAGTTCCGGTCAGTCAAGAAATACAGCCGCTGCTGTTTTAATTATCATCGAAAATGCGGCAACTGACGCTTTAGATAGAATTGAAAAAGCGAAAATAAAAGCATTATCTGCTATTGAAACAGCGGAAACAAATGCTATAAATAATGTTAATACAGCCGGAACTTCTGTTTTAGATGAAATTAATACAGCTCAAAATCAAGCGGTATTGGAAGTTCAAAGTACTGTATCCTCTGCTTTAAATCAAATACAGGAAATACTCGGCAATATTTTAGGGGAAGATTAATATTCACTCGGAAGAATTAAAGTTTGCTGCTCTTTATAGTAATCAAAGTAAAACATATATGATGCTTCAGAGTATGGACAATCAGTAAATTTTAATTCCTTTTCAAATAAAACAGGCTGACCTTTATCTCTTTGAACAGTAATTTTTGCGGTTTTATCTTCATTAACTTTTAATTCTATAAAATAAAAATCATCACTCAAAAGTTTAGGTTTAATTTCAGTAGCAATAAGAGTTAAAAACCAATAAGCACCATTTCCTGCATTCTCAAAAAAATATTTAACCCCATCTGAATATTGAATTGTCTTGTATAAAGGATGATAAAAAAATTGATTTACTCCATTAGAAAAATTACTTAAATTTACCTGTAATTCATTTAAATTTTCTTTATTTGTCATTATTAATACCTTTCATATCTATAACCATTGACATTAATCACTTAAGACAGGTAAAACATCAAGTCATTACAATGTAAACCGACACAATAAGATACAAAATAATTATGAATATTGCTGAACAGTTATCCTTATTACAAAATATCAAAGGAAATTTTAAAAATAAACTTAATGACATTGGAGCAAACATAAAAGACGATACTCCGTTTTCACAATATCCAAACTATATTAAGCAATCTAATAAAACTGTTTTTACTGATAAAATTGGAATATCGGGTAATCTTAAGGATGAAGCAATAAGTTTAATAAAAGATAAATATATTTCTTCAATTCAAGAAAAAGAGAAATCATCAAGAGTTATTTCAGACGATTTAAGTATAATAAGTGAAATTGACTATATTTCGCTTATTAACGGAACAAAAATAAATACAGGCATTTTACAAGGCTTTGCGGCGAATAAATATGCCGTTCTGCCTGATGTATTTAGTCCCAATTCTTATTCTTGGGAAATTGTTGTAAAAGCGTTCTATATTGCAAATTCCAATAATACTCAATGGCTTATTTCACCTGATTCAACTGCGGCATTCGGCAATATTTTATTTGGTATTAATAAATCGGGGAAATTATATCTTCTAATAGGTTCTAATAATTCATCTTGGGATATTGCTAATACGACGGGCAATACTGTATTAATTTCTAAAACCAATTATTATTTCAAAATGGAATTTACAGGAAACTTATATAACCTTTATTATTCAACAGATGGTCAAACTTGGATTAACGACCTTTCAATATCATCATCAAGTATTATTTATCAAGAACAAGGTTTAGCGTTAGGTCTTGAGGTATTCAATAAAGGAAATGATACTTATTTTCTGGGGAATATTGATTTAACCGAAAGTTATATAAAAATAAATGATGAGGTTTGGTGGATAGGTGCAAAAGTTAAACAGATTTTATAATAAGGAATTTTTATGCTTTTAAATAATTTCAAATCTTTAATCTCTTTTTATCAAGGTGATAAATTTATTGACGTAAAAGGCAATACAGTAACAAAAGCAAATAATCTTGTAAGTGTAAATCCGACTCCGTCAAACAATCATACTTGTGCCGGAGTAAGCGGATATTTTAATTACACATCTACAACAAATTCAAATTCTTGTACAAGTGAACAGGGCAGTTATAGTTGGCTGAATGTTGTTTCAAGTACATCTTATAATAATGATGTTCATAGACATAACGGTTTTACTATTTTTATAGGTTCAGGTACTAAAGAACCATCAGCGAATGATTATTGTTTAGAAAATCCTGTTACGATTAATGTTGTAGGTGCATCATGTATGCATTATCCAAGCGAAATAACAACGACAAATAGAATATTTTATAATAATACGGATGAAGATATTGAAATAAATGAAATAGGATTATATTTTTTTACAACTACATTAAATGTACCTGTTGTAATGATAGGCAGAAAAGTTTTAAAAACTCCCGTAATTATTAAAAAGGGAGAACAAGCCACATTTTCATATTCAGTAGATATGAGCAGAGTTTCATTTGAAGAAGCGGATGATTAAAGAGGAATATTATGCTTTTAAATAATTTTAAACCTTTAATTTCATTTTATAACGGAGCAAAATTTGTTAATGTATTAGGTGCAGAAGTCGCAAAAACAACAATATTATGCGGAAATTCAAATTCTAATACAAATTTAAGCGGAACTAATTCACATAACTATGGCGGAAGTACATTAAGCTACAATTATACAACCACAGCGGCAGCGAATAATTTTACAAAAGAACAAACAACATATAACTGGCTCGGAGTTGTCGGTGTTTCTGCATCAAGCGGAAACCCAAATTATATAAGTGCAAGATTTAATGGATTTGTTTTGTTTATTGGAACAGGAAATAAAGAAGTCCAAGCGGATGATTATTGTCTTGATAATGCAATAGAATTAAAAGTAACTGCATCAAGCTGTTATCATAATGCTGATGAAAAAACAATCGTATCAAGAAGTTTCTACAATAATACGGAAGAAGATGTTGAAATAAAAGAAATCGGGCTTTATTTTTTTATGAGTCCCTGCGGATGTGTAAGTAACTATACTTCATCTTTTGTACAACCTATTGTAATGGTAGGCAGGAAAGTTTTTGAAACTCCTATTACTATTCAAAAAGGTGAACAATATACATTTAATTACACAATAGATATGTCACAAGTTTCTTTTGAGGAAGCTGATAGATAATGAATATATCTGAACAGTTAAATCTTTTACTGAATATAAAAGAAAGTATAAAATCAAAACTTCTCGAAATAGGTGCAAAAATTACGGATGAAACGCCGTTTTCAAGATATGCTTATTTTATAAAATCCTTTGAAAAAACCGTATTTACCGATAGCTGTTTAGGTTCGATGCATAAGAAAGATAAAACAGCAATTTTTTGTACTGATAACTTTGGAGGTTCAACTCATAAAAGGGATAAATCATCAATCTTTTCAGTTGACAGCAATTTAGACTCAACTCATACAAAAGAAATGTCATCCCTGCATATAACTGATTTTGTACAATATCAGAGAGTCTATTCAAATCCTGTTATGACATCTAATGAAATGAACGGTTGGATAGCATCAGCAAATAGAGCTAATTCAGGCTGCGAAGCATTTAAATGTTTCAATAAAGATTTATCAGGCGAAAATTGTTGGTGGACAGGAACCGGTCTTTCTTTCCCCTGTTGGATTTCTTTATCATTCGATACCTTATACAAAATCCGTTCTGTTGAAATAATAAACGAAAATGCCTCACCAGAAAACTTTAGAAATGCCTTAATTCAATTTAGGACAAGCAATGAAGATGAATGGGAAACTTTATATGAAATAGTTAACAGACCGAACATAACTGCCTATTGTGAAGAGTATCAAATTAACAGCGATACTGTGTATAAAGAATTTAGGCTTTTTATCACATCTTCTCATTCTTCAACAGTATCAATACAAAATATAAATATTAATTTTAAAGAATAAAGGAGTTCAAATGCTATTAAACAATTTTAAGTTACTTTTTCAGTTTTATCCTGATAGCACATTTGTAAATGTACTCGGAGATACGGTTTATAAAGGAAATATATTAGCAGGACAGTACGATACAGATAGATTTAACGGACATGCATGTCACGCTTCTAATTTACTTTATAACTATAATCCGAATATGGGTTCTAACGGATATATAAATGAACAAGCAAAATATCCATGGACAGGAATAACAGGCGGCAGATGTGAAAATTCCACCTATGGAAGATACAACGGATTTGTGTTATTTGTTGGAAGCGGTGATACACCTCCGACACCTGATGATTATAAGCTCGAAAATGCTGCTGAATTAAAAGTTTTAACTGCATCTTGCATTCATTATGCAAACGGAAGAACAATCGTATCAAGGGAATTTTTCAATAATACCGATGAAAATGTAACTATAAAAGAGATAGGCTGCTATATCTTTGCAAATACAAGCCCGAATCAGCCTTTAGTAATGATAGCAAGAAAAGTTCTTCCGACTCCTGTTGTAATACCTGAAGGTCAAAATTATACGTTTACTTATACAATAGATACAAGCCAAATTTCTTTTGCGGAAGCAGATAACGAATGAATATATCCGAACAATTAAACCTTTTGGAAAACATAAAGGAAGATATAAAAATAAAACTTATTGAAATAGGTGCAAAAATTAATGATTTAACACCGTTTAAAGAGTATTCAAAATACATTTTAATGCCTAAAAAAAGTGCCATTACAGATAAGGTATTTGAATATAATCAGCCGCTTGCAGTAAAAGAAAAAATATATGGAATAGGTACAGACAGCATAAGCTATGAACCATATTCTACATAAAAAGAGGGCAATATGCTTTTAGATAATTTTAAAAAATTAATTTCATTTTATAGAAGTACAAATTTTGTAAATACAAAAGGAAATTCTGTCGGGAAAATCAGTTATTTAGGCGGTCAGACAGGGCAAAATTATAACAATCATAATACAACTTCAAATCCCATTTTAAATAACCATTGTGTAATTGGTGTTTCGTCATTTAATTATGATATAACAACAGGTTCAAATCCTTATACTGACGAACAAGCCTCTTACAATTGGTACAATATTACAAATAATACAGTATCTAATTATTATGATATAAGTCCATACAGATATAACGGATTTATTATATTTGTCGGTTCAGGGGATACTCCTGTTCAATCTTCTGATTATAAACTCGAAAATGCTTTAGTTTTGGATGTCTTATCAGCATCCTGCATTCATAAAGAAGATGAAACAACCGTTGTTACAAGAACTTTTCAAAACAATACAGGGGAAGATGTAATAATAAAAGAAGTTGGCTTATATATTTTTAAATCAGTTGCCTCAAGCAATGTTTATAATTCATACCCTGTAATGGTCGGAAGGAAAGTATTAAAAATACCGATTAATCTTGCTGATGGAGAAAGTTACACTTTTACTTATAAAATTGATATGTCTAAAATTTTATTTGAAGAAACGGATGATTAAATTTAAAATTATTTGAAAGTTTTTCTCATTTTAGACATAAAATTAATGAGAACATTTTTATAAAATTTTAGAGAGTAACTGTCCCAAAATAATCATTTGAAGTGTTACAAGTAATCATTTGAAGTGTTCTTTTACAATCATTCATTATTTTTGAGGTATACAAACGGTTAAACCATTAACAACATCATTAAAATCTTTTAGATTAATTTTTATTTCATCTTCGCTATACCAGGGATTTACGACAGTAACATATTCTTTTCCATTTTCTTGTGTAATGCCTTTTACTGAATATGCGTGCATATTACTAAAATATGCTTTATATTCATCAGGAACACATTGTTGAATTCTCCCTTTAAAACTACAAGTAATAGCAGCACTGTTTCCATATTTTTTAATAGCTTTTTCAGCATCTTGTTTATCTATTGACATTTGTTTTATTGCATTTTTACCGCAAAATAGCTGAGGTAGTTCTCCAATCTTACTATTTGAGTTGAAAGTGAATGGATTAAGATCATCTGACGGAGCAATACCTGAATATTTTTTTAATGCCAATTCAATTGCAACAGTATCTGCATCTCCAAGTGCTGCCCATCCTTTTGCTTGTGCATTAGATATCTCATCCATTGTAAAAGTAAATTGATTATCTTTACTTTCTACTCCTTTTAATGTAACAGTTACATTACCTTTATCATCATATTTTATTGAATCTTTTATTGCTTTAGAACCCCAGTCAGTTCTACTCATTGAATTTAATATAGATAAAACCTGGCAATCTCCATTATTTTGCTGTCTGCTCGGGTCTATAACCCCATCAGATAACAAAGCTTTGTACGTTATTTCGGATTTATTATCTATAAACGCAACATCTATTTGCTTTTTTGCACTTAAAGAATTTATATCAAACTCTAATTCTTTATACTTACTAATAAATTCCTTTTGAGTAATTTCACCATTACTTAATTTTTCATAAAGACTATTGCAATTCTTTTTATAATCAGCCAACATTTGTGTTGTTTCATCTTCTGAATAACCAAGCTGTTCTTTTAATGATTTATCATAAAAATCAAAATCATTTTTCATTAAGTTTTTTATTGTTTTATCATCTATATTAACTATATCATTAATTAAAGCATCATTTGCCGGAGTTTTTTTGCCTGTAATTTCTTTTATCTCTTCGGATAAATTCTTCTTAGCTACGCTATATGCGCTTTCTATTACATAATTTAATTTTAATGGATACGACATGTTTAATATTCCATTAGCAGATGTAGAAGCATATTGAATAATATTCAGCTTGTCGTATTTATCAGTAATACCAACTTCATTAAAATAATCTTGATATTTTTCACCCAGCTTTAAATATGTTTGTAGGTCATCAGGTAATTCACTTGTTGATGGTGCTGTTTCTACATTGTTAGAAGCAGGTATTTGAGCAGGTTCTATATTACTATCTTCTATAGACTTCTTATCATTTTCCGTATATAAATAATAGTTTATTTCACCTGATGAATTAATATGTGTTCTTACAAAATTAGAAGAACCATCATCGCCTACAAAAGCCTTGTAATATTCACATCCGCCTTCACCATCGGGTCTTTGCCAATATTCATTGCCATCTTTACCTTTTTGTTTTGTTATATTATCTTTTCCATCTTCTATATTAAATTCTTTTGCGATATTATCCGCTTCTTTTCCTGATGCAACTTTTTTGTTTGTTAATTCTGAAAATGCATTCTGTGCATTTGGAGTTGACTCATTATTAACAGGATTGATCGCACTTTTATTTGAAATAGGGAAAAGATAATCATTATCATTTTCATTATATGGAGTTTTTCCGGATCCATTAGCTTTAATAAATAATTGAGTAAATTGAGAAAAAGACACACCTGGGTACATAAAATAATCCTTTCTTCGTTAAAATTAAAATTTTACATTATCAATCTAATAAATTATTAAAAAAATAATATCCTATATATATAAGTAAAAAAAATATATAAAATTTCTATTATTTATATATTTTTAACATTTTGTAATATTTTTATCTTTTTGATGAAACTGAAAAGCATTTCAGAGTATTGCTTTAATGATACATGAAACCGTTTAATATGTTATATATGCAATATTATCGACAATATTAATGCGTCATTTCTTGAAAATTATTTAAAACTTTATTGTAAAAATTCTCAAACTTACTGTTACTAATTCTCAACTCGACTGTTATTTTACATCAAATAATTATTGACGGTTCAAATGATTATTAGGCTGAAACTCGCTGTGTGTTTGGAAAACTGCGGTCGGAAGTATTCCAAACCGCTCATTTGAAAAAGTCCGATTTGTGGAAAATGTGTCCGGGAATGTCCTGCGGATGGACAGAAGTGAAAAAGCAATA
>CAJOJP010000027.1 GCA_905234915.1 Candidatus Gastranaerophilales bacterium
TTTATTTTGTTTCATTCCTGTCATGTGGACTAAAACAAAATCATCAGAGTATATTTTATTTAATGCGGAAATGTCTTTTGCAACCATATATTCATACATTTTTGTATATAAAATTTTTAGTTCTTCATCCCTCATATCTTACATTTTAGCATAAAAAGCCGAGAGACAAAGAACTCATAGAATCCTTAGACGGACTATACAAATGGGCTGAAAAGTATATGTAATTTCAGCAAATAATTTGTAACTCAATATAATGAGGAATTATATCTTTTTAATGTCTGTCTTTCATTAAAAATCAGAGCGTGCATTAAAATGCATGCTATAAACTACAAACTAAATAACAAATAGCCGAAAGTTTTGATTTTCGGCTATTTGTTTTAAGAAACTAAACAAATTAATCGCTATCAATTTTCTTTTCAACCTTCAATAACACAACAAGCGGAATCATCAAAAATGTCAAAACAGCACAAAGCAAGAATAAATCTGATATTGCCATAAGTTTAGATTGAACCAATAATTGTTTATAAAGAACAATATTCGCTTTTTTAGTGGCAATAATAGCTTCTCCATGGTGTAAAAATGCAGATTTTAGTGTATTAAAATGAGCCATAAAATTGTAAGAATAGACACTCATATTCTTAACTAAATAATTTTGATGAACTTGTGATAGACTGATTATCCAGCTTGAAGCAAGCGAGGTTGCAATTGAACCCGTTACGCATTTTGTTAAACTGTGAATCCCGGCTCCTGATGGGATATCTTGTTTTTCTAAAGTGCCAAGTGCTACCCCTGATATCGGAACAAGAGCGGTAGCGCTGCCAATTCCAAACATTATGTTTGATAAAATTATCCACTCAGGGTTTACGGCTAAATTCAAATCAACGCACAGTGCAATAGATACTCCCATTATTAAAAATCCTGTTGCGATAACGTATCTGATGTCATACAATGCACAAATTCTTCCGATAAAAAATAGAATTACAACCGCAAAAACTCTTGTAGCAAGTGCAATTCCCGTATCAGATGCCGTGTAGTGCATTAAACTTTGGAAAAATTGAGGAAGTAAAATCATTGTGGCACAAACCATCATATTTAATACGACACCCAAAATCGTTCCTACAACAAAATTTGAATTTTTAAATACTCTTAAATTCACAATAGGGTCTTTTATTTCAAGTTCCCAAACTATAAAAGCAAACATCATAGATAAAGAAAAAACCGACAACCAATATATCCAAGTGCAATCAAACCAGCCGTATTGCTGACCTTTATCCAGCACAACCTGCATTGAAAACAGCCATAAAATCAAAAAAGCTACACCTAAAAAATCGACTTTCTCTTTTTTCTTGCTTTTTGTTGTATCGTTTACTATCATCGGAATTAGAATTAAAGATAAAATCCCTATCGGAATATTAATTATAAATATCCACTGCCAAGAAAAGTTATCAACCAATAAACCGCCGACAGTCGGTCCCATAATAGACGATACCATAATCGAAAATACAAAAATCGCCATAGCATCACCTTTTCGATTTTCGGGAAATTCCTGTAACAATATGGATTGAGAAAGAGGCATTAAAACACCGCCGCCGACACCTTGAATAATTCTTCCGATAATTAAAACTAAAAGGCTAGGTGCAAAAGAGCATACAACTGAACCTATAGTAAAAATTGAGATAAATATTTTTAAAAAGTTCAGCCTACCTAACGTTCTTTCTAACCACCCTGTCAACGGTAAAAATATTCCGTTTGCTATCATATAGCTTGTTACAACCCATTTTGCTTCGTCTGCTGTAGAACCAAATGAGCCTGCTATGTGCATAAGTGCAGCATTAGATGAACTTGTTGCAAGAAATGCAAAGAATGTCGGCATTACAACAACAAGTGACAATAGCCACAACGGTGCTTTTTGGGGATTTATCATTTCGATTTGTGCTGCCATTATTTAACCCTGACTTTTGGTACAACACTCATCCCGGGAGCTATTGTGTAGTCTGAAACATCTTCATCAAATACAATTTTTACAGGAATTCTTTGTACAACTTTTATATAACTTCCGACTGCATTTTCAGGGGGAAATAAACTTGCTTTAGCACCCGATGCCATTTGTATGCTATCTACTTTACCCTTAAATTTTTTATTCGGATAAGTATCAATTTTAATAGTAACGCTCTGACCTTTTTTCATTTTGCCCACTTGAGTTTCTTTAAAGTTTGCAACCACCCAGATTTTAGGCGAAACAACACTCATTAAAGGCTGCGCCTTATTTACATAGTTGCCTTTTTCAACAGAGCGGGCTGAAACATAACCCTCTTGCGGAGCATAGATTTCTGTATATGATAAATCCAATTTTGCTTGATTTAGCTGCGCTTCAATTTTATCAATATGAGATAATACGGCTTCATCTTTTGCTTTGGAAGATTTTACGGCTGCACTCATAGCGTTTTGTCTTTCCAATGCTTCTTTATAAACAGTTTCTGCTCTGTCATACTCTTGTTTTGTGCAAAGTCCATTTTCTTTTAATTTAGAATATCGTTCAAAATCTTTCCTCGCAAAATCAAGATTTTTATTTGCATTTGCTAAATCAGCATTTGTTTTATCAATATCACTTACAGCCGCATTTTTATTTGCCTTAGCTTCTTTTAAGGTACTTTCTAATTCTTTAACTTTATTTTCAAAATCCTTTGGATCAATTTCTAATAATAAATCTCCCTCTTTAACATAATCATTATCATCAACTTTTAAAGAAATTACTTGACCTGAAACTTTTGGTGCAATTTGAATAAATCTGCCCTCAATAAAAGCATCATCCGTTGATTGATAACTCAAAGAATTAATAAAAGAATATAAACCGTAACAAATGAAAAATAAAACAACAAAAGAAGGTATCAAAACTCTTTTCTTTGCATATTTTTTTAGCTTTTTTCTTCTGATTTTACCAAGTCTTATTTTTGCTTCCTTTTCAAAAATATCATCTTTTTTTATTTCTTTGTTCTTTGACATAATAAATTCTCAATTCTAAATTATCCATTCTCAATTCTGATTTAAGTTTTCTTGTATTTTATTCAATACTTTTATACAAGTGTACATATCATCTTGCGAAATATCACGAAGATACTTTTTTCGAGATTTTAACATTACAGGAGTAATTTCGGCTCTTAACTTTCTGCCCTTATCGGTAATTCTGATTATGTTTGCCTGCTTGCCGTTTTCTTGCGGTGCTTTTATAATTAAACCTTTTTCTTCTAATACCGAAATCAACCTTGTCATATTTGATTTATCTTTATAAAGAAGTTCACACAGCTTATTTTGGCTAAGATTTTCATCATCTTTAATCATATTTAGTACAAGATACTGTTCGGGGGTAATTTCAAAACCATATTTAGAATAAAGGTCTAAATTATGAACCTTGATAGCTCTGCCCGAAGCTACTATTGCATTTCCGATTAAATTTGTAAAAATATCTTTTAGCATGTTCTTCTCTTTATGTTATTATCATAACCCGAGCAAAAAAATTTGCAAATCTAAAATATCAATACCTGATTTCATAAGAGCTTTAATATGAATTTTACATTTTTTTATTTTATGTTACTATGACAACATAGGAGATAAAATGAAAAAACTTATAACAATAATTTTTACAATACTTTTAATAACAAATTCAGTGTTCGCGGTTGAAGATACTGCTGAATATTTAAACATACCGTTTTGGCAGAAATTTAATGACGATATATTAGTTGAAAATTTATTAAAGGTTTATCATAATAACCATGACTTAAAAGCGGCAGTTTTAAAAACAAATGAAGCAAACAGAGTTGTAAAAATGTCATTTGCAAATGAATTACCTCATATAGGTTTTGAGGGTTATGCCGGCAGAATTTTTAAATCATCAGATGAATTATTCGGGGATGTAAAAATTCCAAACTACGCTGAAACTCATTATTATTTACCTTTAACAATGAATTATGAAATTGATATTTGGGGTAAAAATCATCTTATTACAAAATCCAAAAAGAAACAGTTTGAAATGGTAAAACAAGATGAAAGAAGTGCGTATATCTACATTACATCAGCATTTGCCGTTGATTATTTCAACCTTATCAGATGCGATAAACTTATTGATTACCAAAAGCAGCTTATAGATTTGCAAGAACAAGCAATAAATTTTTACAAAATCCGCTATGAATATGGAACTGCAGCAATAGACGAAATTGACGAAGCGAAAAAAAACTTAACTTATATGAAAGAAGATTTAGCTAAACTTCTTGAAAAACAAGATATTTTGAAAAATCAAATTTCAGCATTATTGGGCGATAGAGCCTTTGAAGAAATTGAAAGAAATGATTACGACAGTTTAAATATTTCATTTAAAACACCTGACAGTATTGATTTTAATATGCTGGATAAAAGACCTGACAGAATAAAATCTGAACTTGAACTAGAAAAAATCGGAATTGATGTAAAAGTTGCAAAGAGGGATTTGCTTCCAAAATTCATTATCACGGGCAATGTAGGATTTAATATGTATAATCTTCATTCTTCTCATAAATTTTTAGCAGATTTAGGAATAGTTCCTTCATGGGATTTATTTATGGGAGGCAGGAAACTGCAGCTATTAAAATTACAGAAAGACAAGTATGAGATAGCAGTGCAAAAGTATGAAAAAACAATATTAACGGCTATTCAAGAAACTAATGATGCGCTCTATAGTATGAAAACAGCTGAAAATATTACATCAGTAACCAATGACAGGTTAAACACCGATATAAAAGAATTAGATTATACAAAAATTAAAGAAGGAGCAGGAACGGCAGATAATTTAGATTTAATCCTGCAGGAAGAAAAGCTGTTTATTTCAAAAAAACAAGCAGTATCATCAGAAATTAATAAACTCATTTCTGCAATTAATCTTTACCAAGCACTCGGCGGAGTTGATTTTACAGAAAATAATAATTTATAAAATGAACATATTTTGATACTATATAAACAAGGATATAAAAATGTTTAATGAAAATAATACAACAATAATTTGCATTGATATACAAGAAAAATTAGTTAATATGCTGCAAAACGGTGTACAAATTGCTAAAAATGCCGAAAAAATTATGAAAGCTGCAAGTATTTTAAATATTGACACGATAGTAACTGAACAATATCCAAAAGGGTTAGGTCAGACAATAGAAAGTATCAAAAATATAAAAGATTTTACAATAGTTGAAAAAAACACATTTTCAGCGATACAAACTCCTGAATTTGTTAATAAGTTCAATAATTTAAAAAATAAAAATATTTTGATTTTTGGAATTGAAACACACATTTGCATTTTACAGAGTGTTATTGATTTACTTGAAAATAGTTATAATGTTTTTATTATCGAAAATTGTTCATCTTCAAGAGATGTAAATAATCATAAAATAGCACTTGAGGTTATGAAACAAAAAGGTGCCTATGTTATTACTCTTGAAATAGCATTATTTAATTTGATTAAAAGTTCCAAACATTCTAAATTTAGGGAAATTCAACAGTTAATAAAATAACATTCAATTATATCAAAGCTATGCCCCTGTAATAACAGGAGCATAACAGACCCTTCTCTAAGATTGGTTTTTTTATTCCAAGACATCTCCGGCTTCGGATAAGGAAAAGAGAATTATTATTTAAACATTTCATTTATCTTCTCACACAATGATATTAATGCCTCATTTGTTTCTTCAAAGTATTTATCAGAATATTTGGGTGCGTTCTTTATATCCTCTAACATTTTATCATACCCTTTAAGATTGTATTTTTCACAAACAGTTTTTAATGTTTCATAAGGAACAATATTATTCGTCAGAGATACGGCAAGCACGAATCTTTCTCTGTTTTTATAAAATTCCGGCACACCAAATTTTCTATATAGTTTATTTTTCTCTGCAATAGACATTGAAAAAACATCTTTATACTTATTAAAATCAACATCTAATCTTAACATAGCGTTTTTTGCGTAGGGTGAAACCCGAATAAGTGAGCCGAAACGACGACAGGCGTTAGCCGAAGGAGTGACAGGCTCGAGAGAGAGCAAAAAACAAGAGAGAAATATATTCAATTTCTTTTTCGGTTAAATCCACCGTATTTATAGTTGGTTCAACAAAATTTCTTATATTTTCAAATTTCATAACATCTCCTTAAACTGCCTCTCGCACGCTTTTTATTGATTGGATTAAATCTTCAAATTCTCTATTGTTCCAAATATGCGGTTTTAACAGGTAAATTCTGAATAATACCTGTGTAATATTATGAACACCGAATTTTGCAGGAATATTTTTTATAACCTCATCCACATCCTCATAAGTTTTTATGGAATTACTTAATACATTAAATGATAGAATTTTCTCATAATAACCGCCCATAAGCACCCCAATTATTTTGCATTCATCATCGCTTAACGGTTCAATAGGTTTTTCCTTATTGCTATTTATCCACATTGTTAATTGCGGAAGATTATCGGTAAAATCTATCGGTATAAATGCTCCTATGCCAAGTATATTATACAAAAGAGCGAGCTGATTTTTTTTGTTCCTATTTAGTGAATCTTGTAATTTAATATAATTTCCCCGCTCGTCTTCCGTAAGGTCTAATAAAGCATCCTGCGACCTTTGCGTGTAAATATAATTCTGATATTCTTTAAAAAATTGATTTGATTGGTATTGGTCTAAATACTCCTCGTAAAGTTTCTTACATCTTTCTTCATCATCTTTTGCTTCAATAATTTTGTCTATTGTCTGTTTGACTTGTTTTGGCATTTCTGACAAGTAGCCGTTTAATACAACAAGACATGCAGAATGTTCCCGGCATAAATTATCAATTTGAGATTTTAAAAATTCATAAGAATATTCTTGATTTTCATCATTTAAACCAAGAATATACTTCATGCTTTCAATTTCAAGTAATTTATTTGAAAGTGCATCAGTATTGATTTTAATATCATTTGTGTTTGTTAATTCAGCCATTTCCTTTACTCCTTTTTATAAAAGTTAAAAATTTTTATTTATAACTAGTAATAGTAACAAAAATTAAGATTTTTGACAAGTGAGATTATGTAGAAAATGAATTAAAAACTTCTCATTATTTAAAAATGAGCAAAGTTAAACTAAAAAAATTAGGAAATAAAATTAGATATTATAGAAAATTACAAGGTTTATCACAAGAAAAACTAGCAGAGCTAATTTCTGTATCAAGGAATTATGTTGGAATGATAGAAAGAGCAGAAGTAAATACACCTGTTAGCACAATTTTTGATATAGCAAAAATATTAAAAATTGAAACTAAACAATTATTTGAGTTTATATAAAAAGTTATTATGAGTCAAAATTCAAAAGAAATTATTGCAATTAATGTAAAAAAATTACGTGAAGAAAGAAAGTTAACACGAGAAAATTTATCGTTAATTTTAGGATTTGAAAATTCATATATTTCTAAACTTGAAAAACAAAATATGAATATTACCATTGATAAACTTGATAAAATAGCAGATTTTTTTGAAATAGCCACTATTCAATTATTTAAATATAATTTATAATTTGCCTGTTTTCTTTTCTACAATTTGGATGTAAAAATTAATCATCTTTTAAATATTTTTCTGTTTCATGCATTATTTCTTTGAAATCATCATCAGTAAGGTTTATATAAGGACGAGCAGGGATTTTTACTTTTTTATTTCTGCCTGCTTGACCGCCTAATTGATGAATAGCGGCATAGGGAAGATTTGAACCTATCATTGCAGAATTTTCGTCATATTGAGTATTAACTGAACTTGCAAGCTGTCCTGAAACCTGAAGAATTTGTCCGGGATATTTGTTTTGTTTCCTGCGGTTTTCTTTTGTAATATCAGTTAAATCAGTCCACTTGTCTGGTCTGCCCTCGTTTTTAAAGTTTTCTTCCGCAGAATAAGCCAAAATACCTGCGATATTCTTCATTAAAGGACGCAGGTTCTCTGTTCTTTTCGCAAGTTCAATTAATCTTTTATTAACTTCTTGATTTTCGATTTTTATCTCAATAGGTTTATATCAGAAAAACCACGTTTTTCTAAAATATGCTTGGTAAGAACAATGGCTTTTCCTACACTAAATTTATTGGGGTGCAATAAATATTTTAAGAATATTTCCTGCATTTCAGCAGTTAACTTTGTATTGTATTCATTTTCTTTAGAGTATCTTCGCTTTGGAACTAATGCCTCCGTTCCGTAGTTTTCGTATGCTTTTACCCATCTGTGAAGAGTTCCTATTGATATAGTTCCAATAAATTTAAACACTTTAGGCAGATACATGCCGGAATTATACATTTCTAAGAATGTATTATCAGCTTCTTTCTGCGTTGAGTATTTTTTTCTAAAATTCATTAATGTACAAACTATATCTACTCTTGCATAAGCTGTTAATCGTGCGTTTTCAGCTACAAATGTATTGCGAGGCTTTTCTTCATAGGGAACTAATTCCCTTGAAAATATCTCATCGTCATCCAGTTTCTCTTGTATTTCAGGCTCAAGCGAGGAATAAAGAATTTCATAAGATGTGCCGCCATTTACTTTGATTTCACGAGCAATATATTTACTATTAGGTTTATTAATTTCTAATCTGAGAGAACGAGTGCTTGTCAGCCCTTTCAATTTTGCTACGGTATTAATGTCAATGTATTGTTCGTTTTTAGAATTTTCATTCATGGCACTAACAGTATGGCTCTTAAAAAAGAGGATTGGAACTCTGCTTCCGAGCTTTCTGCTGTTTTCGTATCAAAACGTAACACCAATGTTGATGTTACAAATTTACACTAAAAATTGGATGTTTAAGGCTTTATTACTGCGTTTAAGTGGTCTTGTTTTTTGTTTCCTTCAAATCCTTGCCTTCATTTTTCAAAGATGACCATAATGTCGATGTTATCTTTGAGCATTCCGGCGGATTTGTTTCTACTTCGAGTTTGCACACCTAAAATGCTATTGTGTGCATCACTCTACACAAAAAACGCCTTCCGACCCCAATTATCAAAATGTCTGTTACTTTTTTTTTGAAATTATCAATTGTACCGTTACTATTTAAAAAATGCACGAAAATATGTTAGTAAATTTAAAAATTAACCGCAAATTTTAGAAATGTCCTCTTCCAAATTCGCATTTGAAACGTTCAATTATCAAACAAGGTGTAAACATCCGCCATTATTGAATTTTAGCTTCTGTCCAAGTTCAGGACATTTTCGGACACAATTTCCACAAATCGGACTTTTTCAAATGCGAATTTTGGAACACTTCCGACCGTCAAAACAAAAACACACAGCGAGTTTCCGCCCAATAATCATTTGAACCGTCAATAATTGTAAAGTAACAGTCGGTTTGAGAAAAAGTAACAGTAAGTTTGAGATTTTCTTACTTTATTTTTAAAATTTCTAGCATAAATATGCTGATAATAATTGTAGGGCAGACTTCAGCATTCGACTTATCGTAAATTTTTGTTTGGACGAATTTTATGATAGAATATATTTATGGATAATAAAATCACTATAGTTATACCTTGTTTTAATGAAGAAGCGGTTATATCAAATACATTAGATAATTTATTATTTCTTTTACAAAAATTAATTTCTGATAACATTATTTCTAAAGACAGTCAAATATGCATAATAAATGACGGTAGTACAGATAAAACTCAAGAAATAATAGACAAATATACAAAAGAAACAAATCAAATTGCCTATATAAAATTTACAAATAATTTTGGGCAACAGGCAGCTTTTATGGCTGGTATTAAGTCTGTAAATTCTTCTGCAATAATTACATTAGATGCTGATTTACAAGATGATTATACTATTATTCCTGATATGATTAAGAAATATAAGGAAGGTTACGATATTGTTTATGGAGTACGTAATAAAAGGACTTCTGATAAATTTTTTAAAAGAATCACTTCGGAAATGTTTTATAATTTTATGAATTTAATTGGAGTAAAATTAATTAATAATCATGCTGATTTCAGATTATTAAGTAGTAATGCAATAAAATTAATAAGACAATTTAATGAAAAAACACTTTTTTTAAGGGGATTAGTAACTATAATTGGGCTAAAAAGCTGTAATTTGTATTATGATAGACTTCCAAGAAAAAACGGTAAGTCCAAATATTCATTTAAAAAAATGATTTCATTTTCTATAGATGGAATGACCGCATTTTCTTCGTTTCCGTTAAGATTTATTGATTTTATTGGTATTCTAATGTTACTATCAAGCATTTTATTAATACTCTACGGAATGTTTGATTTTTCTTTCAAAATATTAATAGTTTTTATATTGTTATTTTCAAACTCATTAATTCTAATTTCTTTAGGAATTATCGGAGAATATATTAATAAAATTTATATAGAAACTAAAAATCGCCCATTGTATTTTATTGAAAAAACTACTAATTTATAGGTATAAAAACATTTCCTAATTTCTATCGAGATATGTTTTACCTATTTTAATAATAACAAAATTATCCATATCTTTAATACTGCCATTTTGTGGGAATATTGTCATTTTAGGAATTTCTTTTTCGATTTTTTTCATATTATTTCTTGTATATTCACGAAACGGTATAATATTTAATCCAAACTGTTTCATAAATTTAAATCCGCGTTCGATCATAAAATTTGAGCTATTTTCTTGATATTTATCCCAATTAAAAATACTTATCATAATTTCTGGAGCTTCAATATAATAATTATATTGTAATATTATGTTTTCTCTTGTACCTGCCAAGATAACGGGTTTTTTATCTAAATTCCGTTTTTTTAAGTCGTTTATTATAAGTTTGGCAAATGATAAATCATCTTGGAATTTTATATTTTCGGTATAAAAAATTTTGTTAATTTCTTTTGCTTGATTTAAAACAATAAGTATACAAAATACTGTTAACATATAAGTAATAATTTTTTTATTATTCAATAAAGAAAATAAAATTGAAAAAGTTATGCCGATAAAATATCCAAAAGGTGCATAAACACGATAATATAGTTCTCCGTTTCCCATTATAATAAATGTACTTATTGGTAAAAGTATCATTATCAATCCAACAAAAATAGTATTTATACTTTTACGTTTAATTGCTAAATAAATAATTATAAAAACAAATAAAAAATTACTTAAAATGATTGTAAAAGACCCAAAATTATTATGTATTGTTTTTATGTAATTAGTAAATAATATATTAAAAGAATTTATAAATGAATTAAAAAATGATGTTACTGAAGAAAAATCATATTTAATAAATTCTTCGCTTCTGTTGTATTGAATACCCATAATTGCTTTAAGAATTTTTAAAATAAATAAGTATACAATTACAGGACTTATAGATGCAATTATAGTTTTAATAATCAATTTTATACGATTTTTATTTGACATTAAAATTATAAAAAACATACTGATTAAAAAATAAATTATACTATTTTCATATAAAGAAACAGCTGTTATAAGACATAAAAAAGTAAAAATCAGATTTCTTTTTTTATTACAATCAAATAAATATTTACAAAATAAATAAGTTCCCAATGCAGTTAAAAAAATAGAAATACCAGTATGAATAGTAATTATAATAAATGCGAATAGAAATGCAGTAAAAGGAAATGAAACAGCTATACACGCAAAAACAGTTGCTTGTTTTTTCGTAAAATTTTCTATATATTGCATAAAGCAATCTGCACTTAAAGTAATCCCTATCGCATATAGCAAGATTGCAATAAAATCATAAAAAAATGGTAAATAATCATAACCTATAACCCATTGCAATATCCTACCCAAACGACCTATTGATACTATAGAATAAACGCTGCCGTACCAATTAAGCAATTCATCATCTATTCCAAAGTTTGAATTGGTAAGAAAAAAACCAAAACACAAAATTATTGTTATAATAAAAAATAACCAATAATAATCAACTTTTTCTATTAAATTTTTTAGCAATGATTTTTTCCTTTTTATTATATAATACTATGAAAATTTTAAAAAAATTCACTAATAACCTAAATTATAAATATTTACAAATTTGCATATTTATTTATTTATTGCTCGAGCATATTTTGAAATAAGGAACGTGAGCGAAATTTGAGAGTGGTGACTTTAAAAGATGTGCAACCCTGTGGCAGTGAGGAACTGGCACAGAGTTGCGACACTAGCAGATAGAAGGAAGTCCTTTTAACAAACAGACTGTTCGCTTTATAAAACGTCAATTTTAGAAAATTTTTTGTCTAAGCATAGGACATTTTTGGACAGCGGATGTAAAATAACAATCGTTTTGAGAAAAAGTAACTGTAAGTTTGAGAATTTTTACAAGAAAGTTTCAAATAATTTTCAGAAA
Source organism: Candidatus Gastranaerophilales bacterium (assembly GCA_905234915.1). Taxonomy (GTDB): domain Bacteria; phylum Cyanobacteriota; class Vampirovibrionia; order Gastranaerophilales; family Gastranaerophilaceae; genus Avigastranaerophilus. The sequence goes on from CAJOJP010000027.1 coordinate 12,359, forward strand.
CCATTAAATATTTTTTCTGTTTCTTTGCATTTAAAAGATTTAATCATATCTTGATTTTAACATAAAAATTTGAGGCAATTTTAATTTTTAATTTGTTTTTATATAGAAAAGTTGGTAGGGCAGACTTTAGTCTGCCAAATTTAGAAAATATGTTATTATAGTTGTATGTCTAATTTTAGAAGATATTACCAAAATAATAATGTTGTATTCATTACTATGGTTACATATAATCGCAATCCCATTTTAATAGAAAATATTATTCTCTTAAGAAATGCTTTAAAATCTGTTAATTACGAATATAAGATTATTGCAGGAATAGTTTTACCTGATCATATTCATTTGCTTATACAAACCAAAAATGCAGAGGATTTTCCCAAAATCATTAAATTATTTAAAGTTAATTTTTCAAAAAAATTACCGTTTAATGAGAAAAGCAAAGACGAGAAAAAGGAATTTGGCAAAGAAAATATTATGACCATATTATAAGAGATGAAGATGATTTTTATAAACATTTAGATTATATCCATTATAATTCAATGAAACATTTAAATATAAAACCATGTGATTGGAAATTTTCTTCCTTTAATAAATTTGTTTTAAATGGATTTTATGAAAAGAATTGGTGTAATTTTGAAGATAAGAATAATATTTCTAATATGGATTTAGAATGATTTAAAAACCTTTATTTTTACTTGCGCCACCAACTATTTTAGGTTTAAGATAAGAATAAATATAAGCATAACAATAAAAAACAAAAAAACATAAACAAAAAATAATCCCAGATAATCGTTTATAAAATCAAGTATTAATGATAAATCTATATATAGATTTAAAATACCCATAATTATAATAAATAAAATAAAAAATAAAAAAAATAATGGAATTAAAAATTCATCTATGTATGATAAAATAAAGAGTGAATACTTTATTGTAAAACCGGTATTAGAATTGTAAAGTAACAGTCGGTTTGACAAATAGTAACGCAGATTTTGATAATTTTTTATACTTTTTTGTATAAATTTCTTAAAAATGTATAACATTTTATTATAAAAGATTATAAATATTTTGGTAACGATAAGATACTTTAAGTATGATTAATTTATTATCTTTAACTTTATATGCAATTAAAAACTGCTTCTTTACAATGAAAATTTGAATATCCTTAGCATTGATTCCTTTTTTATAAATTCCCATATTTGGGAATTCACATAAAATTTTAAAACAATCAAAAAACATATCAACAGTTTTCTTCGCTGCATCAAAATTATCATTAGAAATAAATTGCGATATTACTTCAATATCATAGAAAGCTTCTTCTGTAATGATTAATTCTAAATTATTCATATTTTGCCATTAGCTTTTTATATGCAGTCATTCCGTCCATATATCGCCCCATCTCATAATCATCAATACCTCTTTGAATTTCTGCGTTTAACATATCAATTTGACATTGAGAAGAAGTTTTAATTTCAATATATATTTTCATTGCATCATTCACAATATCAGTAGCCATTTGTTCATTTATAAATTTATCAAAATCACTGTTTAATGATATTTCCATTAGTCTATTTCCTTTTATTCATATATTCATTCTATCAAAAAAATTTATGAACCTCAATCTTATTATTTGTCATTATTAAATAAAATTGCAAATAAATTTTGGTGTGAATAATTCTAAAATAATGGCAAATCCAATAATTTATTGTATTTTACACACTATCTGCTTATTTATAAAAATATTCTATATAACCTTAGCCAATCATATTTAAAGACAATTCCACTAAAGGTTGGCTATATGTTGTTTCCCCCAAAAACTCCTTGTTCCCCCACTCATAATCATTACATCTTTTTTCACGGTATACATCAAACCTGTTATTTTCATTAGGAACAAGTTCTGAAATATTATTTACATTAATATATTTTGTGGTATCAGCATTTTGAACCTTTAAAAATGAAGTATTAAAATCTAACATAGTATTTTTTTCCTTTCTAAATCATGCTTGTCTTAAAAATTAAAAATAAATTTTTTGCCAAAAATTTGAATAAATTCTAAGAAATATTACAAATTTTAACAGTTTTAGCAATTTTTTTATTTTTAGGTTTTATAACGAATATCAAGAAAAACAAGAAGGTTGGAAGTATGAAAATAATTGTAAGTTCTTTAGTACCATTTAAACAAAATTATTATTGCAAAAATAATACGGTTAAAATAAATACAAATGCTGAAAGTAGAAATTATGGTAACACAAAATTAATGTCATATCCTGCTAATTATTATTTATCTTTTGGAAAAAAAGAAAAAACGCACGAAGAAATAATTAAAAGAATAGGTGAAGAAAATTTTCCAAGTATAGAAATTTTAGAAAATTTTAGGATTCAAAAAGATAAATCTTTATATGAAGTACATACTGAATACTATAAGGATTTATTAGACTGCAAAACACTAGAGGAAGCAAAAGAAAAATACCCCGAGTTTGAAGATGTTATTGACGCAAAAGATATTAATATCGAAAAATTGCCTCATCAAAGTGCTTTATACAAAATTTCACAAGGAAAAATTGATGGTACAAGTCTTGATACTTTATCACTTGAATTATTAAAAAGGTATTATGGTGAAGTAAAAACATTAAAGAAACCTCAAAATTATTGGAATATAAGTTCTCAAACATTTTATAAACAGATATTTCCAGAATTAAATATAAAAACTTTAAGTATAAATTACGGTAAATCTTTAGTAGGATATAGTCCTATACTAAGGGATCAAAGATGTGAAAATATGAGGAATTTATATAATGGTGAAAATAGTGCAATTTATAAAGAAATAAGTAGGCAAACATTAAAAAGAAACAAAGAAAATCTTGAGTTTATTGAAAAACAACGTCAAGGAGTGCGAACGGATGAATATAGAGAAAGAGCACGCCAGATAACGAAAAGTAATTGGAAAAATCCTGAGTTTATTGAAAAACAACGTCAAGGATTACAAACAGATGAATGTAGAGAAAAACAAAAATTAAGTTATCTCTCTTATAGTCTTGCATATTTCTTTAATCCGAATATAAGAAATACAATGTCTGATGTAGCTGTTGATTTTCCAGAATTAGCTCAAATTATTGAAAACGAAAAGAATGGTATAATAATTGATGAAGAACAAAAAGAGCATTTAACCTATTTTAAATTGGTTGAAAATACTATGCCAGGTTACCAATCTAAATTTATCGCACCTGTATATGATGCAATCTATAGTAATTTAAAAAATACAATTCAGAATGTAAAAGATGATAGTGCAACGGATGACGATTTAACTGAGTTAACAGGATATTACCTGCTCACAAAAGTAAGAGAAATAATGAAAAGACCTTCAGACCCAAGTTATTTAGATTGTTTTTCAGATGTTGAAGATAAATTATTAGAAAATAAAGATACATATAATAGGGCAGTTAGTATGTTATCTGATTATTATAAAAAGGTTCAAAAACAATACCCTAAAGAAATTGTTGATAAATATTTTTCAGGGCTAAAAGAAGTATTAGAAGAAGAACAAAAAAAAGAAATTAAATAATAAAAATGTTCTATTCCAAAACTACATGTTATCTTTGCACAACGGCAATTTTAAAAAATCTTTTGTCTGGGCGGTGGACAAAACCGGACACAATTTTTACCTTCTGGACTTTTTTAAACGTAAATATCACACTACTTCCGACCTCGAAATCTCAAAAGCTATGCCTGTTTTGCCGAAAACGGACACAAAAAAGCCTCAACAAAATGTCCTGTAAAAATATACTTATTTTTGGCTGTCCGAAAAAACGGACAGTCTTTTTTTAGCTGTTTAACGCATTTGAAATACATTAACGCCATACAAACCATTACACTAGAATTACACTAAAACAGATTTTTTCATAAAAAAAGGGATTTAAGAAAAACCTTAAAACCCTTGTCTTGAACCTTTTTTAAACCGTTTTCTGCAGTTGAATGGTATTGATTAATTTCAATAACAACAAGCATTTTCAACATTTATCAATTTTTCTGAAAACTAATAAATTGAACGACGATTACACAAATATTACACAAAAATTTTTACACCAAAACAGAAATATAAATATAAAATTTATATTTTTATAAAAATTTGATATTACTTTATTACCTTTATCAAAAATATGGCTGAAATATAATAAAATTAATATTTTTGAGAGTAATAACATTGGTAATATTTAGTAATTAAGTAATTACATAAACTTTAATTTACTATTTTTGTTTCATTTTTATTGTAAAATGTTATTATATTGGAGAACTGAATATTGTGTAATAGCAGACAGGCAGATAGTACGATAAAAGGGTTTTTGTATCAGTTTGAAAAAACATTAAATGAGTTATTACGAAATGCGAATAAAGAAGATACAATTATAACAGTTGAAGGTATCGAAGATATAGATACTGATACAAATGGCATGCAAAATTTATTGCAATGTAAATATCATGAAAATCAACTGCATTTTCAAAAATCAATAATTGAAAAACCAATAATTCAGATGCTGGAACACTGGTGTTTACATCAAAACAATTCAATAACATATAAGTTATTCTGCTACTTTCCAAATGAAAGTGAACGAACTATTCATTTCTCAATTAATGATATAGAAATGTATCTTAGTAAAGATACACCAAAAACATTAAAAAATTATAAAGAAAAAATTAAACAATGTATGTCCGCTAATAATAACAATATTTTGTCTGAATTCGTTAATAGACTTTCAATTGAATTTGGAAAATCGTATGATTATTTACAAAAATGTAATATCGATTTATTAAATCAATTGAAATTTAACAAAGATATTATATCAGAAATTTTTCATCCAAATGCATTAGCAATAATACACTGTTTATCAGTTAAAAAGGATATTAAAGAAAGAAAAATTTCTGTTAAGGATTTTATTTCACAATTAAAAAAACTCGATAAAGTTTTGTTGTGGAAATATAGCAAATTTTTAAGTAATTATAAACTTATTTTAAAAAAGAAAAGAGATTACCTTAAAGAAAATTTAAAAAAGAATATAAGAATTAGATATTTTGTTTTTGATAAAAATTCTTTTGATAATATCACAAATACTTTAATTATTTTTATCAATGAATATATTGAAACATTTCATTATAAAAAGTCTAAGTTACATTTATCAAATTTGAATATACCAATTTTTATTATAGTTGGCTGTGATTATAAAAGTTTTCAAAATATATTTAATGGGTTATTAAATAAAGATATAAAGCCAAACATAGGTTTTACTTTTCATCCAAATAATTGGACAGAAAAGGAATTTTATCAAGAAGCAGTAATTAAAAATAACAATATGAGTTTTAATATTAGATTGCTGCTTGTTACTGAAAATCAAATAAAAAAGATAAAAGATGTTATTTCAAGACATAATATTGATGATTTATTTATAATAAATACATCAGCCTTTCAAGATATAAATATACAAGGATGTAATAAAGAAGTTATACAAGTAAATAATATTAGAGAATTAAAGTATGTATTAAATATGGTGAAAGATTATGAATAAAGAAACTGAAATAGGAAAAGTTTATTCAAGTGAAATTGGACAAATTATCGTGCGTTCAAATGAAATAAAAAATATTGAAGATGTAAAAAACAAATTAGGTATCGGCAATTTAATAAAAATTGGTGATGGTAATCTTGATAATTACATAATTGCAATTATTCAAAATATGAAAATTGTTGATAGTACAGATGAAGATACTTGTAAGTTGGATATTATTGTTCAACCTATTGGAACATTATCAAGTGAAAAATTTCAAAGAGGAATAAAAATCCTGCCATTACCATGTGAAGATGCATATCACATAGATAATGAGTTATTAAAAGTAATATTTGAGAACAATAATGATTTTAATTTTTTAATTGGACATTTATCACAAAATCAAGAAATCAAAGCATTAGTTGACGGCGACAAGCTTTTTAGTAAACATATTGCAGTGATTGGTTCAACTGGTTCTGGTAAATCTTGTGTAGTTTCAAAGTTACTACAAGAAGCCATTGGTTTTGAAAACGGTATTAATAAGAATAAAAATAATCAAAAAAATTCTCATATAATTTTATTTGATATTCATTCAGAGTATAAAAATGCATTTTTGCTTGATGATGCAGAAAAATTTAATCTTAATTTATTAGATGTTAATTCATTGGTATTACCATATTGGTTAATGAACTCAGAAGAACTAGAAGATATTTTTATTGAAAGTAATGAATCTAATAGTCATAATCAAATTTCAATATTCAAACAAGCTGTTATTATGAATAAAAAGAAATATAATAGTTCAAAATATCACGATATAAATTATGACTCACCATTATATTTTAATATTCATGAAGTTTATAATTATATATATAATATAAACAAAGAAGTTATTGGAAAAACGATAAATGACAATAATTTACCAAAATTAGCAGATGGAACGCTAATTGAATCAAGAGAAGATAAATATTTTGATAGCATTTTAAATTTTACTGAAACGTCAACTGCCAAAGACACTAAAGCTTCAAACGGCTCTTTTTTTGGAGAATTTAATCGTTTTTGTTCAAGATTAGAAACAAAATTATCAGATGATAGGCTTGCTTTTTTATTGAAAACTAGAAAAGATGATAATACTGATTATAAATCTGAAGATTTTGAAGATATTATGAAACAATTTATTGGCTACATAAATAAATCTAATGTAACAATAATTGACCTTAGCGGAATACCGTTTGAAGTATTAAGTATTACAGTAAGTTTAATATCAAGACTAATATTTGATTTTGCATTTAATTATTCCAAAATAAAACATTCAAAAAATTTATTAAATGATATACCCATTATGTTAGTTTGCGAAGAAGCACATAATTATATTCCAAATGTAAATGAAGCACAATATAAATCTTCAAAAAAATCTATAGAAAGAATAGCAAAAGAAGGAAGAAAATATGGACTAAGTTTAATGGTTGTAAGTCAGCGACCATCAGAAGTATCAGAAACAATAATGGCACAATGTAATAATTTTATTGCACTTAGACTTACAAATATAAATGACCAAAATTATATAAAAAATTTACTTCCTGATAATATAGGTTCAATTTGTGATATTTTACCATCTTTAGAGCCTGGAGAAGCATTAATTGTCGGAGACTCTGCACTTATTCCGTCTGTTGTAAAATTTGAATTACCAAATCCACAGCCAAAATCAGAAACTGTTAAATTTTTATCGGAATGGAAAAAAGAATGGAAAGATATTGAATTTTCGGACATTATAAAAAGATGGCGAAAAGAACAATAATATTATGCTATAATATACCCATGACGAATGTATTAGAAGAAAACTTAACAGATTTATTCAGCTTGAGTCGTTTGAGTTCGTACAAATATGATGTTAATGATACTAATTCTATTGTTCTTGAACGATATTTATATAATATCGAATTATCAAAATCATTATATCCATTACTTTCAATACTTGAAATATCCCTAAGAAACAGAATAAATCAAGCTGTTGAAACGGTTATAATGCCTGATTGGCTTTTAAAAGAAGTAAATCAGCAAAGTGTATTACTTGTAAATGAACACAAAAAGCTGATTGAAGCAAAACAAAAACTAATTAGCAAAGGACATAAGAATTTTTCAAAAGATGATTTAATTGCTGAATTATCTTTAGGGTTTTGGATTCATTTATGCACCAAAAGATATAAAACGGCATTATGGCATAAACAGGGATTTTTCAGAATTGTATTTGCTGATTATCCCAATTTCGCTGAATTTGATAAACTAAGCAGGATATTTCCGCATTTACAATTAATGTTAAAAATCAGAAACAGAGTATTCCACCACGAAATAATAATTAATCATCCTTACGGTGTTGAAAACTGCTATAACGATTTAAGAAAACTTTTAGGCTATATATCAAAAGACAGTTTACTGTATTTAGATAAAATATGTGATTTTAAAGAGATTATCAAAAAACAAAAACCTCAGTAACTCAACTTAATGGAAGTCCTCTGAGGTTGTACACATTCATTATACATCTAAAACTATTAAATCTCAACTGTTTTTAACAGTTTATTAATATTTATAAAGCGTTAAAGTGTTTAAAACCTTTTAATAACAGCTATTTACACCGTTTTAGTATTGATTTATAATAAAAATATATAAAAGGTGCTTAAATATTGCGTTTGAGCCAATATTTTAAAATTCTGAATGTTTTACACATTCCAGAATATTCGCGGTTAAGCGGACATATACCTTTATATATAAAAATATATAGAAGATAATTTTAATTTAATCAGCTTTAATCTGAAAGGAGCAAATTATTACGGATTACATAAAAGAATTTATTTCAATTATTCAAACTCTCGATAGGTCTAAAAATATTGGAACTGTATTTAGGGATTTTTTAACATTAAGCACCTGTTCATTATCACAGCCGTTCTTAAAAAATCCTGATATTGAGCAAGTTTACAGCAAAACAATTACAAATTACACAAAAGAGCAAGCAGAAGATTTTTCAAAACTGCTTGCTTTTTTAATTGAAGGGTTAGAAGAAAAACATCAAGACTTTTTAGGAACCGTATTTGCAATGCTGAATTTAGGTAATTCAAATAAAGGTCAATTTTTTACACCTTATTCAGTCAGTAAATTAATGGCAGAAATTAATATTGCAGATTTTGAAAATAAACTCAAAGAAAAAGAATTTATTACATTATCTGAACCATGTTCAGGGAGCGGGGGCATAATAATTGCCTGTGCTGAAACAATGAAAGAAAAGGGGTATAACTACCAAAAACAGTTATTTGTTGAGGCAATAGATATTGATGAAATATGTTTTATGATGACTTACATTCAATTATCTTTGTATGGTATCGGGGCAAGAGTTATGTTAGGAGATACACTTGCTTGGAAAATTCAAAAAGTTTTATATACCCCAATGTATTTTATTAATGGCTTTTATTGGAAATTAAAAACCAAAACAGAAGAAGTAAAAGAAGATTTACCAAAACCTAAAATATTAACTAATCCTGTTCAACTACAGTTACTAAATTTCAGCTGAAATAAGGAGCAATACTATCATTACAGATATTAGCGTAAAAGAAAATATCGTATCTGAAAATTTTAATAAAAATGATAGTACAGAAATTCTTAAAAAGATTTATACCAAATCAAAAATACATTTTGGATTAACAACAATTAATATAGAAATTTATTCTGATTTTAACATTTCATCTAATACCGTATTAAAAGATTGTATTAAAAGTCAGATTATTTATTTTGATTATGAAATACTTGCAAATTGCAGTAAAATTCTTATAAATAATGCAATTCATAATATTCCAAACTTTTACAATAAAGATATGATAAGGATTAGAGATAACAAAACTTTAGAAATGATTTTTCTGCAAATAATTTATAATAAACTTTATAAATCTAAACTCAAATAAACATTATCAAGTTCATCCTGAGTAATACCTATATACCGCAGGGTTATGGCAGGTGTAGAGTGGTTAAACAATTTTTGTATTAAGGTTATGTCATAGCCGTTATTATATGCGTGATAACCGAATGTTTTTCTAAGTGTATGAGTTCCGATTTTTTCTTTAATACCGATTGATTTTGCCGTATCATTAATGATTTTATATGCTTGTTGCCGTAATAAAAAGCCTTTATTCTTGCGTGATATGAATAAAGGCTCATTCGGTTTATATTCTCTTGTTTTTAGGTATTCTTTGATTGCTGATTTTGCGTTATCCGAAAGGGGAAAATCTTTGAACTTATTTGTTTTCATTTCTCGAAGTCTTATTCTGTCTTTAATTTTACCTTTTTCTATTACGTCATTAATAGTAAGAGTTAATAAATCGCTGATTCTCAAACCTGAATTAATGCCTACCGTAAAAAGACAGTAATCTCTCAAATTTTGTTGTTTTAATAGTCTTTTAATTGTTTCAATATGTTTTAAACTGCGAATTGGCTGAACAAATTCCATAAAAAGCACCTCTCTTTCAATAATACTCAATATATTATTATTTTAATATATGTATTATTCAATGTACACCGTTGTTTTAAACATTTTTAATAAAGATATTCAAATATAACAAGGATAATAAACAGAAATAAATCAGCGAATAATACACAATATTATTTTGTATCATTCAAAATCGAATAAATCTTTAGCCGGAACTTCAAGAGCTTCTGCGATTTTAAAAATCATTTTCAGGTTAGGATATTTTTCACAGCGTTCAATTTTGCCTATATACGATAAATCACATCCGGCTAATTCAGACAAACGGCTTTTATTATAGCCCTTTTGTTCTCTATACTTCTTTACGTTATTTGCAAATTTTACACAATTATTGTCTGTCATATAATAATTGTGCTATAATACCCTCAGTCTATTATAGACCTATGGTCTAATAATAAAATATGTTACGACTAATTTTGACATAGTGATGTGATAGACTGTTTATGTAACAATTTAGAGGATAAAATAAGGAAAATAAAATGAAACCGTCAGATGATGAAATTGAACAATTAATAGCAAAATACCGAAAAAAAGAATCAGAACCGAATATTTTTAAAATACTAAAATTATCTGATTATGAAATAAGACATTCAAATTTTTTATCTTGGCTGTTTAATCCTAAAGCCGGTCACGGTCTTGGCAATATCTTTTTTAAAACTTTTATTAAAAACTTATTTGAAAGCCCAAAATCAGGATTCATACATGAATATATATTTGAAGATAAAGATTTTGACGAATTAGAAGTTATAAGGGAATTTAAAACACAAAATAACGATTCTGACAATAACGGCAGTATTGATGTAGTTATAAAGGGAAAAAGATATATCTGGATTATAGAAAATAAATATGGTGCAAGGGAAACAAAACAAGTACGAAAAAATTGCAAAACGAATAAAATTATAGGGCAGCTTGAATATTATTGGACATATATAAATCAAGTTTGTCAAAATAAATATAAAAATTTGACACCTGTATTTATTTTCTTAGATACAGATAAAAGAAATTTTGTAAATGCTTGTTACTATGAAAAAGAAATTATGACAGGTAAAATGAGGTGGTCTTTAGCAACATATAGAGATAATATTTTACCATGTATAACAGAACTTTTTAATATTGCGAAAACATCCGGCGGCAGCGAAAAAGTTTCGGCATATATCAATGAATACAAAAATCTATTAAATGAAAAATATAACGTAATAGATGAATGTGATATTGATAAATGTATAGAAACAGTTAAAAATACCGATTTATTCAGGGAATATAAATTTAAGCCTTTAAATGTTATCCATAATTTTATATGGTGGAATGCACCTGCAAAATATGGTGATATTTTATGGGAAATTGCAGACAAATTAAACTTAAAAGAAATTGGTAATTACACACAAGAATATGTAACACGTAATTTTTTGTGTGTGCCCAAAAATCTAAATGCAGACTCCGTAAATTTTGGAACATATCCTTATGTTTCAAATAATTTAGCTTTTTATATACATTTTTGTAATAATTTTAACGATGCTGATTATTTATTTGCAGAAATAGTATTTACCTCCTGCAATGAAGCATATAAAGATAAACATGATTATTTGAAAGATACTATAGAAGATTTTCTGGGATTGAATTTTCAAAAAAGCTGTAATGAACAGAAAATAATACAAAAGTGCATACTTTTTGACAGAAATGAATATTTTGAAAATATAAAACTAAATAATAATGAAATTATTGAAATATTATGTCAAAGAATTATACACTCTAAAATTATTGAGAATTATACTGCTATTGTAAATAAATTGCAGAAAGAATATACTTAAGTATTGTAAAACCGCCAAATAATAAGGAGCAAATTATGGAACAATTAGAAATTTTAGAGAACTACTGTAAAAGATTTAATGAGTTTAACATTTTTAAAGTTTTAAAAATGCAAAGCGGAAGTGAAAACAGACATTCAAACTTAATCGCTTGGTTATTAGACCCAAAAGGAAATCATGGACTTAATACATTATTTTTGGATAAATTTTTTACTAAACTTGAAATTAAGTTAAATGAAGATAGTGAATACTGTCAAATATTGAGAGAAGAAAACTGCGAAATAGGCAGACCTGATATTTTAATTAAAGATAAAAATGGAAATGTTGTTTGTGTTATAGAAGTTAAATTTGGAGCAAAAGAAACAAATAATCAATGCAAAAGGTATTTTGACAAATATGGAACTAATTGCCAATATATATTTTTAGATATAGACGATAAGTGTTATAATGAGTTAGCAGTCAAAGAAGAATACTGTCATAATGATTTTAATTTCTCACAAATATATAAACTTGCAACATTTAAAGAAAATATTTTGTCAATTCTAAACGATTTAATAGATGAAGTTAAAGAGCAAAATATAAAAAGTATATTCAAACAGTACATGATACTGCTTGAAGAAAAATATGAACTATATTATACTGATTCTGATTCTAATTCTATATTTGATATTGTCTTAAAATTGCAGAAATCAGGAAAAGAAAAAGAAATTAATTCAATATTCCAAAAGAATAATTATGACAAAACACTTGATGCAGATTATTTATCTCGCAGACAATATAAGATAATGGAATTATTATATGATTTAGTAAAAGATAGAAAAGATATACAAATAATACGTTCATATAATAATTCTTTATCTTTTTCGTTTAAATATAAAAATGATATTATCGAATTATCAAATTTAAGAACAAAGAATAATTCAGAAATTAAAATATTAACAAATGGAAAAGAAGAAATACTGTTTGGAGAAACAGAATATAACGAAACTCTTTTCTATGTATATGGAGAAAATACAGAAGAAAAAATAAAAAATAAATTGAATGAAAAATTAAGTTCAATATTTCAATAATTAGTTAATTTTTTTTTAAAACCGCTCAAATATTGGGCGGTTTTTCAATGTTTAAATATTGTAAAATACTTGTTATTATTGAAATTGACGATTTTTAAACAAGGATTTATATTTAAAATATAAATAGAAAAATTATTATGCCGAAAAATGACGTACTTGTATGTTATTCTTAAAATATAGAAAACAGAGGGCATAAAATGAATTATAGAAACAGCAGTTCAAATTCAGGCATTGAATATACAGATAGAGAAATTCTGTTAAACAATATTATTGAAATACTTACAGAAGAAAACCGATTTAAACATATTGAAAAATCTATGCCTGATATGATTTTATGCGATTTTTACAACAGCAAAATTTTTCCCAAAAGCATACAGCATAAAAATACACCGGTAATTCAATGCAGTTTTACGGTTTATTCTATGCAAACGGTATTTTTTCTGAATTATTGGTGCGGTAAAAATTGCGAAAATATAGTAAAACGCATAAATAATGAATTGCCGTATTTAAAAACACCGATTGACACAAAATCTAAAAATTTATCAATTCCTGTAAAATTAGATGTCTTAGATAACATTGACATGCAGATGTTTTTAGATATGTCAGATGAAAAATCAAAAAAAGATTTTTTAAAACAAAAAATCGATTATTTCTTCGATATGTATATTGATAAAATAACGGATAAAATCTTAGAAATTATGCTCAATGTAGTTGTTTAATGTATTATAAAAACGAGGTAAAAATGTCAAGATTAGTTAAAACAGAGCAGATTATAGAACTTGCAATGATGTTTCAAAACAGTTTTTCAGGTCTTTGTATTGATGATATTCAAGAGCATTTTGAATGTTCAAGAAGAAGTGCCGAAAGGATGAAAGGCATATTATTTGACCTTTTCCCCGATAAAATCGAACCTGTGAACAGAAATGATAAAAAGAAATACTGGCGGTTTGCAAAAGGTACAATGAATACGCTGATTAAATTTACAACAGATGATTTTGCAAATCTTGAATACTTGAAAAACTTGTCTAATGATGAAACAAGAGTTAAACAATTAGATGAAGTTATTGCAAAAATTAAGGCATTAACACCTCAAAAAAATTTAAGGGCATTAGATACAGATATTGAAGCAATAATGGAATCGGAAGGATTTTCTGTAAGACAATATTCAAGAGTAAAAGCAGATACAAAGGTTTTGGAAAAAATCAGAAGTGCTATGCTTTCATTTAAAAAGGTGAAATTTGATTATAATAAAGAAGTAACGGCAGAACCTTACGGCATAATTGTAAACGATAAATATTATCTGCTTGCTAAAAACAGCAGAAAATTAAAACTGTATAAAATAAACAAAATCAAAGATTTGGAAATAATTGACGAGTATTTTGAAAAAGATGAAAAATTTAATTTGCAGGAATATTGCAGTAATTCATTCGGAATTTATCAGGAAGAACCTTTAAATGTAGTTTTAGAGTTTGATAAATCAGTAAAAGATGATGTAATAAATTATCATTTTCACCCCTCGCAGAAAATAAAAGAACTTGAAAACGGAAATATTGAAGTTAAATTCAAATCGGGCGGTAAACTTGCAATGTGTTATGAATTTTTTAAATGGGGCAGTAAAGTTAAAATCAAAAAACCTGATGCATTAAAAGAATATTATCAAGATTATCTGCAATATGTGATTGATAATCTTTAAAACAATTATAAACCGCCCAAAAATTGCAGGCGGTTTTTCTGTGCCTAAAATTGACGTATTGGTGTCTTATAATAAAAATATAATAAATTGTAAAAACACTTAAATCCTTGATATAACTGCAATTGACGGTTGATAAAACAGGATTTATATTAAAAATATATTAAATAAGGAGGCTGAAAATGTTTAGAGAAACTCACTTCAACAGATTTAATAAAGGGAAAGCGATAATACGAGATTATAAAGACGGCATTACCCAATGTTATCTTATTAATACTAAAGGCGAATTGGTGTATAAATTTGAGCCGAACGTATGGGCTGACAGGATTGAAGATGATAATGTAATTTTTGCAAGGAAAGAAAACAATGAAAAATTTGAGGGAACAGCCTTATTTGACTTAAACGGCAGACAATTAACCGATTTTAAATACCAAACAATTTATGGCGGAGTTGAAGAAGGATTCTTTGAAGTCGAAAGTTTAGATAATAAGCATGGTCATATAAGTATAACAGGTAAAGAAGTAATTCCTTGCATTTATGAGGACGGACACTGGTTTTCAGAAGGTGTGTCGCCTGAAAAACTTAACGGTAAATGGGGTATGATAAATTGGAAAAATGAAACCGTTATTCCTTTTGAATACGAAGCTATTTTGAGATGTAACAATAATAACCGAATAAGTGCAAAATTAAACGGCAAATGGGGAATAATAGATAAATTTAATAATACACTCATTGACTTTAAATATGATGAAATTTGTAATTATTTAACCCGGGATTGCGGTTCAATGCCTGCAAAAATGGGGGATAAATGGGGTATTATTGATATTTACGGCAATACTCTTTTTGATTTCATTTATGATGATTACGATTATTTAGATGAAAAAGGGCGGTATAAATTTAAACAAAACGGTAAATGGGCAATATATAACTGTGAAAAGAACAATTTTATAAGCGATTTTATTTATGATCAAGTTGACTTATTTGTCAACGGAATTTGTGAAGTCAGACTAAACGGTAAAGACGATTGCATTGACGAAACAAATACCCCTATTTCTGATTTTACTTATGATTTTGTTCGGCATTTTTACAGGACAAATTTAATTGCAATAAATAAAAACGGCAAAAGAGGCTTAATGAATACAGGCGGTAAAATTTTAATTACGCCAAAATATAAGGATGTAATTAAATATGCAGACGAAAATATGCTTGTTTGGGAAGATGATAATTTTAATCAATATGTTACGGATATAAATATGAATATAATCATCCCAAAAAAGAAGTATCAAAATTTTTACGGCGGTTATAACTCAGGCATTATATCAATGCGTGATAGTACTTATTATAACACCAAAGGCGAAAAATTAGAACTTAAGTTTGAATTATAGAAAGGAATATTATGGACGTTATTTTTGATGATTATAAAATTTCGTTTGAAGATAAAATAACCGTTATTACAGGAAAAAACGGAAGCGGTAAAACAAAATTAATTGAAAAATTCAAAAACAAAGTTAAGAAAAATAATCTTGATTATATTGTTTTAGACTTTGATTCTCATTGTCATTTAAACACTAATGAACTCAAAAAATTTGCTTGTAATTTAAAGGAAAAATCTAAAACAAACAATATTATTATTGCAAGTTTAAGACACGAAATTATCGGTATTGCAGATAAAGTTATAACTATCAACGATAACAAAAATAATTAAAAGGAAATAAAAATGACTAACTTAGTAATTGATAAATTTATTGAAACCAGACAGGAACATTTTTGCGAAAGAGCTTTTAAATCAGGAGATTATACCTATCAATTAAATTGGCAGGGGCAAATTATATTCAAAACAAAGGAAGAACTTAAACAAACATATAATTCATACTATGCAAAATACTTGGTTTTCAAAGCGGATGGCGAGCAGAGGGCGAAAGGTGAAACCGATGAGGTTTCGACTGGAGACCCATTTATCGCGAGCCGCCAAGCAGAAGGTTCATACCGAGTATTAACTAACCTTTGCGGTAAAATTTTATTCAAGAAAAAATGTGATGAGATTATTCATTTGAGTAATGATTTCTTTAAGTTTAAAGTTGGTAATTTATGGGGATTAATGTATAATGACGGTTCTATATTGATAAAACCTAAATATCAAGAAATTAGTTTTAAATATATTAATACTGTCAAGAAAAATGGATATAGATATATTTTTTATGCAAAATTAAATGATAAATTCGGAATAATAAATAGTAATGATGAAATTCTTATTCCATTCCTTTTTGATGAAATAAAAATAACCTGTCCCTATTTTAAAATGGAATATATAGTAAAACAAAATGGAAAATACGGTTTAATCAATAGCAAAACACATGTAATTCTTCCTGTAAAATATGTCTATGTCGAACCTGTACATTCCAAAGATGAACATTATATAGTTCAAAACCAAAAGCAAGGCTGTAAATATATAATTGATGAAAAAGAAAATATAATTTTAGATAACGAATATTTTGATATTATTGATTTAACTGCACATAGACCATTTGCACCCGGAGATTATTTTGTAAAGAATATTAAAGGCAAATGGGGATTAATTACAGAAACAGGCGAAACAGTTTTTGATTATAAATATCTTTCAATAGATTCCTTTAATCTGATAAATTCAGCTGACCTTGAAACGGCATTCAGAGTTCAAAATGAACAAGGTTTATATGGTCTTATAGACGGAAACGAAAAAATAATATTGCCTTTTGAATATGATTATATGGCAAAATATCAATTAAGTAATAATACTCTGATTGTTTCTAAAAACGGCAAATTTGGTGTTATTGATTTAAAAAACAATACAAAAATTGATTTCAAATATAAAAAATTAACAGATTTGAATTGCTATGGCGATATATTTTTAGCTCAAGATGATAACGGTAAATTTCAATTAATCAATGATAAAGATGAAATAATAAATATCAATACCGATAAAATACCTGAAATTAAACCGTGTAAAACTGAACCTTTAAAACAAATAAAAGAAGTTCAAAACTTCAAAGAATCGGATTTCATTTTTAATGATATCTGTCATTATTGGAATAAAGATTTTTTTGAATTTCAAAATGACAGTTATACATACTATGTCAATACAAATGCAGAGGTTCTGTTCAAAACTGACTGTGAATTTTGGGAAAATAATAATGATTTTATTATTTTAAAAAAAGATGATAAAAAATTTGTTACGGATTTAAAAGGAAATATTTTGATAAAACCGATTTATCAAGATATTGAGTCTTTATACATTGATGATTACTTCACATTTCAAAGGAACGATAAATGGGGATTAATAAAGGCATCAGGCGACATTTTAATTGAACCGAAATATGATAAAATAAGCTGCTATTTAAGCAGTAAAAAGTATATTTCTGCTAAATTAGGTGATAAATACGGTTTAATTGACGAATTTGATAATATTATTCTGCCGTTTGAATACGATAACGATTATTTTTCAATGGCTAATGACGAAAAGATTATTGCTGAGAAAAACGGTAAATATGGTGTGATAAATTTAAAAGGCGGAATATTAATTCCGTTTGAATATAGTTACATTTACAATTATTACAATGAATATTTACTAGCTGAAAAATGCGAAAAATACGGATTAATTGATTGGAATAATAATGTAGTATTGCCATTTGAATTTGCACATTTATCTCTTGTATCAGATAAAATATTTTTGGGTAATAAAGAATATATGGATTGTATAAATTATTTATACGATTTTAACGGTAATAAAGTATGTGATACATCTTTTGATTGGATTACTAGACTTCAAAATGAAGAAATTAAAACCGATTATTATATTGCTTCTCACAGACACGAAAACAATTACGGTTTGGCGGATAAATTCGGAAACCCTATAATTGATTTTAAATACAAAGAATTTAATTGGTGTTTTTCAAAAAAGAGAAATCAATTATATTTTGTCGTACAAAATCAGCTTGGAGCTTGGGGTATTATTGATATTAATGATAATACGGTTATTCCTTTTATTTATGATGAAATAAGTTCTTTTGATAATATTGATAACGGAATAAGTGCCTCTCTTGACGGTAAATACGGCTTAATTGATTTAGATAACAATGTATTATCTGATTTTAAATTTGAAGAAATAAAAGGATTTAATAATAACGGAATTTCTGTTGCAAAATTCAATAATAAATGGGGATTAATAAATACAAAAGGTGAATCAATAAAACTTGATTTATCAGACATTAAGGAATTAAAAATATGAAACTTGAAAAAATAAGACAGAATAAAGATAAATATTTAACAAAATATGTTTTTAAGCAGATTGAATTAATAAAATCGGAATTAAAACTTCCTTTAAATGCAAGAATATATTATTTGTGTTATTCAAATTGGTTTAATTATTTTCTTTATAAGAATAAAGTAATTATCAGCATTTTCGATTGCGATAGAAACATTTATGACTGTAATTTGGAATCTTTAAAACTGACTGATTTATATGTAATTACTTTGCTGAATGAATATCCAAAAACTTGTAGTGATATTATTTTTGAAACCGTAAAACAGGGAGAAAAAGCATATATACCGGAAGATTTTCTAAATTGGATTGATATGCCGTCAGAAATTAATGTTGAGGTTGATTTACCATACTATAAGGTTATAAAATTTCTGCAAAAATATAATCACAAAACATTTAGAACCAAAGACTATTTATTTTATTCAAAAAAAGATAATGAATTTTGTTATACATTAAATTGGTATGCAAAAGATTTAAAAAACAATGCAGAATTGAAGTTATATATACCTGATAAATTTGTTGAACAAACTACCGGAGAATGGAAAAATATCCCGCCGCAAAATTTACGGGATTTTATAGCAGTTGATTTATCGGGCAAATTATCGAAGAACAAAATAAGACAATGTAAAAAAGCGTTTTTAGAATTTGCCAATGAATATTGCGAAGAATTAGAAACAAAAAACTTTTATGCTCTTGAACTTGTAAAACAAACTATTCAGCCTGTTGAAAACGATTACGGCTGGGCTGTTCACAGAATTTTTGCAGGCAATAATAAATTCGTAAATATTTGGGTAAGCGATTTTATGCTCAAAGATGAAGAACCGTATTTTATAATAACTGATACTGATTTATCGAGGGAAACTACAAGTGCCGTAACAATAAATATGAAAAATGCAAAATACCATAAAAAAGGTATATATAAACAGGGATTGATTAAATTTAAAAGCTGGGAGCTTGGTGAAAAATATATAAAGGAACTTATTGAATTTTTCAAATCCCCGATAAATGAAGCAGACAAAGAATATTATAATTATAATGCAAAAAAGTATGTTAAAACAAATTGGCAGAGATTGATTTATGAATATAACTATAATACGGCAGGTTACGGTATAGATGAAAACGGATGTACCACTCCGTTATATGATGAACCTGATATTGAGCCGTTACCGCTAAATTTACCAATGCCTGATTATATAAAACTGTTATAAGAACTGAAAGGGGAAAGCATAGAAAATGAAAACTGAACAGCAAAAGAAATATAAACATATTGTCTTTATAGGTGATGAAGAAAACTTTTTACAAGATTCATTAGTAAAAAACTTAAAAGACTTTAAAATTTGGCAGGTTGTAACAGGTCAAAATACAAAAATTAATCCGGCATTTTATCCTTTTTCTGTAAAAGAACGGGATATAGAGGGTAGAATAAATAAAATGTTAGATACAGCAGAGGAAATTTTATTTTTCTTTTTTTCTGCAAGAAAAGATAATACTGCAAAATTTGTAAATACGATATTAAATTCGCATCTAATTTCTGATGAAAGCTGTAATATTGATTTTGCATTTATTTTTGTCAATCGAAATATTGATGAAAACGGATATAAGTATGTTGGTTACAACCCTTCGTTAGATGAAAAAAGCTATATTTGCGATTTAAACAGCTTTTTAACGGATTTATCCAAAGGCATGCCAATAGATGAAGTACACAAAAAATTAAATAATCCCGAATATTTAACTTTCTTGGATAATTTATCTCGTTAATATACAAATACCGCATTTTTTAATTTTAATTGTTGATTTTCTTTTAACAGAGAAATTATCTGCTTAAACGTGGTTAAACTTTTAAGTTCTCATTAATATAAATTATTATTTGAGAAATAAAAAGTTTAATCTAGAATATTCTGAAATTTACATACAAAAATTTTTATACGCTTCCTTGGTTTCTTGATGTTAAGAAATATTAAAATGAATTTTAGAAGATTTTTTGTCAAATATTTTGTTGTATTTCTTAATATTTTTAGTCATTTACATATACAAATATGTACAAATGTAACAATTTCCGTATTTCTAAGTAGAAATGGTATAAAATCGTTATTTTTTTTAAAACAATCAATAAAAAAATGATATATATATGTTTTATCTGAAAAATCAGGCTGAAACACTTACAAATAAAGGGGTTGCAGCCATTTTTGATTTGTGATAATAATAAAATATAAGGATTTTATTTTAAGAGCAAATTTTTATTAGTTGAAAAAATAAAACTAGCCAATAAAATCAAAATTGTACATTGACAATTAAATAATAAATAAGCAAAAGTGTGAAATAAAACTAAAAATAAAATAACCCAAATATATTATAGCCTAAAACAATTTAGGTTTCAATATGTTTTTAAAACATGTTTCATAATATAAATTTATTTACGGTTTAATTTCACACTAAACCGCAGAGGGAATAGGCATTATCCTATTCACCTCAGCTGCGGCATGCTTAATTTATGGAAATAAAACAGAATGCAGCAAAACAGAAAGGAGTAAAGAATGTACCGTAAAATCAACATTCAAAGATTTGCAGTATTTCCATGCATCAGAAACCTTAAAATACCTGCCGTACGCAACGGTTTTAAAGATGCCAAGTTCAATGCTGATATTGACCTGCTTTTAAGAAAGGGGTTCAATATCGCCATTTGGTGTGAGCAATCAAATGTTATAGTTTTGGATGCTGACATTGATGAAGAAAAAGGACTAAATGGTATTGCCGAACTTCAAGAATTGGAGAAAAAACTTTGTCCTCTGCCAAAAGATGGATTAACAGTTAAAACTCCAAGAGGTGGAAAGCATTACTACTTTAGTTCAGACGGCATTTTAAATCCTATAGGCAAAATAGGTAAAGCGTGTGATGTTAAATTTCGAGGTTATACGCTTTTTCCGCCTTCAAAAGTTTTAGGTAAACCATACGAGATACTCGGTGGAACTAATGCTGACGGTACACCAACAATAAAAACGCTTCCTAAAATTTGGATTGATTATATTAATAAATCCAATTCAAAAAGCGGAAAAACATTAAAAAATAATACTAATAATAATTACAGGAAAAAAGTATTTGACGGTAATTTCAAAGTATTATTTGATAATTGTGCTTTTATTAGAATGTGTATTACAGAAGCTAAAACTTTAAAAGAGCCTGAATGGCATCATTTTGCTAGACTTCTCAATTCTTTATCAAATGGTTTAGCGTTGTTTGACTATTATAGTCAGCCATATCCTAAATATAACAAAGAAGAAACTTTGAGAAAGTTCAAGAATGCAGGCAAATATCCTGCTACTTGTAATAATATAGCAAAAATTTTTGCCGGATGCAAGACATGTAAGAGAGGAAAAACAAATGGAAAATAACAGCAGCGATAATCAGACTTCGGAAATGTCTAACGAAGATAATTCTTGTGAAATCAAATCACCTATTGATTTTTTGAAACAAGACTGGAAGATATTATTAGACGAACATAAAAATGAGTTATTAAAATTGGAGTTTTTAGAAGATTTTAAAATTCAACTTAATGGTGATTTTTTATACCCGTCAAAAAATAAGTTTCTTCTTGAACTTTTTGGAATGATTGTATCTATACATTTTTCTCATAAAACTGAAACTTTATTGATTAAAAAAGTCTCAAATTTTACTGTTAAAAATGCGGCTACAGGCAAGTATATATATAATGATAAAAGCGGTATGAAAGATTATGAATATTGCAATCTTACTCTTGAAACAAATAATGGATATGTAAAATCCAATATTGAAATCGATGGAAATGCAAAATCAGATTATCTTAAATTCCAAGAAACACTAAATTTGACAGATAATAAATTTCAAATTATATGTACTCAAAGAGAGTTTAAAACATTTTATGAAAATTTTATCCTGCCTAAACTAAGTGAAAAAATCATTATAACGTATGAAAATTGCGGTAAAATAAAACCTAACACATTTTTAGGCAGAGATTTTTTAATCGAAAAAGAAAATGTTTACAGAGAAAATAATGACGGTTTAATCCCTACATCTGAAAATAAAGTATTTATCAAGGTTAATGATAAGAGAGCTTTTAGGCTTCCAATATTATCAAAAAGTGATAAAAGCAGTCAAATCATTGCTAAAGATTTTATACTGAATATTATAGATTCTTGGGGAAAAAACTACATTTATGCTTTATTAGCTATAGGACACATGATAATGGGGCTTTATGTTGAACATTTTACAAATACATCAACCGGAGCACCTGTTATGATTTTAAGCGGAGTTTCAGGAAGCGGTAAATCAACAATTATCAAAAATGGTATATCTATTTTTGGTTTTGGAGATGATTTATTACTTGCCGGAAATTCTACTGTTCTAGGTCAGCAGTTTATTGCAAATAAAATAAATGGTGCTAATGTATGCGTAGATGATTTATCGGATACGGTAATTGAGTCAAAAGGGTTTGGACAAACCATAAAAAATCAGTATAACTCTACACCTAGAGCTAGAAAAGTTGATTATGGAAAGAATATATTTTTGGAATATCCATGTTCACAAATTGTATATTCTACAAATAGTACACTCCCAATGGTTGATGCACTTGAAAATCGTGTAAATTTAATAACCATAATGAAAAATTACCTTGATACTGATAAATACAGATATTTGCCTGAAAATACAAAAAACAACGAGGAATTATCACTAATTTTACCCGAACTTTTAAAACTGGATGAAAGTGAAATAGTTAAAAGGCACAAAAATTTGGTTGAAAAAATTAAGGAAAATATTGATAAAAAAGTTCCAAGAATAGCACACAATACAGCATATATGTGGTGCGGTATTCAGTTGTTAGAAGAAATTGCGGATATTCGGATAAATAATCTTGAAGAAGAAATTATTAAGTACGCTAAAGAAACAGTTGAAAGATATAAAAGTATTCCAAATGAGATTGATAAACTTCTAAATGGACTTTTAACTCTTAAAGAGCTTGGGAAAATTGAGGAAGGTACACATTACCATTTGAGAAAACTAGATAATAGAATTCATATAATGTTTAATAAGGATACTTTAATAAAAATACATAATGACAATTTTTCAGGAGAATCTAATCAAAAAATCAGTATAACAGTCTTTAATAACTGGATAAAAAATGATGAAAGAGTCATTAATCGTGCAATTACAGGTAACTATAAGGGCAATCGTAAACATTCCGTTGTATTAGACATTACCGATAGTCCTGATGTTTGGGAATTTTCAGGATATCCAGAACCGATAGCACCTGATGATTTACCTAATAACAATGACCTGTCAGAACTAAAAAATTTATTTAAAGATAAGGAGAACAATATTACTTAATTACTTTTTATTACCAAAAATATTACTCCTCAAATAATGACGGTTGTTATATTTGAGGGGTAATTTCCCAAAAGGTAATAAAGTAATAATAAAAATTCAATAATTTATAAAAAAGGAGATATAAAATGGTAAACGAATTAAATTTAGATTTAATAACAGTAAATGAGGCTGCATTATTATTAAGAATAAAGCCTCAAACAGTCAGATTATATTTGACAAACGGCAGATTACCAAGAGAACAGCTATGTTCTAAATGGCATAAAAAGCCTATGATATTCAAAAATAAGCTGATTGACTTTATTAACAATCCAGATAAGTACGAAAACAGGCTCTGCATTTAATGCAGGGCTTTTTTATAGGAGAAAATTAAAATGAGCGTATATAAAAAGAACGAAAAATGGTATTACAACTTTATGATAGACGGAGTTAGATACCATAAAGCAATAAAAGGATGCAATAATCATAAAGATGCACTAAAGGCTGAAAGTGTTGTAAAAGCTGAATTAATGAGAGGTCATTATGAATTTGTTGATAATATGGAAAATACAATATTACAACAGGCGGTAACTTTATATCTTGAATATTCAAAAGCGAATAAAAGAAGTTATAAACTTGATGAAAATTATTGCAAAGTTTTTATTGAATATTTTGGTAAAAATACAAGATTAAAGGATATTACACCTCAAAAAATTGAAAAGTTTAAAATATACTTGAAGCCTGACCGTAAAAATGCGACTGTAAACAGATATATTGAAGCATTAAGCAAAATGTTTAATGTTGCAATATCAAACGGCATTTTTAAGTCAAATCCTTTAAAGCAAATTAAAAAACTAAAACAAGATAATTATAAGATAAGATTTTTAACTAAAGATGAAGAAAAAGCCTTATTCAAAGTATTAAATGAACATGAGGAGTACAATTATTATATTCCCATTGTAATATGTGCCTTGCAGACAGGTATGAGAAAAGGTGAAATAAAAAATCTTAAATGGAGCAATATTGATTTTGAGAACAGATACATTGAATTATTAAAGACAAAATCAGGCAAGGCAAGGAAAATTCCTATATCTGATAAACTTATGGCGGAATTAATAAAGCTAAAAGCCAATAAAATCAGTGAATATGTATTTACAAATCCGATAACAAAGACTAAATACACTCATTTGCAGAAAGGATTTACAAGTGCATTGAAAAAGGCTGATATAGAAAATTTTAGATTTCATGATTTAAGGCATACTGCGGCAACAAGAATGACAGAAATGGGGATTGATTTAGCGGTTGTTCAAGAGATTTTAGGGCATTGTGATGTTAAGACAACAATGAGGTATGCTCATCCGGTACCTGAAAGGAAATTGAAAGCTGTTGAAGTATTGAATAATTATTAAATTATCTTGACATTGATATATGATGTCGTAAAATTAATTTAAATTACGAAATGGAATTAAAACGTTTCTTAATGTTGCTATTAGTAACTTTCTGTATGACTTTCCAATTTAATTGCCAAATGTCTTATGTTGATACATATGAAGTAGTTACAAAAGGAGAGCAGATTATGGAAAATAAAAACTATGATTTCAACTTTAATTTTGCTAGTAAAATAAACTCAACCTTTAGCGACGGGGGCAATAACATAGGTTGATACAGAATTTAAGAACGGTTTTAATAGCGGAGGCTCTGAGTTTTGTTTGGCGGTGCAAATCCGCCACCACGTCATATTCTTGTTAAATAATGTTGATTACACAAGTATTACACAAAAATAAAAAGATAGAACCTAAAAATCAAGTTCTATCTTTTATTTTAAGTGGTCGGGATGACAGGATTTGAACCTGCGACCCCCTCGTCCCAAGCGAGGTGCGCTACCAAGCTGCGCTACATCCCGGTATTTTATTTTATTAGTTTCGCGCCCCTACGTGCTACCTCTCCTCAAAAGCAACATTCGGTTGCTTTTTCGTCGGCAGAGTCAAGCTGCGCTACATCCCGGTATTTTATTTTATTAGTTTCGCGCCCCTACGGTGCTACCTCTCCTCAAAAGCAACATTCGGTTGCTTTTTCGTCGGCAGAGTCAAGCTGCGCTACATCC
>CAJOJP010000028.1 GCA_905234915.1 Candidatus Gastranaerophilales bacterium
TTAAAGCCTGCACTTCAAATAGTTAGGAATGAGAAATTAGAAGTTAGGAGTGATAATTCAATTTCTAACTCCTCACTGCTAACTCCTAACTTATTTGATAAAATAGATTTTGAAAAACTTCCCGACAGCTTTGTAATCAAGTGCAACCACGGGTGCAAATGGCATTACATTATTAAGAATAAAGAAGAATATCTTAAGAACAAACGATTGGTTGAAATAACGCGACGTAACATTACAGGCTGGCTGGAACAGGACTACAGCCTCTGGGGCGGATTTGAAATGCAATACAAAGGCATTAAACCGAAAATATTAATTGAACCTTTATTAAGAGAGGATATTGATAATGATGTTGAAAAATTACAATTATATTGTTTTAATGGCATTCCAAAGTATATATTCAGATTTTACGGTAATAATACAGAAACTGTTCATAACGAACATTTTCAATTTGTTGATAAAATTTTTATCTGTAAAGAGCAAAAAATTGACATCGAAGTAAATGAAAATGTAAAAATTGCAGCAAAGTTATCAAAAGAATTATCAAAAAATTTTAATTTTGTCCGTGTTGACTGGATGATTTTTAAAAACAAATTATATTTTGAAGAACTGACATTTACACCGTATTCGGGTATGCATAAATTTACCCAAAAAAGCTATGATGAAAAATTCGGAAGCTTTATAAATATTGAAAGGGAGCATAAATGAATTATGATATTGTAGAAAATTTATCCTTTGAAGATATAAACAATTTATATAATGATGTATTGGAAACCGGAGAAAATAGGTTTTTAGCAGAAAGTGCCTGCACTATTATTAGTGTAACTTGTCCAAACGGAGATAAAAAATATTTTTATATTAATAGATATGTCGGAATTTATTCCACAGAAGGCTACTGCTTGTATTGTGAAACTGAAGCCGATTGCAGTCACCTTGGTACGCTCTATAGCTTTAATGCTTGTGATGGAGTATATTCAGGTGTAACCGAATGTGTTGATAAATTTATAGGAGGAAGTTGTTCATTTCGATTACGTGACGGTTAATAAAAAATTTTATATTTACGTAGTATTTTTGCGGAATTACTTTAATTCCGCTTTTTTTCATTATATCAATTGCTATTCCGTGCTATAATAAAGCTGTGGAAAATAATAATAAAAAACTTGAATACGAAATACAAAATTCAATGCAATTGAGAAATAATTGTTTAGTTAATATTCCTATAGCTTTAACGGGAACTTTAGGCTTATAATTTTTAGCTTTTAGCTATTTAAAGGTAATTTTATTTATTTTAGGCTGTTTCTGCACATTATTTTTGATAGTATTAACTAATATAATTGATAAAGATATAGATGAGAAAATAAAGGACTTAAAGTAATGGAAATTTCAATATTCCAATTTATGGCTATAATATTTTTAATGGGGCTGATGATGACACCTTTTGTCAGACTTTATATAAAATTAACAAAACAAAAAAATATACAATAAAAATATACCGATATGCAGAATAAAAAATATCAATTTTATTCATAAAATATCAGTATTATGAATACTGTAAATAAATTATTAAAAGCATACAATAAAGATATAACGCTTAAACCGAATGAATGGACAATTAAGCACCAATATATATCCGGTATGAAAAAATGGATAGCAAATATAGTTCCTTATGAATTGTTAGTCCGGGATATTAAAGAGGCGGTTGAAGCTTTGGATACTTTAAGCGAAGACGGTATTTTTTATGATAAATTTCCCGATAAAATAGAAACTCCGGACTATGGTGACAATTGGGGCGTAACTGCAAATTATATTGAAATAAATAACAGAGCTGTTGCAGAAATGCAAAATAATAAATGCAGACGCGGATTAATAAGCACAATAAAACTTTTACCTGCAATTCCGCCGAGTGCAAAAAGCTGGGCAAACTGCATAATATTATCTCAAATTTTTCCTAACATATACGGCGACGGCTATAATAAACCTGCCGATGTAGAAAATTCAATATACGGTATAAAATTGAATGTCGGATACAGCCAAAACATAATTGATTATGATATAATTGATAAAATAACTCCATTTGAACAATTTAAAGCATTTAATGATTTAGCACATTTTCACGGTTTAAAAACAGGGTTTAGAACCGTAATTTCCGCTGACCAAATAAAAATCGCAAGAACAGACGGTCAAGATTTAGTGTTTGATTGGAATAATGAAGAACACTTTAATTTATTTTTAAATTCTCATATAGAACTTGTAAATGCCGGATTTGAAGCAATAT
The DNA here is from genome assembly GCA_905234915.1 of Candidatus Gastranaerophilales bacterium. Taxonomy (GTDB): domain Bacteria; phylum Cyanobacteriota; class Vampirovibrionia; order Gastranaerophilales; family Gastranaerophilaceae; genus Avigastranaerophilus. The sequence goes on from CAJOJP010000028.1 coordinate 2,273, forward strand.
TTATAGATTCCGCCAAGCATATAGGAGGTTATGATATGGGAAATTATACAGGAGTCGGAGCATTACCTTCTTATGAACAAATGCAATATATTATACACGAAATAAGAAGCCGGACAGGAAATACTCATTTAAGCTTTGTAGGTGAAAAAAGCTCGGGCGATTTTGAACGATACGAAAAATTAGGATTATCTACAGGAACAGGCTTTATACCCCCTGATGATTTTCATTCCGTAAAAAAAGAAGCTATAGAACATAAATATTCTAAAAATTATTCTCCGGGAGTTGAAATATCAAATGATAATGATACAGGAGGAAGAAGCTATGAAGAACGCTTAACCCGTATAAATAATTCACTTTTTGCCTATGAATACCCGAGTGATAAACTTGCAAGTTTTATGCAGATGGAAGATTTATTTCCATTGAGATATGATACGAATACTCATCATTTAATGATGTCAAATCCTTCATATTCAACTGATGGAACGGCAAACAGCCACTTTGAAAATCTTTTTGCAAAAGATGACGGCAGAGAATACAACAAAAAAGTTGCAGAACTGTTTAGTTACAGTTTAAATTTATAAATTACTTCTTTATCAATGTTTTTTCAAATTCCTGAAGTGCTTCAGCTCCTACTATCTGCTCAAGTGCAGCTCTATTTTCCAAAAATTCAAGCTGTAATTTTTCTTTTGTATCTATTGCACTTCTGTAATATGCATCTGCAATTAAAAGCTGCTCTTCGGTTTTATATATGCCAGAGTTATAACGTTTTTCACGTGTTTTTAAATTTTTTTCACACATAGAAAGTAAATTATAGCTTGTCATATAGTCATAATATTTGTCTATTACCTGCTTCTGCATATTATCAATTTTTGTAATAAGAACAATCATATCGGCATCTGTAACTTTTGTATATTTGTAATTTAAATCTTTATCATTAAAAGAAAGAGAATTTAACAGATGTCCGCTGACCATAGCAGCCGTTGCACTGAAAGGATCGCCAAGACCGGCACCTGCTATTGATGAAACTGTTGACAACGGACGTATAATTTTTTTTACTATTGTTTCATCAGGCTTATCCGCATCGGGATTCGAAAGCTTATAAAGTGCAAATTTAATGGTTTCACTGCGAAGTGCGGCTCCTGTCCATAAAATTTGAATATGCTCCAGCATTTCTTCTTTTTCTACCGTTAAAAGTTTTGAAATTTCATTGGATAAATCTTTTAAGGTACTATCGGCATAAGTTGAATTTTTTAAATAAGCTTTTGCATAAGAAGCTGTTTTTGATTTCTGTGTTTTAGTTAAATCGGTTATTTTATATTCTTTTTCAATATTATAAGTTAACCCCAAACGATATGCAGGTTTTTTAGGTTCTTGAAGTTCTGTTTCCTGAGCATAAACCGAATTTACCGTTAAAAATAATATAACTAATAAAATTAATTTTTTCATTGCTGCCTTATTTTTTCCGTGTTAATAAGCTGATTTTTAAGTGCATATTGAGAAAGTATAAGCGAATCAACAGCTTTTTTACCTGCAAGCCTTTCAAGCGAAAGATAATATTTTTTTGCTTCCTGTTCCTGCTGATATTCCTGCATCTGCATATCTTCATACAATGCGGAGGATACTGTTAATTCCGTCACAGAATTTTTCTTTAATGCATTTGCATAATTTTTATTATAAAGAATTATTCTTGAACGCGTATCTTTTAATTTATTTAATGCACCTTTATATTCATAATAAGAAGATATTATTTTTTCTTGAAGTTCTTCAATGGTACCTGCCAGCTGAATAAGCTCCGTATCGGTAATAGGAGCCTTCTGAGTCTCCTGCGAATTTTTATTTATATAATTATTTGCTAAACGTCCTGCCGAAAATGATGCAGACTGAACCATTGCATTAGCTCCCGTAAACATAGGAATAAAACTTGCCCCATATATTAATGACGAAAGACTTTTTGCCATAATAGAAGAATGAAGCCTTCTTTGTGATTCCGGAGTATTAAGCTTATTCATTGTAAATTTTATCAAAGTATTGTTATCAACCGTTGCATTCCACAGTGTTTCAATATCTTTAACTTCTTCTTCTTTCTGCATTCTGATAATATCTTCAATTACACCGCGGTCATTAATAACAAGATTTTTATTCCCGCCGTTTTCATTAAGATTTAGTTTTATAACATTTTTCTCGGGTTTTTCAAGTTTTATAACCTCCGCAAAAGAAAAATTCCCGCTTAAAATAAAAATTAAATATAAAACTATTGCTAAAAACTTTTTCAATATACTATCCCTTCTTGCAAAATTATAACATATAAAAAATTTATCTTGTATTATAGTCAATACCTACTTTTAATATATGGTAAAGCAATTCTGACAAAAGATTATATATTTCATTAAAATTAAAATAACTTTTATTTAATAGAAGTATGCCGGTACCCTCGCTGCAAGACCTTGGAGCAATTATATATTTTAAATGTTTTGTTATGCGTTTATCAATTTTTGAATTGATAATATTCCATTCTCCTTTTGAAAAATTATTATAAATTCTGATTGAATCATCATTTTCTCTGATAAGTGAAATTTTTGCCTGAGTTGCCAGTAGTCTTAATCTTACTAATTTAATAAGATTTTCAACACTTTGTGGCATTTTGGAAAATCTGTCTTTCCATTCCGACTGAATAATTTCAAGCTCGCTTTCATTTTTAACATCGGCAAGACGCTTATATTCAATCATTTTTTGTTCTTTAGATCCAGCCCAATCGTCCGGGATAAAGGCTGTAACATTTATATCAACAATTGAAGGCTTATGTTCTTCAGTTTTTCCTTCTTTAATTTCCTGCACAGCATCTTCCAACAGACGGCAGTATGTATCAAACCCGACATTGACCATTTGTCCGTGTTGTTTTGTACCGAGTACGTTTCCGACACCTCTAATTTCGATATCCCGCATAGCAATCTGATATCCGCTTCCGAGGGTCGTAAATTCTTTAATATATTTTAAACGTTTAACGGCATCCTCCGTTAAAAGTTTACCGGCTTTATAAAAGCAGTAGCAAAAAGCTTGTCTGTCTGTTCTACCTACTCTGCCTCTTATCTGATAAAGCTGTGCTAGCCCGAATTTATCTGCATCGTGTATAATCATTGTATTTGCATTTGGAATATCAAGACCTGATTCAATAATAGTAGTGCATAACAGTACATCATATTCGTGATTTAAGAAATCGGTCATAATACTTTCAAGTTCGTGTTTATCCATTTGTCCGTGTGCAACTGCAAGTCTGATATTCGGAAGCAGATTTTTCAATCCGTCAGCAAATTCATAAATACTTTCAACTCTGTTATACAGGTAAAAAATCTGACCTTCTCTTTCTATTTCATAGTTAATTGCATTTTTTACAATATTTTCTTTGAATTCTGCAACAAATGTTTTAACCGGAAGTCTGTTTGTAGGCGGAGTATTTATTATACTCATATCTTTTATGCCGGAAAGTGACATATAAAGAGTTCTTGGAATAGGTGTTGCAGACATAGTGAGTATATCTATATCTTTCTTTAATTTTTTCAGTTTTTCTTTATCTTTTACACCGAATTTATGTTCTTCATCTATTACAAGCAAGCCCAAATCTTTAAATTGAATATCATTCTGCAGCAGTCTGTGTGTACCGATAACAACATCAACATCGCCCGAAATTAGTTTTTTGATAACTTCTTTTTGCTCTTTAGCTGTTTTAAAGCGGGATAAAAGTTCAACTTTTATCGGGTAAGGTTTAAATCTTTCTGAAATTGTCTGATAATGCTGCAATGCAAGAATTGTAGTAGGAACAACAACAGCAGCCTGTTTTGAAGACATTACGGCTTTAAAAATTGCACGTATTGCAACTTCTGTTTTCCCGAAACCGACATCACCGCAAATAAGCCTGTCCATAGGACGTTCAAGCTCCATATCTTCTTTTGTTTCATTAATAGCTTTCATCTGGTCGGGAGTTTCCGTATAAGGAAAAGCTTCTTCCATTTCATACTGCCAGACGGTATCGGGGTCAAATGCGTATCCTTTTGATATTTTGCGAAGTGCGTATAAATTTATTAAATCCTTAGCAACATCTTCTACCGATTTTTTTACTTTTGATTTTGTAGAGTTCCAATCATTACCGCCCATTTTTGATAAAGGCGGAAGTACACCGCCTGAACCTCTATAGCGGCACAGCATATTTATTTGTTCTGCCGGAATATGCAATTTATCTCCGTGTGCATATTCCAGAGTTAAATAATCCTTTTCCTCATTATCTATAGACTGTTTTGAAAGACCTCGGAAAACTCCAATCCCGTGAATCATATGTACTATATAATCACCTTCTTTTATATCATTGAGAGTTTCTATAAAATCAAGGTTTTCGCGTCTGTAATTATACCTGGAGGCTGAAATATCTTTTGAGCGTTTATTAAAAAATTCCTTATCCGTTATAATAATTAAGCGGTAATCTTCTGTTATACTGCCTGCAAGCACCATATTTCCCGTTATATAAACAGCATTTTTAACAGGTTTATCTTCAGTATATGGAATTTCAGCGTCATTAAAAATTTCTTCGACTCTTTTTTTGTAATCGGTTGCCGTAACTATCGTATAATTTTCTTTTAACTTTGTATGAAGAAAATCAATTATACCTTCTGTTCCCGAGGTAAAAAACGGTATTAACTCAGTTTGCAATTCAATATTAATATCAAATTCTTCCGATATAAAATTATCGAAATAAATTTTTTGATTACGGCTCACCGTTGTTAAAAAGGCTGATAAATCAGCAGAATTAAGATTTTTTAAAGGCAGAGTTAATCCGCCTTTTAAATTATCCTCATATTGTTTTATCAAATTATTAAAAATTTGCTCGTATTTAGTTTTAAATTGAGTGTAATCATTAAAAACAATAATATAATTTTCAGGTAAAAGCTCGGTTATGATTTTTAAATCGAAATTCAGTTCATTTTCAAAATATTCTATACCCTCAAAATAATCTTTATTTTTTAATTTTTCAATAACTTCAAGAGATTTTTCATCCTCTCCTTCAATTATTTTATGGGAATCATCATTTAAAATAAATTTATATATCGGTTGAATAACAAATTCATTTATTTTTTCAATACTTCTCTGGGTTGAAGCTGAAAAAATTCTGATATCGGTTACGGTATCGCCCCATAATTCAATTCTAACAGGATTTTGCCCAAGAGAATAAATATCAATTACATCGCCCCTAATACTAAATTCACCGATATCCGCAACAAGTGTTTTTCTTTTATATCCCATTTCAACAAGTTTTTTAGATAGTTCAGCCGAATTAATTTCACAATCTTTTTTAATTTTTATCGAATTATTAATAAAAAAGCTTCGAGCAGGAAATTTTTCAAACAGAGATTTTACCGGAATTATTATAAACTCCTTCTCATTATTTATTATATCAACTTGAGCTGTATATTTATAAAGATTTTTAGAATTTGTATCATATATCACTCCGTCTTGATAAGGTAAAATACATGATTTTTCCGATATAAAATTATTTAAATCATTTTGAAATTTTAAAGCTGTTTGTTCTGAATCAACAATAAAAATAATCTTTTTACCCTGCAATAATATTTGAGAAAGTACTAAAAGCTTAGCTGTATTGGTAATTCCCGATACAGCAAATGAAGTTCCTTTTTTTAAAAGTGACTTAATTTTCTCAGAGGTCTTATCGTTTAAATTTTTTATAAATTCTTGCACTACTTAATAATAAAACCATAAAAAATTTAAATCAAATTCTTATGCCTGTTCATAGTTGCCGTACAAATTAAAACTCTGAAGTAATTGTTTTTAACAGGTGCTTGACGAAATATTTTTATCAGCCTAGAATAGACATAAATAATATATGTCGTAGTGGCGGAATTGGTATACGCGCACGTTTGAGGGGCGTGTGGTTTATCCTTGCGGGTTCAAGTCCCGCCTACGACATTACTTTTTTAGAGCCTGTTTCAGACGGTTCTATTTCAGTATTTAAGAGTCTTTTGCGGGTTCCATAGTCAATGATGTCATTAAGTTTTGGACTGATGTTTTGTAGTGCCTGTTTCGCACTCTCCGAACGGGTTTGCAGGGTTCCATCTAAGGTTTCTAAATCTGCATTAAATGACTGTTTTGCCAGTCTTAAATGTTCAAAAACAGGTCTGAGCTTGACTGGGTTATGAAAAGTTTGATATTGCACACGGTAATACATTGAAAAACCCGTCTTCATTGCACTGGGATGAAGAACCGTTTGAAGCAATCGTTTCAAACCCTCCGTACTCAATAAAGTGGGAGGGTGATGACAACCCGTTACTTATCAATGACCCACGTTTCTCACCTGCTGGTGTACTTGCACCAAAGTCAAAAGCTGACTTAGCATTTATTATGCACTCACTTTCATGGCTTGCAAGTAATGGAACGGCTGCAATAGTATGCTTCCCGGGGATTATGTACAGGGGTGGTGCAGAACAAAAGATACGTAAATATTTGATAGATAATAACTTTGTTGATTGTGTAATCCAGTTACCTGATAACTTATTCTTTGGTACATCAATAGCAACATGTATTATGGTGTTGAAGAAGTCCAAAAAGGACAATTCAACACTGTTTATTGATGCAACAAAAGAATGTGTTAAGGTAACAAACAATAATAAACTGTCAGAAGACAATATCAATTCTATACTTGAAACATTCAAAAATAGAGTTGATAAAGACTATGTTTCAAAACTTGTACCTAATTCAGTGATAGCAGAGAATGACTACAACTTGTCTGTTAGCACTTATGTTGAACAGGAAGACACAAGAGAAGTCATTGACATCACTGAACTCAACAAAGAGATAGCAAGAATTGTTGAACATGAAGCCCTGTTAAGGGCTGAAATAGACAAGATTGTTGCTGAAATTGAGGTAGGTGCGTAATGACAAAGAAAAAAGAAGTTACAATAAGAAGCTCTGCTGCTGAATACTTAACCTATGTAATCAGCATTTAAAGAAAATCTTTGAAGACAATGAACTGGATGAAAATTCAGTTATTAAGAATTTCTTAATAACTGCAAACGACGGTAAGAACTACAATACAAAGCATTATAATTTACAAGCAATTATTGCTGTTGGGTTCAAAGTTAATAATGAACGTGCTGTTCAGTTCAGGAAGTGGGCTAATGCAGTTGTAAAAGATTATACAATTCAGGGCTGGGTAATGGATGAAGAACGGCTTAAAAACGGTGGTTCGATTCTTACCAAAGACTACTTTGAAAAGCAATTACAAAAGATACGTGAAATCAGGATGTCTGAAAGACGTTTTTATCAAAAAGTTACTGACATCTATGCAACATCAGTTGACTATGACCCAACTGCAACAGCTACAAAGAAGTACTTTACTGACGGCAATGCTAAATTTATATCATACATGAATGTGTACTCTAATTTAGCATTAGATGTAAACATGCCAGACCGAGTTAAGGTTGGAGACAATGAACGACAAAACAAAGTACAGTTAGGTGATGTTCTTTTTACTGGTTCATCAGAGAACACAGAGGAATGTGGGATGTCATCAGTATTAACAACAGAAACACAAGAACCATTGTATTTGAACAGTTTTTGTTTTGGATACAGATTTAATGATACATCAATGTTTTTACCCGATTTTTCAAAGTTCCTATTTAGGTCTGATAGTCTAAGAAAGCAAATCATAAGAACAGCAAGTGAACAACTATGGAAAGAAAAACATGCAATACATATCAGTTTGATACAAAAGCTGTGTGTATTCCCCTTGTAGAACATTAAATCTAAGCCCACTCAGAGGGGCAAGAAGCCCTGTTATGATGTTGACAGAATTAAGAATACCCCTATAATCGTGCATGTTGTGTAAGATACAACAATGACAATGTTTTCAAAGTGAAACACTATCATGCCAGTTCACAACATGAATAATGACATCAACGTAACATACATTGTTGATGATAATAAAATTTTGGGGTCAAAAAATAATAATTATTTCAAGTTGCACAATCACAACAAAAGGGATAACACAACATATAAAAGACACATGAGGGTATTTATATCACTATGTAAAACAATTTGTTATTACAATAGATATTAAGGGGCATCATGCAACTTTCATACCTAACACCATTCTCATATTATAGTATTCCTGAGTTGCCTGTTTCATAACAGATATAATTTCTTTATAAATATTATTTAACGCCCTATCTTTGGGTTCCAAAATAGTAACTTCATCGACATTTTTGTTTTTGCAATATTTTTAGCCGCACCGGAGTTGTTACACTCTGCAGGATGAGATTACACTTATTTATAGGGTGTGAATAAATCACTAGCTGAAACTAATGACTTTATTTAATATGCGCCCGATGGGAGTTGAACCCACATCTAAAGACTTCGGAGATCTTTGCTCTATCCTGTTAAGCTACGGACACCTACACAATAATTATACTATAAACTAAATTTTTAATCCTGCATTTTTAAATGCTAAATTCGTATATTTATCAAAAGCATTAAAAGGATTATTTACTTTTACCGCTTCAGATATGACTGAAGCTTGCATAGGATTCATGTTACTATTTGTATTATCTTCAAATACATTAAAAATATCTTTTGATTTTTCCGTAACAGGATTATCATTAAATTCAAAACGTCTTTTTCGACGCATACTTTCTCTTGTTTCGCCCATTTCTTTAAGTCCTCGGTCATATTCTTGATTTGTCCAGCGATTTTTAAAAAAAGGCATTATTATATTACTTGCCAAAATAGAATATGCAATAAAAGAAGCAGTTAATATACCATTTTTCATTCCTTCTATTTCATCAATGGCACTTCCGTTAGTAAGTAAATCTCCTGTGGGATTTGTACCTGCAAATTTGTAATCGCGATCAAGAGTATCCCATTTTTTTACTATTCCCCAGGTTACTTTGTTTTTATAGTCTGAATAACGTTTTAAATATTCATTATATTCTCTGAATTTTTTTTCAATATTTTTATATATAGCAGGAAACTCATCATGCATAAATTTTTTGGTAAATGACATTATTGACACGACAAAGTCTTGAATTAGAGGATAATCATTGCCTTTTTGTTTTAAAAATTTACAAATATCAGAAACATTACGTAAAAAATTTGCTTTATGAGTAACTTTAGAATAAATCGCAGCATCCGGCAGTCCTGCATCTTGAACTACTTTATCCAAAGCCTTTTCTGCATATCTGGTTGTTATTTCACCTTTTTCAAGTTTTCTGGATATTATTGAATTAATGATTAACGGCGGAATTAATGTCAAGGCGAGGTCGATTTTACGTTCTTTTTCTTCCAGTTCAATTAAAAACTCTTTATTTTCACGGTTAGATTTCTCCAAACCGTGAATTTGAGCAGTATGACTGGATAAAATGGCTATTGCATTAAACAGTAACATAACAATATCCATTCTTTTACTGCCTGAATAAACTATATTTGAAAAGTCAGCAGAAGTCTGCTCAAATTTTTCAACAGCAGCCTGTTTCAATTTTATAGCATGCGAACCAAAAAAAGCTATAACTTTCTCAATCGGATTAAGCATTTAAAGCTCCTCGATTTAACATGCCGTTTTTATTTTTACCGTTTGTTTTAATATCGTCTTCTTCTATAATATCTTTTATCCTTCTAATTTTATCTTTAAGCCGTTTAAAGAAATTTATTTTATCATTTATACCGCGTTTAATTTTATTTTTTCTTGAAGTTATAACGGTATCTAAGGAGTTTTCCCAGGTTTTATTATCTCTTGCAACATTAGTAAATAAATCTTGAAAATCACTTGTAAGCGGTACATCAATTTTTTCGTTTGTAACACCTATCATAGTGATTAATGCACAGATATTGCCGAGTGTAGTACAGTATTTTTTAATATTTCTATCATATTCTATAAAACCTTCAATTTTTAAGTCTTCAAAACATTTCATAGGGAAAAATATATCATTAACCCAATTAGCTTTTCGTTTACCTGTTTTTGTAATACCTATACGGTTTTTAAAAAATTGTTCGCTTAAACCTCTTATTGCAACTCCTGTTATACCTCCCGCCAGGGCTTTTGCTGCCGATTTAATGGCAACATCCGATTTTTTATCTTCCTCGGCAAATTTCATATCTATCGCGGGCTGGAATAAAAATGCCGTTGCCGCAAGAAATAATTTTTGTTCAGGCAGACCTACATACTGAGATATCCATTTTGCCACATTTCCCACTCTATCCGGTAAATAAATTTTTAATGTAAAATCTTTTTCATCTTTTGATTTTTGCGGAAACTTGGGCAGCTTTGGCGTTTTTTTTAAATTTACAATGCCGAAAGAACAAGACTTATTTGTTTTGTAATTACTGTTTGAAAGTGAATTTATTTTCATAATTATGCCATACTTTAATCACAAAAAACGAACATTTTTTTTGTTGATAATTAATCAAGAAATATTAATTTTTTTTTACAAATTTTTTTAAGATGATATAATGTTTAACAAAAAAGAGAAAATAAGATGAAAAAAAAGTTTGTTATATTTTGCATATTATTAAGTATATTTATTGATATTCAGCCCTTGTACGCAGTGAATATAGGAACCTACCAGACCGAAACAGAATATGGACTTCTTGACGGTTTTAAAATAAATTGGAAACGGAAGGATAAATCACAGCCTTTTATTGAAGCAAGGGAAGAATCAACAAAACAAGAACGCGAAAAAGAAAAAGATGATATCAAAAAAGATGAATATCAATATACAAAATATTTATATGATGGTAAAGCTGTAATATAAATAGCAAAAAAAATTTTTATGTTTTTTTATGGAAATGAAATAAGCTAAAGTAAAGGTAATTATGAAAATATCTGCTGTTAATAATATTTCTGCTTCCAAAGAAAATTTCGTAAAAAAACAAAATTTTAACGGTTTATGGCGTAAAACATTGATGAGAACCGATATAGACAGTGTCTTGTATGTTCCGCAAAATACTGTTATAAGATATTATTGCCCGTTTCAAGAGGAAAGTCCGGAGGAAATAAAAAAAGTACTGGAGGATAGGCAAAATGCCGCTATTGTAAAAACAAAAAGAGGTCATATCAGGTATTTTGTAAATGAATGCAGATTATGTATGAAACTTCCTTTTAGTAAAAAACAATATGAAGCTTATATGCAGCTTGATGAAGATTGTAAAAACAATAAGTTTATGCAGACCATGCACAAAATTTTAAAAGATAAATATACAACAGACGATTTGCCTAAAAATCAAATTCCTGCATATAATCCCATAATCGAAAAAAAGTTTAAAAATACTTATGCGTAAGTATTGCAATAAAAAATTTTTGCGTTAACATAATATAGTCAGAAAAAGTGAAAATCCTAATAACATATATTTTGCCAATGTTTTATATAACCCTGAATATGGCAAATGTTTGTATGTTTCTAATTTTACAGGATACAAAATAGAAAGGCAATTAAAGTGGAAGAAACGAAAGCTAAAAGTAAAAAGAAAAGAATAGAAACCACTGTTGAGACCCCTCAGCAAACCGAGTGGAAAGAACAGGTAATTCAAGTAAGACGTGTAACAAAGGTTGTAAAAGGCGGTAAAAAATTAAGTTTTAGAGCAATCGTTGTTGTAGGAAATAAAAACGGTCAAGTAGGTGTAGGCTGTGCAAAAGCTTCAGAAGTTATTATTGCTATTCAAAAAGCAGTAACCGAAGGCAGAAAAAATTTAATTAATGTTCCTATATTCCAAACTACAATACCTCACCCGATAACAGGCAGTTCAGGTGCCGGCAGCGTAATGTTAAAACCTGCTTCGCAAGGTACCGGAGTTATTGCAGGCGGTGCAGTTCGTGCAGTTCTTGAACTTGCAGGTATTGAAAATATATTAAGCAAATCATTAGGTTCTAAATCTCCATTGAACGCAGCTAATGCTACTTTAGATGCACTTCAATCATTAAAACCTTTTGAAGTAGTTGCAAAAAGACGCGGTATATCATTAAAAACTATGTTAAATTAAGAGGATTGAATAATGACTGAAAAAACAAAAAAAATAAAAATAACACTTATCAGGAGTCTTATCGGTTCTACTCAAAAACAAATCAGAGTGGCTAAAGCTTTGGGGTTGACAAAAACAAATCAAACCGTAGAACATGAAAATACTCCTGTTATTATGGGAATGGTTAATGCTATTCCTCACTTGCTAAAAGTTTCGGAATAATTCCTATAAAACGAAAGGTAAATAAAGGTAATAAAAATGTCAGACAGAATTAGATTAGAAGATTTAAAACCCGCTGAAGGTTCAAAAGGCAAAACTAAAAGAGTTGGCAGAGGACGTTCTTCGGGACATGGTAAAACCTCATGCCGGGGTAATAACGGTGAAGGTCAAAGAGCAGGACGTTCTTCCAAAAGAGGTTTTGAAGGCGGTCAGATGCCGGGATACAGGCAGATGCCAAAATTAAAAGGCTTTAAGAATTTTAATGCCATTAAAACAGGCAGCGTTAATGTTTCTGATTTGGAAAGTATATCCGGTGATATAATTACATTGGAAATTTTACAAAAAGCCGGAAAAATTTCGGATAAAGCTGAAATTTTAAGAGTTTTAGGCAACGGCGAATTAAAAAAAGCGGTAAAAATCAGTGCTAATTATTTTACGGAATCAGCTAAAGAAAAAATAGAAAAAGCAGGCGGAAAGGCACAGTTATTATAATGCAGCAATATACACCAAATCAGCAAAATTTACAGGCTATGTTATCAAATTTGAATATAGCAGGGTTAAAAACAAAAATTATTTTTACTCTTGCTATGATTGCAGTTTTCAGATTATGTGCGCAATTACCTCTTTTTGGCATAGATGCAAAAACTTTTGCAAATTTGGCTGCTGCAAATAATTTGATAGGATTTTTGGATATGTTTTCAGGTGGTGCCCTGGGCAGTGTTTCTATTATTGCTCTTGGTATCGGACCTTATATTACATCTTCAATTATTATGCAGCTGCTTGCTGTTGTAATTCCTCATCTTGAACAATTACAAAAAGAAGAAGGCGAAGCAGGAAGAAGAAAACTGTCGCAATATACTCGTATTTTTACTGTTGTCATTGCTGCAATACAATCACTTGTCTTTGTTGTATATCTTTTAAAAACAGCAAAAGGAGCAATAATGCCCGATGTTAATCTTACTTTTTTTGCTATAGGTTCGGTTATAATACTTACGGCAGGTTCTGCTTTTACAATGTGGCTTGCCGAGTTAATGACGGAACGCGGCATTGGAAACGGGGCATCAATGCTTATTTTTTGCGGTATTATTTCCAAAATTCCTTTTTATGCAAATAATACCGCAAAACTCGTAGCCGGTAATTCTTCTTTGCAGCCCGGACTGTTGTTATTAATTGCAATTTTCACGGCAACAATGATTTTAATTGTAATTATGCATGAAGCTGCAAGAAAAGTTATTATTGTTAACCCGAGAAGACAGGTAGGAAACAAAGTTTACGGCGGTACTAATACTTTTATTCCGTTTAAACTTAATCCTGGCGGTGTTATGCCTATTATTTTTGCAATAGCTATTTTATTGTTTCCTACTACGGTTATTGACTTGTTAAGACAAGTTAATATCGGCAATGAACAATTACAAAATATAATTGCGGCTGTTGCCAATTTCTTAAGTCCTTCGGGAGCTGCCTATGAAATTATTTATTTTCTTCTTATTTTTGGTTTAACCTTCTTTTATGCATCAATTATACCCAATCTACAACCTAAAGAAATTGCTGCAAATCTAAAGAAGTACGGCTCATCAATACCCGGTATAAAGCCCGGGAAACCAACTGCTGAAGCTCTTGATAGAATTTTAAGCAAAACAACATTTATTGGTGCTTTAGGCTTGGCAATTGTTGCTTTAATTCCTTCAATGGCTTGTAAAATAACTCATATTACTACTTTGCAGGGCATTGGGGCAACTTCCTTAATTATTATGGTTGGTGTTGCTCTTGATTTTATTAATCAGGTACGAACAAATTTATTGCCAAAAAATTATGAAAGTTTTTTAAGACAATAAAAAATTAATAAGAATGAATAAAAAAAAGACTTCAGTTAAATTTGATTGAGGTCTTTTTTTATATTATGAAACATACGATAACTTGCTATTTTTTTTACAAGTAATATAATAGTTTTATTAAAATCGGAAAGGTAGAGTATATGAGTGGAAGAAAAGTTTACACGGCGGAAGAAATAAAAAAAACAGTTAAAGAAAAGAAAGTTGAGTTTATAAAGCTACAGTTTTGCGACATTAACGGTCAAATAAAAAATGTTTCCCTGCCTTGTTCTCAAATTGATAAAATATTAAACAATGAATGTATGCTCGATGGTTCTTCGATTAAAGGTTTTAGGAATATTGAAACATCTGATATGTACTTTTTTCCTGATTTATCAACTTTTACTCTTCTTCCTTTCAGAGAGGATAAAGCAACGGGAACCAATGTCGCCCGTTTAATATGTGATATTCATAATCCTGATGGAACTCCGTTTGAAGGTGATCCGCGTTCAAATTTAAAAAAGATACTAAAAAAAGCAAAAGATATGGGTTATGAAATGAATGTAGGACCTGAAGCAGAGTTTTTTCTGTTTAAAAAAGATGAGAACGGAAACCCTACAACTAAAACTCACGATAAAGCCGGCTATTATGAAGCAGCTCCCGATGATATGGGAGAAAATATACGTAAGGAAATAGTAAGAACAATTACTGCAATGGGCTTTGAAGTTGAAGCAAGCCACCATGAAGTGTCTGACGGTCAGCACGAGATAGATTTTAAATATGAAGATGCACTTACAACTGCCGATAATATTTTAACTTTCAGATATGCAGTTAAAGCAGTTGCAAATAAACATAATGTTCATGCAACTTTTATGCCGAAGCCGATTTACGGTATAAACGGTTCAGGAATGCACTGTAATATATCATTATTTAAAAACGGTAAAAATATTTTTTATGATTCAAAGCGTGCACACGAATTATCAGAAACGGCACTTTTCGCTATCGGTGGATTATTAGACCATGTTAAAAATTTTACTGCAATTACAAATCCTACCGTAAACAGTTATAAACGTATTGTCCCTGGATTTGAAGCTCCCGTATATCTGGCATGGTCACTTGCTAACAGAAGTGCATTAATTAGAGTTCCTGCAAAAAGAGGTAATGCTACACGTGTAGAACTCCGTTCACCTGATCCTTCTTGTAATCCGTATTTGGCTTTAGCTGTTATATTAGAAGCAATTTTAGACGGTATAACAAAAAAAACCAGACCACCATTAGATGTAGATAAAAATATATTTAAAATGGATGATAAAGAAAGAAAGCGGGCAAAAATTGAAACATTACCGGGCAGTCTCCATGAAGCACTTTTGCTCATGAAAAAGAGTGCAATTGTTAAATCAGCTCTTGGCGAACATATTTTTAAAGAATTTATGCAGTCAAAATTAAAAGAATGGGATGGATACAGAACTGCTGTTACCAAATATGAACTTGATATGTATTTGGAAAAATATTAATTAGTCGTTTTATGAATATTATCTTGCGGAAGAAGAAACAATGAATGTAAATAAAATTTATCTGAATAATTTTGAAATAGGTTCCGGCAAATTAACCGTTTTAGCCGGTCCATGTGCTATAGAATCTAAAGATATTCTTTTTAAGACAGCAGAATATCTAAAAAAGCTTACTGCAGAACTGGATATTAATTTTATATTTAAATCTTCTTACGATAAAGCTAACAGAAGTTCAATATCTTCTTATCGTGGATTGGGAATTGAAAAGGGTATCGAGCTTTTAAAAGCGGTAAAAAAAGAATTTGATGTTCCTGTTGTTACGGATATTCATAATCCGCAGGAAGCACCAATAGCGGCAGAAGCAGCTGATATTATTCAAATTCCGGCATTTTTATGCAGGCAAACCGATTTACTTGTTGCTGCCGCTAAAACAAATAAAATTATAAATATAAAAAAAGGTCAATTTTTAGCACCTCAACAGATGAAATCCATTGCAAACAAAGTTAAAGAATCCGGTAATAATAAAATTATAATAACAGATAGGGGGGTAACTTTCGGCTATAACAATTTAGTATCCGATATGCGTGCTATCCCTATTATAAGGGAAATGGGCTATCCTGTTATTTTTGATGCGACACATAGTGTGCAATTGCCGGGCGGATGCGGCGACAGCTCGAGCGGAGAAAGAAAATTCGTTCCTGTATTAGCAAAATCAGCTGTAGCAGCAGGGGCTGACGGATTATTCTTTGAAGTTCATCCTAATCCTGACAATGCGCTTTGTGATGGAGCTAATATGATTAATTTTGAGCAGGCAAAAGAAATTTTTACTGTCTGTAATAAAATTTTTCAGCTTTTACAAAAACAATAAATTGTAATAATATTAATATATGAGAAATGAAATAACAGAAGGTAAAGAGTTTTATATTATTTCACGAAGCATTGATAATGCCGAGAAATGTAAAGTTATAAAAGTTTGCGATGATTGTTTCAAAATAAAACTGAAAAATAAACGTAAATACGAAATTGATGAAGCAGTCGAATTTTTTACAATGACTACTGAAGGGCAGTTATATTTTGAAACAATAGTAAAAGATATTGATGATGACATCCTGTTTATATGGTATCCTATGTCATCAAAATATCTTCAAAGGCGAGAGTATTCAAGAATACATACAGACAATGATATAATACTTTATGATGAAAAAAATTCCATAAATGCAAAAGTATCAAATATAAGTGCAGGCGGATTGAAGATTAAAACAGCAAAACAGCTTGAACTTTTAAAAAATTACAAAACCTCTCTTATTATTGAAAATAAAGAAATACAGACGGAATTTCAGCCTATAAGAATAGAGGTTGTTGACGGCGGTTTTATTTCCTCCGGCAGATTTAATAATATCGGAAATTATGATAGAATTGCCCTTGTTCAATACTGCTTCCGTAAACAAATAGAAGATAACACTCTTTAAATTTTATCTGTCATAAATTAGTACAATGCCATAGTCTAATATGTATTATGATGTAATTGTTCGTGTTCATAAAATAATTTGTATTTTAGTTCTGCAAGTTCCCAATCTTTAACGGTATCTATGTCTTGAATATATTTTTCTTCCATTTCATACATTGCAGTTTTTTTTGTATTTATTTTATTTTTCTTATAAAAATAAAACATTCCGACATCGTGAAATGCAGGTTCTAAATCTTGAGAACGAGTTTTTTCGTATTGAGGTTCTCTAAATTCAAGATATCCGTATTTATTTAATATAACAGCTCTTTGTATGGGAAAAGAAAAACGAACAACAGGCATAAGTGCTTCCTGCTTTGAATTTATAAAAACTTCATAGGCTTCTTTTAATGTTTTCGGGGTTAAAAGAGGTACGCAAGGATAAATACAGCATATATTATCAAATTCTATTCCTAATTTTTTATATTCATTTATAACTTCGTTTAAAACATCTTCTGTTGTTGCAAAATCATTTGCTGTTTTTTCGCTGCGCAAAAAAGGTACTTTTGCGCCGTATTTTTTTGCAATTTCCGCTATTTTCAAATCCTCGGTTGAAACCATAATTTCATCAAAAATTTCAGACTTTATTGCGGCATCAATTGCATAGGCAATCATTGGTTTTCCCATAAATTCTTTTATATTTTTCATCGGTATTCTTTTAGACCCGCCTCTGGCCGTTATTATTGCAATATTTTTCAATTTACATCTCCTTAAACATAGCATTAAAAAAATTCATTGATTTTTCTTTCCTAAATTCTTTTATAATTAAATTTTTATCACTTCCAAAAACAATTGAATAATCCGGAATATCCGTATCTTTTATGTATGTATTCGCTGAAATTATTACATTATCGCCAATTCTGCAATTACCCAAGACTGTAGAATTTGCCATTAATGCGACATTTTTACCGAATTTTGGATAAATTCCTTTGTTGTTGCCGACGCTGCAGCCCTGAGAAAAAGAAAATCCGTCTGAATATTCTGCTCTACCTAAAACAGTACCGGTAGGATGGTCAAACATAAATATTTCAGGAAGATTTATTTCATAATAAATATCTGCCCCCGATACAATTTTGGAAAGATTATAAATCTTGTCACAAATTTTAATGCAATTTTGTTCTGCCTTAAAGATTGTATTTGAAAGCATATAAAGAAACATTGTGTACTGGCATGAATGATACGGGGATAACCCTAATAAATTCTCATAATATTTATTCTTTATGTGAATGCAATTGTATAAAAAACGCTCATTAGTATTTATACTGTATTTATTTATAATTTGTTTTTCTTCCTCATTTAAAAAAAACAGATTTTCCAATTGTTTAAATAATAAATTGTAAAATTCCTTCATTATTTAACAATACCTTTAATTCTTTGCGTAATTTCAATTAAATCATCATTTGTCAAATCAGGATATAAAGGAAGTGAAATGCAATGTTCATAATAATTTTCAGCATTAGGATAATCGCCTTTTTTATATCCTGAATTTCTGTAATACGGCTGTAAATGAACAGGTATGTAATGCACCTGTAAATTTAAACCGTTTTCTCTTGCTTTAAAATAAAAATCTTTTCTGTTCTCAATTAAAATAGGATAAAGATGAAAACAAGCGTTAGAAAAATCTTTTTCAATTAAATGAGGCAATCTCAAATTTTTATTATAAAAATCAACAATTTCACGTCTGCGTTTTTTAAAAAAATCAAGTCTTTTTAATTGAGAGATGCCGAGTGCTGCTTGAACATCCGTCATTCTGTAATTAAAGCCGAGTTCACGCATTTCATATTCCCAGGTATTAATCATATCACCGTCTTTATGCATTCCGTGAGCACGAAAAGCACACAATTTGTTATATAATTCTTCACTGTTTGTTGTAACGGCTCCGCCTTCTGCCGTAGTTATTGTTTTTACCGGATGAAAAGAAAATACTGTCATATCGGAATATTTACAAGAACCGACTTTTACTGATTTATAATCAGAACCTATTGCATGTGCTGCATCTTCCACAACATACAAATTATGTTCTTTTGCTATTTGTTGAATTTTTTCCATATCGCAGGATTGACCTGCAAAATGAACAGGAATAACAGCTTTTGTTTTATTTGTTATATGTTTTTTTATTTCTTGGGGCATAATATTTGCGGTATCCTTTTCTATATCGGCAAATTTTACATCAGCCCCCGTAAATTTTGCACAATTAGCACTTGCCAAAAATGTCATAGGACTTGTTATTACTTCATCACCTTTTGATATACCTGCAGCCAGCATTGCAATATGAAGTCCCGAGGTAGCCGAATTAACCGCAACACAATACTTTGCTCCGGTATAACCGCAAATTGCTTTTTCAAATTCTTTTACTTTTGGTCCGCAAGTTAAATAAGATGATTTTAAAACCTCTACAACAGCATTTATATCATCATCATTTATACTCTGTCTGCCATAACCATAAATTTTCATATAACTTATCTCAATATCCACATAATTCTATCATAAATATATTTATAATATAATCTAAAAAAGAAAAGAGAAAATTATGTTAAGATTGTATCAAAGAATAGAAACTTGTAAGGACGTTTTAACATGGAAGATTTCGGACTACCTTCTAAAATTATACTTTATCCTCAGAAAATATAAAAGAAAGTGTGCTAGTTCATAACATATTAGACTAAATATACAACGAAAAGTATATTTTGGTGTATAAATTTTATAAATAATGCTTTGACGGCATGTCAGGGGATACATTAATTTATGAAAAAACAATAAAAAACAAAAAATAGCGTCCTGATGCTACGCACAGATAACATCAATCTCAGTCGTGGCTTCGTAACTCGTACCCTTC
>CAJOJP010000029.1 GCA_905234915.1 Candidatus Gastranaerophilales bacterium
AGATTTTACGAAAAGAAAAAATCTGAAAATCATATTCGTAATACCGTTATTTTGTTTATTGAAACAACAGAAAAACGGCATCTGTTTGAGCGAATGCGAATTATGCCGTTTGGAGTTGAAATTAACAAAATAGGTATGAAGAATCCGATTTGAAGATTTTTTCTTGAGTAAAATTACTTGGAGCTAAAGCTACCGGGAACTCACCTGCACAGCAAGTGGTTTATTTTCATTTCATTACAATTAATAAAACAGCTCCTGAAAATCAGGAGCTGTTTAAATTTAATGCCTACAGCTATTATTATGAAGCCGTATAGGCTGTATTATAAATATCAACCAAGCCGCTTGCAAGGAGAGTACCTGAATTACTCTTGAACAAATCATCACTATTTGTGATACCTGAACTAATGATATCATCACTATTTGCCACAGCCCAAGCAGAAATTTGAGATACTATTGAAGTTATATAAGCAGTTGAATTAACCTCAATAGCACCATCGCCATTCTTTGCCTTAACTGTATCAATAACCGAGGTACCATTAATACCTACACCTTTATAATTACCGCCAACTATACCGCGAACAGCTGTAAGACCGCCGAGACTGTCTGATGTAACTATTTTCAATGAACTTTCATCATCAAGTGTAGCACCTGTTATTGTACTACCTGATTGCGTGAAGTTTACCTTGAAGAAGTATCTCAAATCCTTGTAATCAATGTTTAAGAAGTTCAATACGTCAGCATCTCCACTTCCGTTATCGGTAATATCAAGTTTTGAATTAAACGAGGTAACTTTGATGTCGTATGTATCATTACTATTACCATAAGATACATAAGTATCATCAGCACCGTTGTATTCAAATGTATTTCCGCCTGAATTACCAAGGACTTCATACTTATTGGTACCTTCTTTGTTAGAAACGATATTAACCTTCTTACCAGTCGTTGCCTGCTGAATGTAAGCATCATTATCACCCTTTGCAGCTTCAAAAGTATAATCATCTGTTGCTTTTAAAACTGTAATAGTTTTTGATGTGCTGTTTGTTACATCATTCATAACTACGGAAGTAATATTGTCAGTAGTATCCAATTTATAATTGATTTTTTCGGTTACAGGCGTTGTTCCTGTTGAAGTTACAACATCAGTACTTAGAGTAAAGGTTAAAGCGCTGTCAGCCAATGCTGTAGGTTTATTATCTACATCTAATGACCAAATAGTATTTGAAGAATAAGTAACTTCATCAGCACCTGTAATCTTCAAGGTATCAACTTCGCCTTTAGCGGTAGCAGATGTGATTTCAGAAGTACCTGTTGATGTTGCAGTAAATTCAAATACATCAGAGCCTTTACCAGCGTAGAAGTGTTGATCTAGAACATCAGCTTTGAAGGTATCAGCTGCATCAGAACCGATTCTGTACTGTTTGTATGCATTTATAACAGCCGTCTTAGCATCAGCGAGTGCTGTTTTTTGTGCATCAGTCCAATTACTACCTGCAGTAGCATTCAACAAATCAAATGCGGTATTGTATGTTGCCGGTATATCATCGTTGCTATTTGCAGCCAACAACTTTATTTGTACTGCATCATGAATTGCAGTAAGTATATCAGAATCAACTTTTGTATCAACAATATTCTTACCGTCTGCATCAGCAAGTTTAATGTGTTCGGTAATACCTGTTGTAGTAGTTGTTGTTGCATCTGTAGATTCGGTTTTTGCTACCCAACCTGCAATATAATTTCCGATTTGTACGCCTTTAACACTGCTGCTATTAGTAAGCTTAGTGAAATCAGAATCCGATGTTACATAGAGTCCGCCATCAAGTGCATACGTTCTTGTCGCTGCAAAATCTTCCTTAGCAACATTAAATACATAGTACAAATCTTTATTTTTTGCACCGTTAATTTGTAAAGTATCCTCGCCTGCTGCATCATTGATAACAGTTTTCTTTGTAACGTCGGTAACAATGTAAGTATCATCGCCTGAACCGCCATTGATTGTGATACCGCCTGCGGTTGTGATTTCATTATTACCTGTTGATTCTGTAATATTTGCTGTTGCTGTAAATATATCATTGTATTTTGTTACAGCACCTGATGTAAGAACTAAATCAGCACTGGTTAATAAAGTATCAATTACATCTGCAGGAACATGGTTAGCGCCTTTATAAGTAATATACAACTTATCTTTAAAGTCAACAAAATGTTCACCAAAGAATGAATTTACAGTAATTGTCTTAGTTGAAACAACATTACCTTCACCATCTTTAACAGTATTGGTAACTAATAAGTTATTATTTACCTTTTCGTATGAAAGAGTACTATCTGATTTAGCTGAATCAAAGTTAAGAACAATTTTATCGACTTTTGCATCGGTTACTTTACTTTCTTCAATATTTGAAATATCAGCAGCCTGATATACAACATCAGTCTTTAGTATTCCAATTATATCGCTAAGGAGCTTTGTTGTAACACCAGTTTCATACTGAGCAGATTCACCGTCAGAATAACCTTTAAATAACTTATTACCTGTTATTTGGATATTTGAAGCTAAAGAAACATTTTTGATAATTACTGAATCTGTTCCGTATGTAATTTTTACATCTGCAAAATTAGCACCGACTTTTTCGATTTTTACTGATTCAGTGCTGAAATCAACAGCACTATCAAATACTAAGGTATTAACAGCAGTACCTGAAAGATTAACAATATCGTTACCTGCGCCTGTTTCAAAGTAAACTGTCTTACCGCCGGTTAAGTTATATGTATCATCACCCTTAGTATTACCTTTAAAGTTGTCATATACAGCTAACAATTGTTGTTTATGGCTTTCATTATCACCATCTAAAACACCATAAGCAGTTGTATATGTATCTTCTGTTGTAATTGTTGAATTTATTTCAGCAATTTTAGTTTGAAGTGCCTGTGTCATATCTGTCATCAACTGGCTTGTAAAGATGATATCTTTACCCTGGAATTGTATTGATTTATATGTTGACTCGGTAGATCCAGTATAATTATTCAAGGTAATACCTGTTGAACCATAATTAGCCTGTGCACCATTTAAGTAATAAACATCATTTGAAGCATCTACAGTAGAACCTGTTGCTACTACATCAACCACAAAGCTCAAGGAAGAAATATCTGTTGAACCTGTTATGTTAACAACATCGGATGATGCTGTAGTACCATTTTGAGTAATTTCTACAACTTTATTGATATCGGCATTAACTGTATCAGTCTTATCTGCACTGGAAAGTGTTACAACATTTTTCTTATCTGAATTAGCGTTTACGACTGAACCGTAAGTTGTATCTGTTGAGTAAGTAACTGTTGTTAAAGTTGTTGAAGCAGCCGCAACAGTTAATTTGCCCTGTAAATATCCTTCAGCACCACTTACATTTTGAGCGGCACTATCACCAAACTTAATTTGTGTTTTATCTGCAACACCTGTTGTAGTAAAGAAGTCTTTTACAGTTACTTTGTCGGTTGTAGCTGTCGGGTTAAGTGAACCATCAGCTTCATAATTTGTTGTGATAACTAAATCATTACCTGATTTTTCAAATACCTGATTACCTTTTGCACCTTTTGTTGTATAAGTAATCGTTGTAGAATCAGAAGATCCGATACCTGAAATTGTGTCATTTCCGTCACCGCGTGCAAATTGAACAACTTTGTTTCCGGCTCCATCAATGGTTATTGAATCGTTACCTTTACCCATGTTGATTACGTCATCGCCTGCACCTGTTTTAACAAGTACATCAGCACTATCGGTACCTGTAATAATATCTTTTACGGCATCATCACGACCGACAAATTTACCTTTATTTTCTCCTTCTGTTTCAGCAGTATTGATATTTATACCTTTTGCTGAAATTGATTGCTGTGCATCATTGGTAAATTCCGCTTTAACGGTTGTACCTGTTACAACAGCAGTATTGAAGTAATCTTTAACTGTTACAGTGTGTTCTGTTGCTTCTCTTACAACGGTTGTTGTAGTTACTGTTGATACGGTAGTTGTTTTGGTATCAGCAGCGTAACTTACATTAACAACTAAATCATTACCTGATTTTGTATATGTATATTCAGGAGTGTTAACAGTAACTGTAGTATCTGTGGTTAAAGTTGTTGCACCTGCATCGGTAAATGCAACTTTAGAAACAACAGGAGTTGTACTTGTTGCAGCTGAAACAGCAGTTGAAGCGAACTGAATAGTTACATCAGTATTCTTATCTGCTCTATCGATAGAAATAGTTTTTTCGCCTATAGCGTTTATTGTAACTTCGTCTTTTCCGCCATTGGTGTAAACTGTTTCTTTACCTGCATTTACGCTAATCTTATCAGCACCCGTTGTACCTTTTACATTGATTACTGATGTACCTGCCGTATAACCTGCAATTGTTACTTTTCCTGATTTTTCAAAGTAATCATTAATTGTAAGTTTATCTGTTACTTCTGCTGTTCCTGTACCTGATTTACTTACGATAGTTAAATTTTTACCTTCTAAATCAGCTTCGTATGATTCTGTTACACTGGAAACTGCGGCAGAAACATTAACATTTGCAGTACCATTTGTGATAACAACAGTATCGTTGCCGTCACCAATAGCTCTTTCTATAGTTTTTGTTCCTGCTCCGTCAACAGTAATGGTATCATTGCCTTTTCCTGATTTAATAGTATCATCACCCGCACCGGTTGTAATTTTATCATCACCCTCGGTACCGTTGATTGTTTCACTATATGCAGTACCTGTTACTGATTGTACTAATTTAGCACCTCCGTTAACGAAGTCAAGTACACTTCCGGAATTCACTTTAACCTTAACACCGGTTGTACCGTTATAAGGATTAATAAAGTAGTTTTGTACTTTTGTTGTTTCAGTTACCTCTGTTGCAGCTGTTGAACCGTAAACTCTTGATATAATTAAATCATTACCTGATTTTGAATATGTAGTATCTGTTACATTAGCTGAATCAGTAACAACTAAATCAACTACGGCCTTTGTATCAGATACAACTATTGTATCAACACCGTCGCCTTTTTTAACGTTGATTGTCTTAGTTCCCTCACCGTTAACGGTTATTGTATCATTACCTTTACCTGCCGTAATAATATCATCACCTGCACCTGTCGAAATTACATCAACACCATCTGAACCTGTGATATTATCTTTTAACGCAGTTCCTGCAATAGTACCTGCAGCTGTTGCAGTGTAATTAATGGTTTCAGTTGATAAATTAATAGCAGCTTCACCTACTTTAACATTTGCTTTTTGAGTATCGGTTAAATCAAAGTAACCCTTGATTGTTGTAGATGATGATTGAGTAGTGCCTAAAGTACGATTGATAATTAAATCTTTACCAGTAGCACTTGTTTCATAAGTTGTTGTCGTTAAACTTGAAGCACTCGTACCGTCAGTACCTTTAAACATTAATTTAATTTCAGTCATTTTATCAGTAAGGTTAATAGTGTCGTTTCCGTCACCGTCTTTTATTGTGATTGTTTTTGTTCCTGAGCCTGTTACATTAATTACATCGTTGCCTGATCCGGGAGTGATATCATCATCTCCATTACCTGTATTAATTACGTTAGCTTTAGCACCGCCGACGATTTTATCACCTAAGTCAGTACCTTCAAGTGTTCCTTCACCTGTGATTGTTAACTTAACATTTGATAATTTTGTAACTGCACCTGAAAGACCTGTTAAACCGTTAATTGTATCAATTCTCTTATCAGCATCTGTAGTAAAGTAATCCTTAATTGTAATTGAATCACTAGGTTCTGTTGTTGAGGTGTGAGCAAGCGTAATCTTGAGGTCATTTTTGTTTTCTCTTGAATAAGTTACACCGCTTATACCTGTTGTACTTGTAACATTGATTACATCAGTAGATGTAGCATTATATATGGTGTCATTTCCGTCACCTGCTGCGAAATTATATGTAGTGTTAGCAGAACCTGCATAGAGTTTATCGTCGCCTTTTCCGCCTTCTAATATATCACCTTCACCGGAGGCTTTTAATGTATCACTAGCAGAACCGCCATAGATTTTTTCGGCTAATACGGTACCGGTTAATGTCTTACTTGTTGTTGCTGTTGTATCGCCTATTGCATCTGCAAGATGATATGTATTGACATAGGTCAATAAATCGGTTTGAGTAACATCTTTAAGTTTAACATCTGCACTCGGAGCCGTTGAACCTGATTTTAATATATCTTTTACGGTTAACGTTGATTGCGCCGTTGAAGTACCGTAAGTAACTAAAAGATCATTTCCGCTTGCTTTATATGAAACATTTGCAGCATTTTCATCAATATCTATTAAGTTTAATGTAGCAGAACCATCTAAATGCAAGGTATCATTTGAAACATCGGCAGAACCTGAGTCAAACTTAAATGTATTTGAACCTGTACCGCCATAGATTGTGTTTTTACCTGCACCTGCATTTATTGTATCTGTACCTGCACCTGCTCTTAAAGTATCGTTTCCGCTGCCGCCATAGATTGTTTCATTAAATACGGTACCTGTTATATTTTGTACTGCGGTTACTGTTTTATCCTGAGCACCCGATTTAACCGCACCTAATATTCTGTTATTTGCACGGTTAAACAATGTATCTGCTGCACCATTGTAATCAACATTTACAGTTGATAAAGGAGCATTATTGTAACCTTTTAAGTAATCTTTAACAGTTACTGTTTCGGGGCTTGTTGAATCCGTACCTTGCGTATAAGTAATAATAATATCATTACCGTTTACATCATAAGATACATTTGATGAATTTACAGAGGAATCAAACTTGATTGTATTTGTTGAAACTCCGGCTGTTGTATATCCGGGATAAATTGTTTTATTACCGTCACCAGCTTTTATTGTAACTGTTGTTACATCACCGGCATTAGCACCGCCATATACAACATCGTTACCTGTACCAAGTTCAAATGTTACATTTCCGCCGGGGTTTTTTAAATTATCAACACCCTCAGTACCTTTTACTGTTAACGCAGTAACAGTAGTTGTGGTTGTACCGCTAACGGTATTAATTGTAACATCAGCACTGCTTAAATTAAAGTAATTTTTAACAGTTACATTGTTAACTTCCGTTGTTCCTGAAAGATTACTGATAACCAAATCTTTACCTTTAGCAGAGAAGGATAATGAATTTGTCGTATTGAAATTCAATATGTTTGATCCCGTACCGAGGTTAACAATATCATTTCCGTCATTTTCATTAAATACGAATGTATTTGTTCCTGTTCCGCCATATAAGGTATCGTTTCCTTTATTACCTGTTAAAACGTCGTCGCCACCTACAGCTTTTAATGTATCGTTGCCTTTTCCGCCGTCTATTACTTCACTTAAATTTGTACCTGTAATATTTAAAGCTTTTTCAGAATCTTCATCGCCTAATTCATAGGTAACGCCGGTTAAATCCTGATTTACCTTACCTGTTACATTACCTGTTGTTTTAAATACAATATCACCTGTCGAAAGCTTCGTATTTACAAGATTTTTAATCGTTATAGAATCGGAATCATTACCTGTTTTTGTAATAACAACGTCTTTTCCTTTTTGCGTAAATTTAAAATCACTTACGGAATTTGAACCGTCTTGCCATTCAATGGTAAGTTTTTCACCTTCGGTATAATAAATGGAATCATTGCCTGAACCTGCTCTGAATATAACTTTATCAGTGCCTTTTCCGCCTGTTATGGTATCGTTTACACCATTTGTACCTTCAAGAATATCACCGTAATCGGTACCTTTTACACTGCCTTTACCTGTAATGTGTAATATATCAGCTTCAAGTACATTAGTTACGATTGAGTAGGTTGTTGGAGTAGTGCTATTATCAGCTAGTATTTTATCTACTTTATCTTTTGCACTGAAATAATTTGCAACAACAACTTTGTCATCTTCATCCCATGAGCTTGAAGTGATTTCTAAATTATTACCGTTCTTAGCAAAAGATAATGAAGTAAATGCAACAGTACTTAAATCAATTTTATCGGTATTTATTGAATTATAAATGGTATCAACACCGTAACCCTTGGCAAATTTAAAGGTATCAGCGTCAGTACCCGAATATAAGCTGTCATTTCCTGCTTTACCGTCAATGATATTCTTTCCTGCAGTACCTTTTAATACATCGTCACCTGTTCCGCCATTGATATTTTCGCTTAATTTAGAACCTGTTATCGTAATTGCACCTGTTTTTGCATTAACGGAATATGCATTTGCGGTATTTTTAACATCAACACCTGCAACAGTTTCTACGGCATTAAACGTAATATTTGCTATATCAACAGCAGTAGGGGCAGCATTTGTTTTTATTGCTTTAATTGAAGAAGTACCGCTAAAGTAATTTACTACTGTTACTTTATCTGTAACATTATCGCTATAACCTGAAACTACAAGGTTATTACCTTCTCTTACATAAGTTAAAGAATTTGCGGCAGTTGTTGTATTAAAGTATAAAGTATCGCTGCCTTTACCTGAATATACTTTGTCGCTTCCGTCGCCGGTACCAAATTCAAATGTGTTATTACCTGCAACACCATAAAGATTATCGTCGCCTTTACCGCCTTTTATTGTATCGTTGCCCGTTCCGCCTTTAATAGTATCAGCAGAGGTTGAACCTGTAATAATATTATTACCTGCAACTGCATTAATGGTAATACCTTTTCCGTTTGCCGAAGAATAACTTGAAGCATCGATATATTCATTGTGCCATGTTCCTGTATAGCTTGAACCTACAAAAGAATCTTTAATCAGATATACATCAGCTAAATTTTTTGTACCTGATGTTGTAGTTAAAGTTACACTGCCTGAGTCGCCTGTTACATTGGTTTTTCCGTAATTCTTAAGAATTATTTGGCTTCCTTTTGCAGTACCTGCTTTATTTGATGTAATTACTATGTCATTTCCCGAAACGGAAATATTTAAATCATCGTATGACAAACCAACAGCAATTAAATTTAAATTCAAGTTTTCGCCTTGTGTTAAATTATAAGTATCAGTACCCCAGCCTGCAACTGCAAGTCCTGCACCATATACAGCGGTATTTGTACCTTTACCGCCTGTTATGGTATCAATACCTGCTGTTGCGTTGATTGTATCATTGCCGTCGCCTGCATTAATGGTATCATTATACATTGAACCTGTTATAACGTCATTACCGCCATTAGCATTAATTGTTGCACCCTTTTTTTGAGTGTCTTTAACTTTTGCATATTTAGCGGCTAATGTTGCATCTGTATCTAAACTGGTTGCATTAATTACCGAGGATAAATAGCTGTCATTAAATGACATTTTCTTTGCGGAAAAATCTGCTGAGCTTGAAGCTATACCGTAAGCTGATAAATCATTATTTTTAAGGTCAATAAACTGTGTACCTGTATTTGTTGCAATATTATAATTACCGTTAATATCAAGAATAACAGCTCCATCAGCACCTGTAACATCGGAATTTTTAAAGTTTTTAATTGTTGCAATAACAGTACTTGTTGCTGTATCTTTTATAAGAAGATTGTTTTTATCATAGGAAAGATTAACACCTGTTGTTACAGTATTTGCTCTAATGATAAGTTTTTCACCCTTTGTTAAAACGATTGTGGGGCTAGCACCCGTTTTAAGGAAAATTTCATTTGTGCCTTTTCCGCCTGTTATGGTATCATTACCGCCGCCAACGTATATTTTATCGTCGCCGTCGCCGCCATTTATGGTATCGTTAAAGCCTGAACCAGATATTATATCGTTACCTGCACCCGCATTAATCGTTGCACCTTTATTGTTTTTTACAATTTCACTATTTAATGATGATGCATCAATGGTTGATGAATACCATTTATCGGTATAGCTTGATTTCTTTGCAGTAAAATCACTGTATTCAAAAATAGCATCGTTCTTTAAATCGATATAATCTGTATTATGAGCTGCGGAATTATAAGGAGTTGCGGTATAATGCAGTAATACAGAGCCTGTAGCACCCGTAGCATCGGAAGCACCAAAGTTTTTAATCGTTGCAACCGTTACACCGTTATTTTTTATTAATAAATTATTTTTATCAAATTCATAAGAATAATTACCTATTGTAGCATCTACATTATGCACATCTAAAATTAAATTTTCGCCTTTTGTAAGTACAATAGTAGGGTTATCCGTTGCTGATGTAAGAACTATTGTATTATTACCGGCTCCGCCTGTAATAACGTCGTTTCCTGCGGTTGTATAGATAGTGTCATCACCCGTACCGCCAAGAATGGTATCTGTTCCTGTAGTACCCGTAATTGTATCATCACCTGCTCCACCGTTTATTGTTAAACCTTTGCCGTTTGAAGGAACGATATAACCGCTTACATTAATAGAATCAGCGAAGTTAGTACCCGTAACCTTAGTACCCTTTGTAGGAGCACCAATAACAGCAGCACCGTTAATCGTTACATTACCCCATTCATCTATTATATTTAATGCAAGACCTGCAGTATCAGCACCTTTAAAATATTTAATCGGGCTTGTTACTTTTTTCTTTTTAACATCATAGTAGTCATGAATTGTTAATGTATCAGTTGTACCGGTAAATGAAATTACTAAATCACCGGCATTTGCTCCCGTAGTATCCGTAGTATAGATTGTAGCACCTGTTATTTTATTCGCTCCTGCATCTATACCATACCGATTACCGGCTCCGTCATCTACAAACGAAATTGCAGTATAGCCCTTTAAATCATTTGCATTTAAAGTAATACCTCCGGTGGGAAGATAACCGCTGATTTCGTAGTCTTTTGTCTTAGTATTTGTCGCCATAAGATTTTCTCTCCTTTTCTTATTCTTATAACTACTCTTATATAATTATTGGCTTTTATACCTCTAATATTTTTCATGCCCTAGCCGTTTTTCCCAAAAAACAGCTAAATACCCTAAAAGGGTACCCTCCAAGTTTATTTTAACCTATTCATAATAATTGTATTGTGCACACTGAAAATTTTCATACTATTAATTCTCTATCGATTATTTATTTTTGTCAATATGTTGCACTAGTTCATAACATTTTAGACTAAATATACAACTAAAAATATATTTTTATATATAATAAAATTATGGAAGAAAAAAACTTTTTATTAATAGATGGACATGCCCTGGCATACAGATATTTTTTTGCACTCGAAAGAACAGGTATGAAAACTTCGGATAATCAGCCTACGTGGGCTGTATTCGGTTTCTTTAAAGCTGTTTTTGACCTTCTTCAGAATAAAGAAATTAAACCTGATGCAATTGCAGTTGCCTTTGATGTTTCCAGACATACATACAGAACCGATATGTATGCCGAATATAAAGCTCAGCGAGAAAGTATGCCTGATACCTTGAGTTCTCAAATCAAACTGATTGTTGAAGGTTTAAAAGCATTAAATATCCCTATATATACAAAAGAAAACTATGAAGCCGATGATGTTATTGGTACTATAGCCTCAAAAGCAAAACAGAACAGTCATAAAACCTATATTCTTACCGGCGATAGAGATTCTTTCCAATTGGTTGACAGAGAAAACTACATAAAAGTTATTATGCCTTCAAAAGGCGAATTAACTGAATTTAACTGGTATAAAGTTTATGAAAAAATGGGAGTTTATCCTTATCAAATAACCGATTATAAAGGATTATCCGGTGATACCTCCGATAATATTCCGGGTATAAAAGGGATAGGCGAAAAAACCGCTTGTAAGCTTTTGAGCAGGTTTGACTCGTTGGAACAGATTTATGAAAATATAAATAATATAACGGAAAAAGCACTCAATAAAAAACTTCGCGAAGGTAAAGAAATTGCATTTTTAAGTAAAGAACTTGCAACTATTCAGCGTAACTTGAATATAGATTATGATTTTAACTGCGCTAAACTTGAAATGCCTGATTATGATGCTGTTATTGATTTTTTCAAAAAAAATCAATTCTATAATTTTTTAAAAAACTCTGATAATTTGTTAAAACCGTTTAAAATAGGTTCATTAGAACCTAAAATTTCACCGGATTGCTCTACAACAAAAGAAAAATCAGCGCAAATGCAGCTTGGGCTCAATATAAGCGAAATTCTTGCTTCAACTTCTCATAAAGAGTATAATCACGAAAAAAATATTGTTAATACCGAAGAAAAACTTGAAATTCTTATAGCTGAACTGAATAAACAAACCCTTTTTTCTATTGACGTTGAAACAACAGGAATTAATCCTCTGGAATGCGATTTAGTCGGAATCTCAATAGCATATTGTGCACAAATACAAATTAAAAACAACAGAGTAAAAATTGATGAAACAAAAGATGATCTTGTTAAATCTTATTATATACCTGTTTTTCATAAATTCGGACAACAGCTTGATATTCAAACAGTTAGAGAAAAGCTCGCTCCGGTTCTTGCTGATGAAAAAATTGCTAAAACACTTCAAAATGCTAAGTTTGATGCTCAGGTTCTGCTTCATCATAATATTCCCCTTAAAAACATTATATTTGATACTATGCTCGCAAGTTATATTAAGGATGCTTCACGTAAACACGGTCTAAAACAACAGGCCAGCGATTACCTTGATTATATAATGACAGAATATGAAGAACTTTTAAAAAATAATTCAAATTCTTATACAATTGAATCAGTTCCAATAGAAGAAGCGGCTTCTTATGCATGTGACGACGCATTCGCAACTTTACTTTTAACAAAATACTGGCAGCAAAACTTAGATGAAAAAGAACTTGACCTTCTATATGATATGGAAACTCCGCTCGCTATGGTACTTGCAAAAATGGAAGAAAACGGAGCTTTTGTAGATGTTAACTGTCTTGGAAATATTGAAGACGAAATAAATTCAAAACTCGCTGCAATTGAAGCCGAAATTTTTAAAGAAGCGGGCGAACAATTTAATATTAACTCACCAAAACAAGTAGGAGATATTCTTTTTGGCAAAATGAATTTGAAAGCAAAAGGAATGAAATCAAAAACAGGATTTTCTACAAGTGCAAAAGTACTCGAAACTTTAGCGGAGGAACATAAAATCGCAAGTGATATCCTTGAGCAAAGGCATCTGGCTAAATTAAAAAGTACTTATGTTGAAACTTTACCGGAATTAAGAAGTCCTTCAGATAACAGAATACACGCTGCTTTTAATCAAACAATTACTACAACCGGTCGTTTATCTTCATCAAATCCGAATTTACAAAATATTCCGGTCAAAACAGAACTCGGTAACAGAATAAGAGGCGCTTTTGTTCCTCAAAATCCTAATGATTATATTATTTCTGCCGATTATTCTCAGATTGAACTGCGTCTGCTTGCACATATATCACGTGATGATAATTTAATTGAAGCTTTCTGCAATGATGAAGATGTTCATAGTGCTACCGCTTCAAAAGTTTTTGATGTGCCTATAGAACAGGTAACAAAGGATATGCGAAAAAAAGCAAAAGCCGTAAATTTCGGCATAGTATATGGTCAATCGAAATATGGTTTAGCTTCCAGCTTAGGAATAACACCCTATGAAGCACAAGATTTTATTGACAGATATTTTACAACCTATCCCGGTGTGAAAAAATACATGGAAAATACCGTAAAATTCGCTTATGCTCATGGCTATGTTGAAACTTTATACGGCAGAAAACGTTATTTAAGTTCGGGGTTATTGAGTACAAATCAAAAAATTCAGGAGGCTGCTCAAAGAGCTGCAATAAATGCGCCTATACAGGGTACCGCTGCCGATATTATAAAATTTGCTATGATTAGACTCCAAAATGACTTTACAAAAAATAACATTAAATCTAAAATAATCATACAAGTGCACGATGAACTTGTAATAGAAACTGTTAATACTGAAATAGAAGAAGTAAAAATATTGATTAAAAAAGCAATGGAACTTGATCAACCATTTTTGGTTCCTTTAAAAATTGATATTTTTTCAGGTAAATCATGGATGGAGCTGTAATGAAAAAATTATTACTATCGCTATTATTAGTTAATTTCGTTTTTAGTATTTCCCAAAATCCACTAAAAGCAGAAAATGTAATTCCTGCTCCTGCTGCAATAAAGTCTGCTGTTTCTAATTTCGATTTTGCTAAAACCTACAAAACTTCCTCTGAAAATTTATTGTATTTACTTTTAAGTGCATTAAATGAAAATAATTATGCTATTGAGGAAATTCAATTTAAAACGGGCAGTGTATTATTTAGAGCTTATACAAAGGAATTTATTGCTTCTATAGCCTCTCATGACAACACAAGTTCTTTTATTAAAATAATTCCTGCCGATAATAATTATAATTTCTCGCCGCTTCTAATACAAAGATTGCATAAATATATCGAAGCAAATGATAATATTATTTTTAAAAATATATTATAATTCTCTATTCCAAAAAACTGCTCTTTATATCCGGCTGTTCATTGAAATTAAAAATAAAATGAGAATATCTTTCCATTCTTAATTTAAACCAACCCAGCATTGTATCAGAGCCATAGATTTTAATTGTGCGCATTCTGTCGAAATTTTTACTCGTCCGGTTATATGATTCATCTATATAGGTCTGGCATTTACAATTTAATTCTTCTACCAAATCATAGAGTGTTTGCAGCCATGCTGCCTGTACATATAAATCATTTACTTTGTATTCTAATATCATAGCTTTCCTGACTTGTTTGTGCATAGATAAAATCTCGCATAACTAATATATAAATGCCGTTTTTTTATTAATTTTAAACATATAATTGGCAAGTATTAAACTTATGTAACATTTTAAAGCGACAGAATATTTTTACGGCTTATTGCACAGCTTGAGTTTCTTCAATAACGCGTGCATTTGCAGCAGCCTCGGAAGAAATTTTAAAATCAATATTTTTACCTAAAAATGAATATTTTTCGTACATTTCAACGGGATGCTGCCGCGCAAAATTAATTTCCTCCGCAACAGATATAAAAAGTTCCGCAAGTTTAGGGTCAAATTGTGTACCGGAGCACCGTTTAATTTCTTCTATTGCAGTTTCGTGAGAAAGAGCTTTTCTGTATGATCTGGTTGAAGTCATAGCATCATAAGTATCAGCAAGTGCAATAATCCTTCCGGGCAGCGGAATTTCTTCTCCTTTTAATCCCTCGGGGTAACCTCTTCCGTCCCATTTTTCGTGGTGAGTTTTTACCCAGGAAGATATTAATTGCAATTTCTTAATATTAAACACAATTCTTCCGCCTTTTACGGGATGAGATTTCATTACTTTAAATTCATCATCCGTTAATTTTCCGTTTTTACACAAAATATTTTTTGGCATGGCTATTTTGCCAATATCATGGAGAAGCCCTGCAATTTCAATATCCTCCATATACTGATTATCCAAATGCAGTTCTTTTGCCAAAATCATTGAATATAATGTTACCCTTAATGAATGTCCGTTTGTATATGCATCTTTTGTATCAAGAGTATTAGACATTGCTTTTATTGTTTTATAAAACAAAGCTCTCAATTCTTTATAATACAATTTATTGTTATTAGCCATGGAATGTTTTACAATACCGTTTTCAACAGCTATTTTCAATTCCTCAAGCTCAAACGGTTTTAATATATATTGAAATAAATCGCAGTCATTTATTGCTGATACAAGTATATCAGTACCAACGTGACCCGTTAAAAGTATTTTTATAATCTGGGGATTATATTCTTTTACGTGTTGTAAAAACTCTGTACCTTCCATAACCGGCATTTTTTGGTCACTGACTATCAAAGAAATTACATCTGCATATTCTTTTACTACATCCAGAGCTTCTAAGCCGTTATGAGCCGTTAAAATATTATATTTACCGCGAAACGTCCGTTTTAAAAGCTGTAAATTATTTTCTTCATCATCTACAAACAACAAAGTCTGCTTTTCATCCGGAATAAAATCCAAAACCGTATCTAAACTTTTTTTTAACTCGTAACTCATAACAAACTATCACCAATAATCTTCTTAATATTTTATTCGACATTATAACTGCCAAACTTGAGAATATTATAACATCATTTTACAAAAGTTAACAAGCTTTATTAATTTTATTAAAAAGTTTTAATTCCCTTATTTAGAAAACACTTTACTATCCGTTTTGATATAAGTTTTGCCCAAGGCAGCTATCAAGACTTCGTTTTAAATTCATTAAACGAACATTCATTTGATTTTTTAAATTTTGGCATCTTATAGTATCTGCAATAATATTAAAATCCATATCGGAAAGGGAATTATGTCTGATTGTAGCAGGTACATAACCATTATCGGAGCTTGCCTTTTCTATTCCGTTAAATCCAATTTTTATCGGTAAAATTCTCATCATATTACTTTCTATAATTATTTTATTAACATAAACAAGAAAGAAAGTAAATTTTTTATTTGATTTTTTAAGAAAATGGCAAATTTATTTTTTTATTGTATTTTATTTTTATCATTTTCAGAAATATTTATATGTATTATTCAAGGCACAACAATATTACCTCTGAAGATAAAAGATTGGAACACAACTTCCGACCATTATGTCGATATGTGTTTTTTTTTTTCCCCCCCCCAAAAAAAACAGATGAGCGTTAAATACATTTATTGAAAGGTGATTGTCTTAATACACAGGGCAGAAAAAAAGAGCCTCAAAAAAGGCTCCTCTTTTAAATGGCGGGACCGACGAGGCTCGAACTCGCGACCTTCTGCGTGACAGGCAGACGCTCTAACCAAACTGAGCTACGATCCCATTATACCGAATCTTTGAATCGACTCTACCGACAATTAAAATTATAATAAGAATAAAAAAAAATTGCAATACAATTTTTTTATTTTTTATATTTCAAAATGATTAAAAGAATTATTTTCAAAAACATCTTTTGTTATATTTTCAGACTTATTTCCGTCTTTGATTATAATTAAAGGATTAGAATCCTTATTTAGAATTCTTCCTATAGCAGTAAAAAATCTGCTGTCAAGCTTTTTATATGTTTTTTCATCAACACAAAGCAGTAATTCATAATCTTCCGCCCCCCACTTTACAAGTTTTTTATAATCAAGTGAATTGCTATTACAGTATCTTTTTACTTCCTTTAATACAGGAACTTTTTCAAAATCAATTCTAAGAGAGTGTTTGCTGTTTTGAGCTATTTTATATAAAGCATCGGCTAAACCGTCGGAACAATCCATAACTGCAATATTTCGACTGATTATTTTAGAAATAATTTCGGCTTCTTTAACTCTTGGCACAGGATTTAAATGAGCATTAATTAAATTTTCCTCTGCATAAAGAAAATTTGATAATGAATGGAAACCTGCCGCACTTGCTCCGAAATTTCCGGTAACAAGAATATAATCGCCATTTTTTGCATAGCTTCTCGAGGTTAAATATTCACAAACTTTTTTACCTATTGCACAAACAGAAATTACAATTTTATCACTTCCTGTAATATCACCGCCTATAACACTGACATTAAATTCGTGGCAGACATCATTTATTCCTCGGTATAATTCTTCAATAAAACAATCTTTTATAAGCTTCGGAACGGATAAAGAAACTGTTATATATTTCGGCTGAGCCAGAGCCGCGGCCAAATCGCTTAAATTAACGCTTACAGACTTTCTCCCCAATAAATACGGAGTTGTTGTATTATACGAAAAATGAACATCTTCAACCAATGTATCCTGCGTGACAAAAATATTTAAATCCTCTATATATGCGCAGTCATCACCTATGTAAGATGAATTATCAAGCTGTTTTTTTATTATTTCTAAATACTTAAGCTCTTTCATAAAAAAATCTTAGCTTAATTTATATTTATAATCAATCATATTTGCCAGTTCATAACATATTGAAGAAAATATAAACAAAAAGTATATTTTGATGCATATTAACTTTGACAGTAAAGCAAATAGTCCTTACTTATTATTATTTACTCAACAACAGCAAGACTAATTGTATAGTAATCTTTATCAAAATCAGTCAAAGCCCAGCGCAGCACATCCAAATTCATTTTTTTTAATTCGGCTTCAACATATTCGCTTGAAAAATCCTCCGGAATTTTTATTTTTACTTCTTTTGTTGTTATCATTATTCTACCGTAACCGATTTTGCAAGATTTCTTGGCTGATCAACATCTTTACCCAAAAATTCAGCTATGTAATATGCTAATAACTGTAAAGGAACACAAGTTATCACGGGAGATAAAATCTCACTTACCTTTGGTATTTTCAAAACTGCGTCAAATAAATTGTATAAAGCTTTATCTGTTGATGAGGTTAAAGCTATAAGTTTTGCATTTCTTGCTTTAGCTTCTTCACTGTTAGATAAAACTTTTTCGTAAGTAATACCGCCGGGTATCATAACGGAGAGAACAGGCATAGTTTCATCAAGCATTGCAATCGGCCCGTGTTTTAATTCACCTGCCGCATAACCCGTTGCATTTATATAGCTGATTTCTTTCAGTTTTAATGCGCCTTCCAAGGCTGTAGGCAGATTAACTCCGCGGGCTATATATATAAAATTTTTGTATGAAGAAAAATTCTTTGCACATTCCTGTATTTTTGTTGTATCAGAAAGAATTTCTTCTATTTTGTAGGGAAGTTGAATAAGTTCGTGCTTTAAATTTCTAAGTGTTGATTTATCAAGGCTTTCTTTTACTTCGGCAAGATGAATTGCAAGCAGATAGAAAGAAATCAACTGAGCGGTATATGATTTTGTTGCTGCAACGCTCACTTCAATACCTGCATTTACGGGTATTAAACTATCAGCAAGTCTTGCCATGTTTGAATCAGGTCTGTTTGTAATAATTAATATTTTAGCCCCTTTTTTCTTTGCCTGTTTAATCGCTGTTATTGTATCAGCTGTTTCACCCGATTGAGAAACACCAACAACCAGAGTTGAAGCATCTGTTGTTGTTTTTCTATATATATATTCACTTGAAGCTTCAACTTCAACCGAAATTCCGGCAAAATCTTCTATTATATATTTCCCGACCATTGCGGCATGTAAAGAAGTTCCGCAGGCAATAATTTCAATTTTATTTAATTTTTTTAATGCCGCTTTATCCAGTTTAACTTCTTTTAAATTAACAGGTGCATCAATATCAAAAAGCTTACCGCTGAGGTTATTTCTTATAACATCAGGCTGTTCATTAATTTCTTTAAGCATAAAATGTTTATAGCCCATTTTACTTAATGACATTGATTCCCAAGGAAGTATTTCTATTTTTTTCTTAATTTCATTACCGTTTGTATCAGTAATTTTTACATTATTTTTTGTAACAACGGCAATTTGATTATCATCAAGATAAACAGCTTTTTTAGTATATTCAATAATAGCAGGAGTATCACTGGCAATAAAATTTTCTCCCTCACCAATACCTATAAGCATTGGAGCATGCTTTCTGGCTCCGACAATAATATCGGGGGCATTTTTGTGCATTACGCATATAGCATAAGCTCCTTGCAGTTTTTTAACCGAATTACGAACGGCTGCTTCTAAATCTTTTGTTTTGGAATATTCTTCTGCAATTAAATGCGCAATTGTTTCGGTATCGGTTTGTGAGCGAAACTTGCAGCCTTTATTTATAAGTTCTTCTCTTAATTCTTTATAATTTTCTATAATACCGTTATGAACAACAACAAGCTTTCCGCAAGTACAAGTGTGAGGATGTGCATTAACCAACGACGGACTCCCGTGGGTCGCCCACCTTATATGACCTATTCCCATTGTAGGATGTTCAAATTCAGTTTTTTTCTTTTCAAGTTCATTCTTTAGATTTACTAACTTTCCTAATGTTTTATAAATTTTTATTTCCCCATTATCCTGCAGAGCAATTCCGGCAGAATCGTATCCTCTGTATTCAAGATTTGTAAGTCCTTGCAGAATAGTTGAAACTACATCTCTATAACCTGCATAACCGATAATTCCGCACATGTTCTTTCCTTTATAAAAATTCACCAATATATTAATAATACCCTACAAAAATAAGAAAAGATATTAAAATAATATTAAGATTAAACAATATATTTTGTATGAAATTTTATCAAATATAATACGAACATTTACAGACTATTGCTTGTACAACCACTGTATATTACAATTATAATACTAATAACTAATATGAAAGGATTATATATGTCAGGACATTCAAAATGGTCAACAATAAAACATAAAAAAGCGGCGGTTGATGCAGCGCGCGGAGTAACATTTCAAAAATTTTCCAGAGAAATTATAGTTGCAGCAAAATTAGGCGGAGGTGACCCGGCTGGTAATTTCCGTTTAAGAACAGCTATTGACAGAGCAAAAGCGGCAGGGCTTCCAAACGATAATATTAAACGGGCTATTGAAAAAGGAGCCGGCGGAGGCGGTGCCGATAATATGGAAGAATTGACTTATGAAGGCTACGGAGCAGGCGGAAGTGCAATATTTATTGAGGCTATGACCGATAACAGAAACAGAACCGCAGGCGATATCAGAAGTTTCTTTTCAAAATTCGGAGGAAACTTAGGTGAAACAGGATGTGTCAGCTGGATGTTCAAACAAGCGGGTGCAATAGAATTTGATAAAGAAACTACCGATTTTGATAAACTTTTTGAAGCTGCAATAGAAGCTAATGCACAGGATGTAGCTGATGAAGATAACATATATAAAGTAATTACTTCTCCCGAAGATTTTCAAACCTGTGTAGAAACTTTGGAAAAGAAAGGATTTAAAGGTACATCGGCAGAATTAACCAGAATAGCTGAAAATCTTATTGAAATAACAGATGAAAAAATTGCATTGAATATTTTAAGATTAATAGAAAAATTAGAAGAACACGATGATGTTCAAAATGTATATTCTAATGTTGATATATCCGATGAACTAATTGAAAAATTAGATATTTAAGCTTCTTTTATACATACTATAAGCCGCAGAATAAACCACCGGCTCAGCCGGTGGTCATGATTGAATAATAATATTATTTTTCAGGAATTCTACAGACATAACCATTTATCTCATCACTAACAATGACTGTTCCTCCTGCTTCTTCGCATTCTGTAGAAAAGTTTGGATTAGGGCTGTTACTGATATAATAAGCATCTGCCTCAACTCCTAAACCGCAAATACGGCAGACAACAAATTTAAAATTTGATTCAGTGCCGCAGCTATTTTCAACATATCTAAACTTTCTTGAGCCCGGAGCATAATATTTACCAACTTCATATACATATCCCGTAATTCCGTTGGAACACCTAATTTCAATATAATCAGATGCATTTAACTCAGAACCGTTTTCAACTATATCATTGTATAATTCCAATATTTCATCTTCCGATAAATTTTCTACAATATCATAATTCATTTCTTTTCTCCTAAATCAATATAATTTCCTAAAATCAGGTCATAATTTTTGTCTTTAAATTCAACCATGCCTGAATACGGAGTAAATGTAAGTTCTTCAAAATAGAGTTTATTTTTATACAGCATCCAATCAACCCGTACAAAGTTAAACTGTTTTGCAAGTTTAATAGATAAATCAACCGATTGATTTATATAATCATTAATATTTATTTTTATATTTTTTTCAGAAAAATTGAAAAAATTATCTATTGGAATGAATTTTTCATTCCATATACTCATGTTATTTTCATCAAAAAAATTTATTATTATTTTAGGTTTTGAATTAAAACAATAAACTTGTATTTTGGGGCAATCTTGAGTTATTTTTTCTCTTAAAAAGGGTTCAACTAAAATTTTAGGCTTAATACCGCGGTAATTTAATTCAAACCCGCCCCAGAGGCTGTAATCCTGTTCCAGCCAGCCTGTAATATGACGTTTTGTTATATTTACCAGTTGTTTATTTTTCAAAAACTTATTTTTATCTTTTACTATGTAATGCCACTTGCATCCGTGATTGCATTTGATTACAAAACTATCGGGGAGTTTTTCAAAGTCGATTTTATCGAAGAGCGGAGTGTTAAGAGTTGAGAGTGAAAAATTTAAATTATTGCTCCTAACTCCACTCTCCTCAAGTACAGGCTTTAAATATTCCTTACCGATACAATCACGAACATAATCTCTTACTTTGACTTTATCCGTACAATTACGCATTAAATCAGTTATGCCGTGCAACTTTATGTACTGTATTTTTTGATTAAATTTTGTTAATTTTTTCTTATTAATTCTATAGCTACATTCGCTATTCTTAAAACTCCACTTTTTTAAAAGCGGGAGTTTTTCTCCCGTTTTTAAATAAAATAACTTTGCTAAATATCTTGGATACTCGCTTTCTTCTAAATTCAACAAAAAATTATAATTCCATGGCGGATTTTCAATATTATCTTTTACAAAATTAAATATGTTTCTCATATTATTAACCTCAAAGAAAAGCGGGTACTTAACCCGCCGCATTAAAATTGTGCACTGTAATAGTACAAACACAATTTCAATGCTTGCTACGTAAATATAAATTTATATAAATGTTATAAAATTACATATTAAAATTACGGCAAAACTTGTCGGCTGTTTGCTTATTTATGATATA
The DNA here is from genome assembly GCA_905234915.1 of Candidatus Gastranaerophilales bacterium. Classification (GTDB taxonomy): domain Bacteria; phylum Cyanobacteriota; class Vampirovibrionia; order Gastranaerophilales; family Gastranaerophilaceae; genus Avigastranaerophilus. Next base: position 22,504 of record CAJOJP010000029.1, read on the forward strand.
ATCTAACTGCTTATAAATTAAATATCTACAAATTTATTTTACGATTTTTTAGCAATAAAGTCAATAGATTTTACGTTAAATTCGTAAAATATTTTAATAAGTTGAAAGGTTGTTATAATTGAAAGAACGTTTTAAGCAGTTATGCCTCGTATTAGGATACAATCAGCAATCTTTTGCCGATAAATTATCGATTGATGTAAGAAAACTAAGAAGTTATTTATACGAAACAAAAAATGTTCCGTTAAATTTTCTAATATCATTAAATGAAATATTAAATGTTAACATAAATTGGTTTATTACGGGAAAAGGAAATATGTTTGATAATGTTCAAAACAATCTAACATTACAGAATATAATTTCAAAATTTAGTACAAGACTAAATGAAATACAAGAAAAAACCAATTTATCGGACAATGATTTTTCAAAAGTTCTTAATTTGGAAAAAGATGAGTATTTAGAATTTAAAAACGGAGATAGAAAACCAAATTTGAAAATTTTAAATGCCCTTAAGCAAAATTTCAACCTTTCAATCGATTGGCTTCTCTATGATGATTAATTACTCTTTTATCTATATACAGGAGCTATTGTAATTTTTAATGCAATTTGTTTTCATAATTGTATGAGAATACTTTATATAATATTAAGTTCAATATTTATTATTATTATCGGAATTTTACTTATTAATAAACTTTCATATACCGATGTAATTGTAAAATTTGACGAATTAGAGCCGTTTTCAGGTAAAATGAAGGTTTATTATAAAGGTTTTGAAATAGGGAAAACAGATAAAATATATCCCGATAAAAATTTTGAAAATACGTATTTAAATTTGCGGCTTAACAAAAAGAATTTAAATTTACCATCTAATGTAACGGCCGAATTAAAAAATTATAGCGGAAATGCATATATAAGTATTATTTATCCTGCATCTCCCGCAATAAAAAGATTAGGCAATGGTTCTATAATACAAGGCAAATACCAAAAAAATATGGATAGTATTATAAATGAAACTATTAATGGAGAAAATGTTCAAAATATTGTGGGAAATGCTTCAAGTTTAATTGAAAATGCAAACAAAACAGTACAAAGTCTGGGGAAAATTTTTGATGAAATAACTCTTATTTTGAAAGATATTCACCCGAGTATTAAAACAGCAGCACAAAATATTGAAAAAACTACCGTTCATTTAAGTAATACTGCCGATAATTTAGATAATGCACTAAAAAGAACAACAACCGAAAACAGTGTTAATAATATTGAAGAAATAACAGAAAATTTTAAAGAAATAACAACTCAAATTAATAAAATTTCAATTCCTTCTTTTAATTCGGTTTTATGTGAAACACAGGAAACCGTAAAAAATACAAAAGAAATAACACAAGGGTTAAATTGCACATTGAATAAGCATTTAGGCTTTATGCGTATGTTTTTTGGCAGACCTGTAAGTAAATGTGAAAATTGTCGGTAATATATTATATAGTATGATATAATATAAATATGAAAAACTTTAGAGTATTTTTTATATTTATATTATTTTTATTTTTTATACAGCCTGCAATAGCAGATATAATAGCTCACAGTTCAAAAAATATAAAACATTACGGCATTGGGGTGTTAAATATGCCGAAAAATTATAAAGTCTATCAGTTTCCATATAAAGAAGCCAAAATTATAAGAGAAGTTAATTATGAAGGTATAAAAAAATCCGCTATAGTTAACAGCATTGATATGAGAAAAGTTTCTTACGTAACTTATATTCCATCTGCTAATATTGCTCTTTTAACCGTTGAGGCAAGTAATCCCGACGGGTGGTACAATGTATATTTAAATCAGGAAACAGGCGAAACCGGCTGGGTATATTCTAATGATAACAGTGCTTTTTATACATACAAATCGCTTTTCTATACTTTTGGAAAAAAGTATGGAATAAGAATGTTTAATGATTTAGCAAGTGAAAAGAAAAAATTGTATGCAAAACAATCTGTTAATTCACAGCAATTAGAACAATTATCTTATCCTAAACATATCACATTTACCGTTATTCGCGGGAATTGGCTTCTTGCAACGGTAAGCGATATGACAAAACAGGCAAAAGTAGGCTGGTTTAACTGGCGCAATGATGACGGTACATTAAATATGTTTCCGAATTTTAAAGAACAGATTTAACAAAAAATAAATTTTTAGTTATTTTACTTTATAATTCATCATAAACCCGCTTGATTTCTTTTATATCCTGCCAGGTAAGCCACTTTGGACTGCCTTTTTCTCTTGAATCATTTCTTAAAAGGTACGAAGGATGGAAAATAGGCATCATTTTGGCTCCGTAAATGCCTTCAAACCATTGCCCTCTGACTTTAGTTATTCCGCCTTTATCCGGCAATAATGAATTTAGCGCGACACTTCCGCATATAAGAATTATTTTGGGTTTTAATATTTCAAGCTGTAAATCAAGATATTCTTTACATGCAAGTTTTTCTTCAGGCAATGGGTTTCTGTTCTCAGGCGGTCTGCATTTTATTGTATTACAAATATATACATCTTTTTTACGTGAAAGTCCTACACATTCAAAAATTTTATCAAGTAATTGTCCTGCCCTGCCGACAAATGGTAATCCTTTTTGGTCTTCCCAATATCCGGGTGCTTCACCTACCAATACAAGTTTATTATTTGGAATTCCGTCCGAAAATACAATATTTGTACGTGTTTTACATAGTGAACACTTAGTACATGATAAACATTTTTGCTTTACTTTTTCTAATTCTTCAAACATAATTTCATTTTACTATAAAATTATGCTAGAATTAAAACAAAAAGGAGAAAATTATGCCTTATATTGAAGCAAAATTTACTATGCCTTTAGATCAGGCAAAAAAAAATTCAATTTGTGAAAAAATTGAAAATTCGGTTTCCGCTAATTTTAGAAAACCTAAATCATTTGTAATGATGGAAATAAGTGATAATATGCCTTTAAGAATGAATGGCATGCCGTTAAAAAAAGGAGCTTATATTTCAATAAAACTGTTCGGTACAACTACTAAACCCGTATGCAGCAGCTGCACAAGCGAAATATCAAATATATTAAAAAAAGAATTGGATATTGACAGCAAAAATATTTATATAACCTATCATCCCGTTGAATTCTGGGGTTGGGACAGACAAATGTTCTAAAAAACAATATTTTATAATTTTACTTTATTTTATTTGAAACGTTTCTAAAACGGTTTGTACTGTTATTTGTGCGTTTTTCGTCGAATTTCGGTATTTTTGTATTAATGTTATTTCAGAAGGGGTTAATCTAAATTCTTTTTGAGATGCAATACCGAAAAATGCCGTTATATCCACGCAATATAAATCACATAATTCTAAAAGCGTGTCTGCATAAGGCATAATATCGCCCAATTCCCACTTACATATTGTGGCAGGTGTTTTATTAATTTTTTTTGCAACATCTCTTAAACTTAATCCTGCATTTTCTCTACACATTTTTAATCTTTTCGGCAGAATTTCTCTTAGGTAACTTTGTTGTTTATCCTTTTTATTTTCAACCATTTCCAATACCTTTTAAAAAACATGCTATCACAAAATTAAAAATTCATTTATTGACAAACAATTTTGTTTCTTTATAATAAACATGTTAATTATAAAGAAATAATTTTAAGCTACGCATGAATTTAGAAGAAATATTTACCCGATATATAAAGGGTAATAGGATAAACAAAAAATTTGCAGCAAATTTAATTGGAGTTTCAAATTCAAAATTAAATGCAATCTTTAAAGGAAAAAGGAAAATGAGAGCAGATGAACTAATAGCATTTTGTGAATATTACGGTATAGATTTAAATTTTTTAAAATTAATGGGGAATATTATAAAAAATGAAAAAAATAACGGAGTTTTTTAATAAATTTTATATAAGCAATCCGCCTTGGGAGTATAATTTTCTGCAAGATTTAGATGAAAGTGATTATCCTAAGTATTTAGCAAAGTTATTTTATTTAAAAACGGGAGAGAAACTGCCGCTTTTTAAAGAGTGGAACTTTAAGAGATATAAAGGGGCTGTTCCGAGCGGGAAAAAACTTTGGAATTATATTATTGATAAAAACAAATGCAAAACATTTAATCAAAAAATACAATACATAAAGTTGTACGGGATAACTAATTTAATGCGTGATTGCACGGATAAAGTAAAAGTAAGAGATTATGTGCGTGAGCATATTGGAGCTGAATATTTAAAGCCTGCACTTCAAATAGTTAGGAATGAGAAATTAGAAGTTAGGAGTGATAATTCAATTTCTAACTCCTCACTGCTAACTCCTAACTTATTTGAT
>CAJOJP010000030.1 GCA_905234915.1 Candidatus Gastranaerophilales bacterium
TTAAATTATAAAAGGAAGAAATATGAATTTAGATGCAGTTGAAAATTTATCACAAGAGGATATACAAAAACTTTTTGACGATATTGTGGAAAATAATGAATTAATAGGTGGATGCATTTGTTATTACGGTGGTCGTTATCAACCTCTTGCGCGTGGTTCAAGACATGTTAGTTGGGGAATTGAAAATTTTATACCATATTGTCCTCTTGATTCTAATTCTTGTAGTTATTCTCAGGTTAGAGCTGGAGATACTCTAAACCAACATGGCGGATGTGAATTAAATTTAAATTCAAAAAGCGTCTGTCAAAGTCATTGTTCGGCAACAGGCGGCAGTTATACACACTCTACGCATTGGGATGCAACTTGTTATTGCAGAGGTACAAAAGATTTACGCACGTGGTCAACATGTGATGATTAAGTTTAGAGCTATATTTACGTAGTTTTTGCGGAATTTATTTTAATTCCGCTTTTTTTAATGAAATGTAAATAAAAGAAAAAGGTCATACTAACAATAATGTTAAAATAATAATAGTCATTAGACGTTATATCATATATTATACCGGTTAGAAAATCAATATAAAGTTTTTTATACTTAATAACAGTATGGAAATAAATATTGATTTGCAAAAAAGATTTGGTACCAAATTAGCTTATATAAGAAAACAAAAAAAAATTTCTCAAAAACAGCTTGCAGATATGGTAAATATGAATTTTAATTATATCGGGCAGATTGAACGCGGTGAAGCCAATGTAACAATTAATACCATTAAAAATATTGCCGATGCACTAAGTATCAATGTAAAAGATTTGTTTGAATTTTCATTTTAAAATTAATCCTTTACCAGTTTAATAAAAATAAGTATAATGTTACTGGTCTTGTTAAATATAATTGAAAACAGGGAATATTATATTTATCAGTTAATTTATATATCAGAAAAGAGAAAAGTAATGGATAATGAATCAAAATCTACCAGAATTCAAGTACTTGAGCAATCTCTAATTAATTTTTTAATCAGTAAAAAAGATATTACTGAAAAATTAGGAACGAGATATAGGCAAATATATTCAATTCAGCTTAGTTTAAATAATAAGAATGCAAAGAATCCTGTTTTTATTGTTTCAATGGGAATGATTTCTGCTGAATTTAATATAATGAACGGTTTAAAGGAAAAGGGCAGCTGCTATGGAATTGAAACATATATTCGCGACTGGGCTGAACGTGATGCGGTTAAAACCGAAATGCTCGCATTGACAAGTTTGAATAAGGGCGGAAGCGGAATTCAGATTGATACCGGTGTAAGAAATACATTAAGATAACTTTAGCAGTTTTTTTCGGGATAAAAAATTTCAATGCTTCTTTGTAATATCCCGTTAAGATATGCAATTGTTATGCCATAATTTGAGATTGGAATATTATAATACTGCGCTGATTTATATCTGTTTAAAACTTCTCTTTCATTAAGCATACATGCTCCGCAATGAATAATCATTGCATATTTGTTCAAATTATCAGGAAACTGCGAGCCAGATGTAAATTCAAAGTTTAAATTTTTTTGTGTGAAGGCTTTTATTAAACCGGGTAGCTTTACCGTTCCTATATCGTTACATTGCCTGTGATGCGTACACCCTTCCGATATTAGTATTGTATCATTATTTTTTAAATTTTTTATATTTTTAACACCTTTTACGGCAATTTCTAAAATACCTTTATATCTTGCAAAGAGTATTGAAAATGAGGTAAGCGGAATGTTTTCGGGTAAAACGGAATTTACATATTTAAATACTTGTGAATCTGTTATAATAAGTTTTGGGTCAGGACAAAAAGCAAGTACATTTTCTAATTGAAACTCTTTTATAACAATACCGATACCGCCTTTATCCAAAATATCACGTAAAACTTGCTGCTGAGGTAAAATAAGCCTGCCTTTCGGTGCTGAGGAATCAATCGGCGTTACAAGTATTATTTTATCATTTTCATTTATTAAATCACTTATAAGTACTTTTTGTGGACTTAAAAACTTTGAAAAAGAAGCTATTTTTTCTTTTAGTTCAATAATATTTATATTTTTTAATGCACTTACATAAATTTCATTTTCCGAAGCGGTTAAAGTTTTTTCTATTAAATCACATTTATTATAAACAATAATATATTTAATTTTCTTTGCTTCAAAAATGTTTATTAATTTTTTATCATCAACAGTTAAGCTGTTTGAAGCATCTGCAACAAGTATGGCAATATCCGTCTTATCAAGAATTTTAAATGTTTTTTCAAGTCTTAAATTTGCAAGTTCGCTTTTATCATTGTAACCTGCTGTATCAGTAATTAAAACTGCCCCAAGAGGAAGTATTTCCATAGCTTTTGAAACAGGATCGGTAGTAGTTCCTTCTATATCAGATACAATTGAAACATTTTGATTTGTAATTTTATTTATTAAACTTGATTTTCCCGTATTTGTTCTGCCAAAAAAACCTATTCGTATTCTTTCTGATGACGGTGTATCATTTAAACTCATAAAAACAGACCTTATTAATTTAATCAAACTTCAATTATATTTTTGCGGACATAAACGCATTAAAAATTTTATCGGGTATTTTTCTATACAATTTCCCTGTTTTAGGATTTACAGTTACAATTGTTACCTGAGCAATAACCCTTAAAACTCCTGTTAATTTATCGTAAACATTACTTTCAAAAGTTACGCTTACAGGCTTTACATCACTTATATGTGTTTTAATAATAATTTTTTCATTTATTTTGGCGGAAGATTTATATCTGATGTTCATTTCAACAACGGGGAATAAAATTCCTTCAGCTTCTAATTCCCCGAGATTTAAGCCTAAAGATTTTTCAACAGCTTCAACTCTTGCAGCTTCAAACCATTTTGTATAAGCCCCGTGCCAGACAACTCCGTAAGCATCTGTATCACCGTATAAAACTCTTACTTCCTGAATATATTCCATTATGTAAATAAATCCTGTATTTTTTCTTCTATATCGGCAGGGTCAAGCTCTTTAGTATAATTATTTATATCAAAAGCAATCTGATAAAGTTTTGCTGCCTCTATTTTATCACCTGTTATTGCTATAGAACGAGCTAAATTATATGCAGCAAGCGCGTAATTCGGATTATATTTTCTTGCTGCTTCAAATAGTTCTATTGCTTTTTTAACTTTGCCTAAATCATCAAGATAAATTACACCAAGATTATTATAAGCTATATCATAAGAACTGTCATATTTTATTGCCTTTTCATATTCTTTAATAGCTTCTTCAGTATTGCCTTTACCCCAGTATAAATAGCCTAAGTTACAATGTAAGCGGGCATTATTCGGAGCAAATTCCAAAGCTTTTTTATAAACAGCCAAAGCATTGTCATAAGCTTCTTTTTCAAAAAATACATTACCTAAATTTAGGTATATATCAATATCATTAGGATTAAGCTGATAAGCACACTGATATGAACTAATAGCGGCATCAAGATTTTTTATATTTTCCTGAAAAATAAAACCTAAAGTCTGAGCAACAACACTTGTCCACTCAGGACCCGGATTAAGCGTAACTGCTGTTTGATAATGATTTACGGCTCTATTTATATCACCTTTAAGATATAAATATTGAGCTAATTTACAGTGAAAATCAGCAACATGCGGCTGTAATTCAATAAGCTTGGAACAAATTTCAATCGCATTATCGTAATCTCTTTGTTCTTCATATAATTGGCAGAGATAATAATATGCCCTGGCATTTAAGCTATCAAGCCAAATTGCCATTTTATACTCGCAAATAGCATCATCATAGCGTTTCAATTCATAATAGACTCTGCCCAGATTAATATAAAGTTCAACAAAACCGGGAGCTTTATCTAAAGTTTCTCTGTATATATCAAGGACTTCAGGTGTAAACCCCTTAAAAAATATCATAATTGACGTTTTTATCAAAACAGGAAGAAATTTAACATAAGATAAACGATTTATAAATTCTTTTCTTGCATACTTATCAAAAGGCAGAGTTAAAACGGAAGCAATTAATTTAGGATATCTTTGATACCATTTTGTACGGGCAGGAGAAAGCGACATAACATTATACATAAGATAATAAGCGCGGGAAGATGAGAAAGGTGCAATTTCAACAGCTTTTTGCGCCGATTCGACAGCCTCAAGGAAATCTCCTTTTTTCATAAATACCTGCGCAATCATAAAATAAGCTTCCGCAAGTTTTGTATTGTATTCAAGTGCCAATTTAAAATAGTTAACTGCTTTATCCAGTTCATGCTTATAATAAAAAGCCATACCGAGTTTGAAATAAATTTCGGAAGAATTCATACAAGATTCAAGTGCGCGCTGGTACTCCGTAATTGCATCATCAACATACTGTCTTATCTGATGAATATCAAGATGCCATTCCATATACAAATCACCGAGTTTTATATGTAATTCGGCATCGTTCTCATTTTCGGAAATAGCATTCTGGCAAGCTTCAACCGCTTTTTGTATATTTCCCGATTTTTGGAATTTATCAATTTGTCTTTTTATTTTTCTGTTAGTATTTAAATGGCTCATAATATTAAGTTTATTGTAGCACAATCACATATTTTTTTACAATAAATTATAAATTGTAGAAATATTTGCGAAAATTGTAATTAATTTTATTAATCTATTTTATTTTAAATTTTTTTTTAATAGTATAATTATGGATATTGTGAGGTGGAGCGATGTTAGATATAAGATTAATAAGAGAAAATCCCGATAAAGTAAATGAACTTTTAAAAAGAAGGAATCCTGATTTATCAATTAATTCTATTTTGGAAATAGATGCGCAAAGAAGAAAAATTCAAGCTCAGGCTGATGATTTAAGAGCAAAAAGAAAGAATATGTCGCAAAAAATCGGTGTAATGAAAAAGAACGGCGAAAATACCGATGCAATTCAAGAGGAAGTTAAACAAACCGGTGAAGAGATAAAATTACTTGAGGATAAAGAACAGGAATTAGATCTCCAACAGAAAAATTTATTGCTTTCAACTCCTAATATTCCTGACGAAACTACCCCTATAGGCAGTTCAGACGCGGATAATGTAGAAATAAAAAAATGGGGCGAGCCTGTCCATCCTTCATTTGAACAAAAAGCACACTGGGATATTTGTACGGCAAAAAATATAGTTGATTTTGAACGAGGAGTTAAGCTTTCTCAATCAAGATTTTCTCTGTACAGAGGCAAGGGGGCTCAATTAGAACGTGCTATTATAAACTTTTTCCTGGATACGCATACAAAAGAACACGGATATGAAGAAATTTTACCCCCTGTTATGGTTAATTCTTCCGCAATGACAGGAACGGGACAACTGCCGAAATTTGCTCAGGATATGTATAAATGTGAGGAAGAAGATTTATATCTTATACCGACAGCAGAAGTTCCCGTAACAAATATTTATCAGGGCGAAATATTAAATGAAGACGAACTTCCTAAATATATGACGGCATATACTCCGTGCTTCAGAAGGGAAGCAGGCAGTGCCGGCAAGGATACACGCGGATTAATCAGGCAGCATCAGTTTAATAAAGTTGAATTGGTTAAGCTATGTACTCCTGAAACAAGTGTTGAAGAACACGAAAAATTAACGCGGAATGCGGAAAGAATACTTGAATTGCTTGAACTTCCTTACAGGAGAGTTGCTCTATCAACCGGTGATATAGGATTTTCAGCAAGAAAATGCTTTGACCTTGAAGTTTGGCTTCCTTCTTATAATGCATATAAAGAAATTTCCAGCTGCTCAAATTTTGGAGATTTCCAGGCAAGACGCGCAAATATAAGATATAGAAATAAAGTAACCGGCAAACCTGCGTTTGTTCATACTTTAAACGGTTCCGGACTTGCTGTAGGTAGAACTTTTGCAGCAATACTCGAAAATTTCCAAAATGAAGACGGTTCGGTTACAATTCCAAAAGTACTCAGAAAATATACGCTTTGGGATGTTTTGTAAATGAAAAAAGGTTATTTTATAACATTTGAAGGTGCCGACGGCTCAGGTAAAACTACTCAGCTTGAAAATACTGCAAGCTGGCTTACGGAGCAGGGTTTTAATGTTGTAACCACTCGAGAGCCCGGTGCACTCGATACAGGCAAAAAAATAAGAGAGCTTCTTTTAAATAACGAAAATTTCGTTTCAGACAGAGCTGAAATGTTTTTATTTTTAGCCGATAGAGCAAATCATATTGAGTTATTTATAGAACCAAATCTAAAAGCAGGTAAAATTGTACTTTGCGATCGTCATACAGATTCAACCATAGCCTATCAGGGCTATGGCAGAGGTCAGAATATTCAACTGTTAAAAGACTTAAATAAAATTGCAACCGGAAATATTCGGCCTGACTTGACTCTTTTATATGATGTTTCAACTCAAACGGCAATGAAAAGAGTCGGAAATATTAAAGACAGAATGGAAGCTATAGGAGAAGAATTCCATAATAAAGTAAGAAACGGATATTTGCAGCTGCAAAAAGAAAATCCGTCAAGAATTAAACTTATTGATGCAAATAATTCTATTGATAAAGTTTTCGATAATACCAAAAAAATTATAAATGAATTACTGAAAAGAGGTTAAGGAGTAAAAATGGCAGAATACAGACGCTGGTATGATAATGACCCGATATTAAAAGAAGCATTGGAACTTCTGAGTTTACAGACTGATGAAGACAAAAGCACTGCCGCAAATTTCATAATATCACTGCAAGAACAGGTTGCGCAGGATGTTATAGAACGTATATACGAAATTACAAAACAATTTTCAAAAAAGGGTAATCGCTGGTATGATTCGGATCCCGTAATGCTAAAAGCAGTTGAACTTTTAAGGGCTGCTCCGCCTAAAACTCAAAGAATGGCTGCTTTAAAACTTCTTAAGGCAATGGAAAGCAATAATATGGAAGAATTAGAGGCTAAGAAAAAAAATAATGAATAACACTCTTAAAGATGTGCAAAAGGAATCCGATAAAAGAGGAATCGATATTCAAAAAGTAGGCGTTAATGGTGTTGAAGTGCCTCTATTGGTTGAAAGAAAAGGAAAAGATTGCCAGCTTGTTACGGCAAAAGCAAGAATGAGCGTTACTCTGCCCCATAATTACAGAGGAACTCACATGTCACGTTTCATGGAGGTCTTAGGCGAATATTCAAACAAAAATACTTTAGGATTGGATATTAAAGGTCTTTTATATGATATAAGAAAAAAACTCGATTCAAAATGCGCCCATGTAAAATTTGATTTCACATATTTTGTAAATAAAAAAGCTCCGGTAAGCGGTCTTGAATTTCCTGTCGGTTATGATTGTTCATTTCAGGGCGATTTATACGGAGATAATTACAGATTTATTTTAGGTGTTAAAGTTCCCGTAACAACTTTATGTCCTTGCTCAAAGGAAATTTCAAAATATTCGGCTCATAACCAGAGAACTATGGTAAAAGTAAAAGTCAGTTACGCTGAAAATGATATGATATGGCTTGAAGATTTAATTGAAAAAATTGAAGACTGCGGGTCAAGCCGAATATATTCAATATTAAAAAGAAGTGATGAAAAGTATGTAACAGAAACAGCATACGAAAATCCTAAATTTGTAGAGGATGTATTACGCGATGTCATAAGCTTTTTAAGAGAAGATGAAAAAATTCTTTATTACGAAGCGGAAGTTGAAGCTCAGGAAAGCATACACAATCATAATGCCTGGGCATGGCAATCGGAAAATAAATTGTTAAACAAACAGGAGATGGAAAATGAAGGAATTATTTAATGATTATGTAAGTTCTCTGGAAACTTATATAATGTTTCAAATAAAACAGGAGGCTCAAAGATTGACCCCTGAACTCACAAAAAGAGGAAGAAAACCCATATCGCTTTCAATGGGAGCTCCGGTTGAAGAACCGCCTGCTCTTGTTCAAAATGCAATAAAAAAAGCAATAGATGAAAATGATATGCATACATATACTTCGCCAAAAGGAGAAAAATATCTTCTTGAGGCAATAGCAAAAAGAATGAAAACAAAATATAACATTGATATGGATACTTCTTCCGAAATTTGTTCTTTAATCGGCTCTAAAGAGGGTATTGCAAATATTATCAGAGCATTAATTAATCCTGTAAAAGAAATGAAAGATAGAGATATCATTATGATACCCGATCCGGGGTATGCCTCATATAAAGAAATGGTAAAAGTTTCGGGCGGTTTAAGCTACGGTATTCCTTTAACAGCAGAAAATAATTATATGCCGGATTTAGATGAAACTGCTTTAAATTTAGAAAAAGACGGATATTCAATGAAACGTGTAAAAGCACTTGTTATCAATTATCCTAATAATCCATTAGGAGCTATCTGCACTTTAGAATATTTAAAACATGCTGTTGAATTTTGTAAAAAGCACAATATATTGCTTATATCTGATGCTGCTTATGTTGATTTAACATTTGAAGGAGCTGAAAAAGCGCATAGCGTATTTGAAATTGAAGGTGCAAAAGATGTGGCTGTTGAGTTTTTCAGTTTTTCTAAGCCTTTTTCAATGACAGGTTGGAGAATAGGCTGGGTTTGCGGAAATAAAGAGGCAGTCGGAATATTTTCTAAATTGAAATCAACAATCGATACCGGTATTTACAAACCTATACAAAAAGCTGCTTCTGAAATCTTAAACTCAGAGGAAGGCGAAATATATATAAAAGAAGCCAACAAAAGATTTGAAAAAAAACAAAAAATTATGCTTGATGGTTTAAAAGAACTCGGATGGCCAATTGATAAATTAAATATTCCTAAAGCTACTTTCTATTTATGGCTGCCTGTTCCGCCAAAATATAAAACTTCTAAAGAGTTTACTGACGATGTTTTGAAAAAATCGGGTGTTATGCTTGTTCCCGGTTCAGGTTTCGGTAAAAACGGAGAAGGGTGGTTCAGACTCTCTATTGTTGCGAAAGAAGAACAATTTAAAGAAGTTGTCAGACGATTAAAAGAGGATGGATTTAAATTTGAATAAAACCGTAATAGTTGATTATGAAGCAGGAAATCTAAGAAGTGTTGCCAATATGCTTTCTTTTTTGCAAATTCCGTATGAAATTACTTCAGACGGGAACAAAATTCTTAATGCAAAAAGAATAATATTCCCGGGGCAGGGACATTTTGCGCAGGCTATGCATAATTTAAAACAAAAAGGTCTTGTTAAAATAATAAAAGAAAGCTGTGATAAGGGTATTCCTTTTTTGGGAATTTGTATCGGACTTCAAATTCTGTTTGAAAAAAGCGAAGAAGCACCAAATATTGAAGGTTTAAGTATATTTAAAGGTGAAGTAAAAAAATTTCAACATGGAAAAGTGCCTCAAATTGGCTGGAGTAAAGTTAAACCTATATCGGAAAATAAATTCATCCCGGAGGACTATTTTTATTTTGTTAACTCATATTATGTTGTTCCTGAAGAAAAAGAAATAGAAAGTGCCTCGGGATTTTATTCTCATCCATATTGCGCTGCTGTACAAAAAAATAATATAACAGCAGTTCAGTTTCATCCTGAGAAAAGTGCCAAAGCAGGTTTGACATTTTTTAAAAATTGGTTTAATTTAAGGTAAATCCGGCAATAATTTTAGTTTGCATTGTTTTCAGTAAATTCTCTGAACATTGGAGCGGCTTTTGAGCCTGTTCTATGCTCTGTCAGTGCATATTGGAGTTTTGGAATAGCAAATCCCAAAGCTAATGCGGAGATAGACATAGCAAATGTTCTATAAACAGTTGACCTTCTAAAACTTTTTTTATTGATTTTTTCAATTAATTTTACATCAACTATTCCGTTATTTTCTTTTTTTGCAATATTTATAGTTGACCAAACATATTTATCAATATTTTCTCTAAATTTAGTGATTTTATCCATTGAGATATACCGATATTTATCAAATAATTTATCTCCAAAACGGTCTTTATATATAGACTTCATAAATTCGGGCGAAGTTAATGAGCCGTTTTTGAAAACATCCATAACCTGCTGTTTTGTGAGAACTTTTCCTTTTTGTGCCTGTTCCGGCTGTAGTTCTGCCATTTTCTCAGCAGTTTTAATTATATTTTCATCATTTATAAATTTTTTTAATTCAGAAAGCGATATAACATCAGACTTAAATGGAATTTGTTCTATTAAATTTTTATCTTTTTCACTGATGACACCAAGAGTTTTATTTTCAAATTCCTGAATATTCATTGAAATGTTCTTACCTTCAGGATTTTTTAAACAACTAATCATATTTTCACACAGACTTTTTGCTGCAACCGGGTCAATTTCTGTTAAACCTTTAGTATTAGTAATCTTTTGGAGCATAGAATATATAATTGGAGTGCTGGCAAAATAAAAGAATAAAGAAGTAATATCGCGGAAAAGATATTCTAAGCCTTCATCTTTATTTCTGGCGGAAACAGTGCGGCCGGTTATGATACCTGCATCATTTGTAAGCATTTTGCATATTGTATGATTTTCAAGCAAATGTGAAACCTGAGTCATATTATCAACAAAAGAACCTTTAAAGGATTGTGACTTATCGGCTCGTATTCTTTTATCAAATTCCTCAAATGAATGATTTTCCATGAAATTAAAGTTCTGCAAATTACTTTTTAAAGTTTTATTTTCAAGCTGTTTTTGCCGCATTATTTTTTCCGTAACTTTTTGATTAATTTTAGGCATAATAAAGCCTATTACGGAGGTAGAAAGTAACGTAGATAAAATAATTTTAGTAAATTTAAACACAGCTAATTTTTTTATTATTGGTTCGGCTGCTTTTTTGCTGCCTAAAGTTTTAATTTGATCAGCCTCAAGATTTTTAAATGGAGTTCTTAATGCATCTTTACCGACATCAAATTCTGTAGTAGGAAGTTTTAATACTTTTTTCCCAAACTTATCCCCTAATGAATTAAAAAAGTCAACGCCTTTCATCCAAAAAACAGCAGAAACAACGTCATCGGTAAATCGTTCCCGAAACTCATCTTCTCCGCCTCTTTTATATGCATTTATACCGCGTCCGCCGGTTACAAAAGTTTCCAATGCAACAGTTGACAATAAAGAATCTGAATTACCAAGGGTTTTAATCAAATTTCTGCTATCCAGTCCCCTATGACTAATTGTTTTAGCAGAAATATTATTTTTTTCAGGTTTTATACTATTTATTAGCATGAAAAATATATTTTAACTTACCGATGATATTTAAACATGCAAATAAAAGTTTTTTGCTAATTTTTTTACAAATTTTGAGAATTGTAAAAAATAAAAAATATTATGCCTTATAATCAAGACCGCCATACTTGGGGGTTGATTGCTTAATATCTTTTCCCAGAGCTTTTTGCAGTGACTCTGCCAGTTTTTGAGCAACAGTAACTTTGGTTTCACCAGCCTTAACATTTAATTCATCATGAAAAGATGCTGCAGCGAATGAAGGACGTAAAGGCTGGCTGTTATTAGCAGTTACCGTATTTAACATTCTATTAGATGAACTCATCATGCCAGAAACTGCCATATTATTTGCCAAAACAGCATTTTGCATTGCTAAATATGTAGTTAACAAAATTTACACTCCTTACTTCACAGTCTTATTATAGCACAGTAAATTTTGTTTTTCAATATTTGTGCCAGTTCATAACATATTGGAGAAAATATACTTTCTGATGTATATAAAAGTTAATATATTTGAACTACGACATATGGAAACAGAAACATTTAAAAAAATATTTAATGTTAATTGCATAAATTGTTTTTAGTTGTATATAATATATAATATAGAAGTGAGGTTGTATTATGGACAGAAATACAGTATTAAGTTATGTTCCTACGGTTATAGAAGCATCATCAAATGGAGAAAAATCTTTTGACATATTTTCAAGATTATTGCGAGAGAGAATTATATTCTTAGGTGAAGAAATAGATGATGAAATGGCTAATTCAATCGTTGCACAGCTTCTTTTACTGGATGCGGAAAATCCGGAGAAAGATATCATGATGTATATAAATAGTCCCGGAGGAGTTATTACTGCAGGCATGGCAATTTATGATACGATGAAACATGTTCGTGCCGATGTTTCTACTATTTGCTTGGGCGAAGCTGCTTCTATGGGAGCTTTTTTGTTGTCCGGCGGTACTAAAGGGAAAAGGATGGCACTTCCAAGTGCAAGAATTATGATACATCAACCGCTCGGAGGTGCTAAAGGTCAAGCTACAGATATAGAAATAGAAGCTAAAGAAATTTTAAGAATGAAAAAAGAACTTAATACTCTTCTTGCTGAACATACAGGTCAGACTATCGAAAAAATATATCAGGATACGGAACGTGATAATTATATGTCAGCAGCTGAAGCTGTAGAATACGGCTTAATAGATAAAGTAATTTAAGCTGCCGGGGGTTCATGTCTAAGTGCCTTGTTGATTTTTCGGATTATTTTATCTCCGATTTCTTCAAGATCAACATGGAACGGATGTTTTTTTCTCCAGCCGAAGATTCCTGAATATTCATCTGTTATATCACTTATTAAATCTCTTCCTTGATTTATTTCAGAGTATTTCTTATTCAATTTTATTATTGCTTCGTCACTGATATCGTCAAATACTGTTTTTAAAAAGTCATCATCGGTACCGAATTTACCTGCTGTAGCTGAATATATTTCTTTACATAAAACGTCTATTGCTTCTTCATTTCCTTTATTAGCAGCATTTGTCATTCTTTGCGCTAATTTAACCGATAATCTTTTATAAAGTTCGCCCGAGGTTTCACTATCTATTTGTGAGAGCATGCCTCCTTTTTTATCGTCAAATCCGTATTTTTCTCCATATCTTTTAACAATTTTAGCAAAATCTTCATCCGAAATTTTTTCGTCAAAGAAAATGTCTTCAAGTGTTTCTTCGTCTGTTCCGAGTCCTTCCATTGCATTGTATAAATCATCTACGCATTTTTCTATATTAACCGAAGTTTTTTTATCTTCATCTTCTATTTTTTTGTTTTCAGGTATATTTTTTTCTGTTGTATCTTCTTTAGTTGAGTTATTGGTATTTTTAACTTCATCTACCGCTTTTTTAGCTT
Organism: Candidatus Gastranaerophilales bacterium; assembly: GCA_905234915.1. Lineage (GTDB taxonomy): Bacteria > Cyanobacteriota > Vampirovibrionia > Gastranaerophilales > Gastranaerophilaceae > Avigastranaerophilus. Next base: position 13,067 of record CAJOJP010000030.1, read on the forward strand.
CTTCCGCTGCTTTTAGTGCTTCCTCTGCTGCTTTTTTAGCTTCATCTGCTGCTTTTAGTGCTTCTTCCGCTGCTTTTTGTGCATCAACGGCTTTTTTAGCGTCCTCAGCAGCTTTTTTGGCTTCCTCAGCCGCTTTTTTGGCTTCCTCTGCTGCTTTTTTAGCGTCCTCAGCTGCTTTTTTAGCTTCTTCAGCCGCTTTAGCTTCTTCCGCTTTTTTGGTTTCTTCTGCCTTTTTAGCTTCTTCTTCTTTCTTAGCTTCTTCTGCTGCTTTTTTAGCTTCTTCAGCCTTTTTAGCTTCTTCAGCCGATTTCTTGGCTTCTTCTGCTGATTTTTTAGCTTCTTCAGCCGATTTCTTAGCTTCTTCAGCTGCTTTTTTGGCTTCTTCAGCTGATTTTTTAGCTTCCTCAGTTGCTTTAGTTTCTTCCGCTTTCTTTGCTTCTTCGGCTTTTTTAGCTTCTTCGGCTTTTTTAGCTTCTTCCGCTGCTTTAGCTTCTTCCGCTTTCTTTGCTTCTTCTGCTTTTTTAGCTTCTTCCGCTGCTTTAGCTTCTTCCGCTTTCTTGGATTCCTCTGTCTTATTATTTTCTTCAGTTTCCTTTGTGTCTTCTACTTTTGTTGTTTCGACTCTATATACATTAAAAGTTGCATTGTTTCCGTTCATAGTCGTATTAATAATTTTGTTCTCGCCATTGTGATTTACAACTCTGAAAAATCGTTTACAATCTTTTGATTTAAAGGATATTGTTCCATCTTCGGATTTACAAGCCGTATATTCATCAATATTAATACCGGAATTTTTTAAAAATTCTCTCTGTTCGTTTTCAGGCAATGTTTTGGCATCTTTTGACAATACATCAGGATCTAATCCTTCAGTGTCTTCGGCTTTCCTTTTGCCATCGGCTATATATTGTCCGGAGCCGAGTCTTTCAATTTTGATATTAACTATGTCATCATCTTGAAAATTTTTATTCTTTGCAGCACAGGTATTATATACAATATCATCATAAATACCGGCTTGATCTTCATTAGTTGCAAATAAAAAATCGTCATCAAATTTTGTATCTGTTTGTGAAAAATTATCTTTTGCAATGTCTGATTTTGCTGCCTTGTTAAAACGATAATAATCGCCTGATAAATCTAAATTTCCCATATATATTCCTTTTATCCTCTTGTAAATTAATAAAAAAATTATTTATTTAATAATTTACAAGCCATATATTCTATTTATATATGTATTTAACAAATTTTTACCAAAAATTTTTTCATCTTAAAAGTTGATTAAATAATCTGTTTTCATTGCTAAAATAAAATTGTTAGGCTATTGGGAAAAGTAAATGAATTTAAATGAAATTTGTCTTCTGCGTTTTTTAATAAATCCTGATGAAATAAGTGATTTAGCTAAAATTTTTATAAAAAATATAGAAGAAGTTGAAAAAAACATAAAATCAGATAATAATTAAAGTAATGTTTGCCCGAGCAAATTTCGCGATAGGGAACATGAGCGAAATTTGGGAGTGGTGACTTTAAAAGGTGAGCAACCGTACAGCGCGGTTGACGCGGTGGGAGGTTGCGACACTGGATTAGATATCAGATGGAGATTTTATGGAAAAAATTTTTAGTTTTATCCACAGACATAGGTATGATATTTTTTATGTATTTTTACTTTTTGGTATTTTATGTCTTATTGCATATATTCTTCCGCAGGAAGAAACAAAGTCTATATTAGATACAATAGAAAGTAAGACTTTTGATATACGGCAGAAAATTATATCAAAGGATAAAAAAGCTAATAAAGATATAGTAATTGTTACAATAGATGACCCTTCTTATGAATATTTGATAGAAACTTATGGCGACTGGCCTGTTCCCAGACATGTTTATGCAGAACTTTTACATTATATCCAAGAGCAGAAGCCTAAATTTGTTGCATTTGATTTATTATTTATAAAATCTTTAAAAAGAATTCCTCAGAGTGATGAAAAATTAATTGAGGCTTTTAAAAAATATCCTAATACTTATACTGCAATTAATTTTGACGATTATTCTTTTGAAATAAGAAAACCTCCGTTATTAAACAAAAAAATAACTACAGATATAAATATTGAATCAAAATCGATTGTTCCTTATGAATACAGCAATTGCAGACCTATAATGTCTGAAATTATTGAAGCTACAGGAAATATCGGACATATAAATACACCTAAAGCGGATGACGGATTAATAAGGCAAATTCCTATTTTTATAAATTACCCTGACTATAATGAAAAAGATTATTCCAAAATAAAGATAAGAAATTATCTTTATATGACTGTTAAAATGGCAATTGATTATTTAAATAAATATGAGAATGCAAATATAAATGAAATCAAGGTTGATTCAAAAAACAATTTTATAATCGGCGATAGAATAATTCCGTTAACAAAAAATGCGGAAGCAATATTAAATTGGTATGGAGAAAGCGGAATACGCAAAGGAAATACATTTACTTATGTATCGATGTGGGAGGTTATAAAATCTTTACGGGCAAAAAAATCAGGTCAGCCACAAATATTAAAAGATGACTTTTTTAAAGATAAGATAGTTTACATTGGTACAAGTGTTTTTGCTCTTTCTGATATAAAAACAGTACCCACAAGTAAATATATGCCGGGAGTCGAAATACATGCTACGCTTCTTAATAATATTCTGGAAAATAATGTTATACATAAAGCATCACTACCTTATAATGCCTTTCTTTCTTTAATTTTATCCGTTCTTACAGTTTTAATCGTATTTAAAGTAAGATCTGTATATGTGTCTTTAACTTTATTAACTATGCTTATATTCTGTTATATTTACTATTCTACTTTTGTTATGGCTAAATATAATTTATGGATATGGATTATAATTCCGCTAATAATATCACTAATTGTTTTTGTTATTTCATTTATAATAAAATATCTTATTACCTCCAGAAATTTTGAATATACATACAAATTAGCAACAACTGATGGTTTAACCGAGTTATATAATCATAGATTTTTTCAAGAACAAATACGAATACAGATTAGAAATGCAGAAAAAACAAAAGGTAATTTTTCACTTATTTTAATTGATATTGATTTTTTTAAAAAATTTAATGATAAATACGGTCATCAGGCTGGCGATGCGGTTTTAAAGCATGTTGCAAGAACATTAAAATCAAGTGTAAGAACTGAAGATTTTGTATGCAGATATGGCGGTGAAGAAATGACCATCATATTAAAGAATGCAAAACGCGAAACAGGTGTTAAAATAGCCCAAAATATTTGCTCGACAATAGCTTCAAGAAAATACGAACTTTCACCTGAGTTAGAAGTCAATATTACAATAAGTTTAGGTGTTGCAACGTATCCCGAAAACGGAACAACTCCTACTGATTTAATTGAATATGCGGATAAATGTTTATATAAAGCTAAAGAAAACGGAAGAAATCAAGTTGGTTTTTTAGATTAATACAGCAAATTTTTTATTTACCGGTTTTACATGTATTGTAAGTGTAAGGAAGAAATAATTGATATGTTAATAAATGCCGGCTTTTTTTTGCCTGAGCTTAAACATTTAAATTTAAATAATAATATTGCAGTTCCTAGTTTTAAATCAAATGAACCGGAATACAAAAAATCGTCAAATAAAAAGCCGGTAACAGCACAAAGTATAATCGCAAATTACTCTTTGCTTAAAATTAATATACCTTTTAAGGGCAATATTAAAGATGAAGAAATGACAGATGAGGAATTTGAAAATGAAGCGGAAATTTTAACAAATGATTTTGATGTAGATTTTTTCTTCTTAAATAAAAATAATATATATATAGCAAAAAAAGCCGTAAATAAAAGCAAGGAGCTTAATTTTAACGAAACTTTCGACCCTAATTTATTTATTTTATTATCTCAATCAAAAGATTGTACAGAGGGTGTAAATAGAATATTAGATAATGAAAATTGTAATAAAGTACTAACAAATAAAAAAATTATGGAGCTTGCGCAGGAGTTAACAGAAATTCAAAAAGAAGAAAAAGCAATAAAAATTTTAAACAGATGCTGTGAGCTTATAAATAATAAAGAATTTAAAAATAATACCGATTTATTAATTATGTTTGTATGCAGGGAGTTTTTTAACAGTGAAGAATGTATTAAATATCTGCCCTGGGTTCAGGAAAAAATTAATCCGGAATTTTTACCTTTATGTAAAGTCAGAAATGTAAACGAGATATCAAAAGAAGGAAAAAAACAGCTGTTAAAAGAACTGATTGCTTCAAAAGAGGGGTATTTTAATATTTCGCCCGAAATAAAAGACATATTTCCCATAATTCCCGTAAATAAAAAAGCTTATTGCAGATTATTATCCGATATAGTTCATTCTTTAAAAATTAATACAAAAGATTTGCCCGATAAAAATTTTGATAAAATATTAAATAATCTTGGAGCTGTTCTTTTTAAAATACCTGATGAAGATTTTAAAAATCTTAAAATAACTCAAGAATATGCAAAGGATGAATTTATAACTGATGTTTTGACTAAAACAAAAAATATGCCTAAGTTAGAACTACAAAAAGTTTATGATTACTTCGGGTTTGAACTTTATCAAAATGAAAAAGCAGCCAATGGATATTCTATTTCGGGATATCCCGTAAATTTAAACGACGAAAAAAAACTATCAGAAATAAAAAATCCTTCAGTAATAGCTGTTATTGAAGACTTAAGAAAAAATGTAATACAATTTACCGAGAATAATAAAATAATTTGTTCAAATAAAGAACTTGAAATCTGCTTAAATGATATAATAAAGTATTTACCGGAATTAAGACCTTCTATAGGCTGCAAACAGCATTGCCGGAATATAATAAATCAAGATGGAGTTGAAATTAAAACAGGACATCAATTCGATATTTTTCAACATTCGCTAAAAGTAATGCAGGAAATTGCAAAAGACTCTAAGTATAAAGACTTAACACCCTCCGATAAAAAAATAATGCTGCTTGCTTCACTATTGCACGATATCGCGAAAAAAGAAGGGATAAGAGATAGTGAACATGCTGATAATTCGAGCTTAGATGCGTTTTATATAACAAAAAAATTTAATTTAACTTCTCAAGAGGAAATAAAATTATATACGCTTATAAAACCATCATCAGTGGAACAGTGAATTAAACGGCGCATATAATGAAACAGATGCTCAAAAAAGACAAAAATCCATTGCTTACGATTTGAGACATGAAAATATGGTTGATTTGGCAATAATGTTTGCTCATGCCGATTTAAAAGCGGTAAATGATTATTTACATGATGAAAAAGAATATTTAATAATGAGCTATGGCGAAGCTTGTGATTTGTATGGAGAAAAAATAAAAAAATATGCGGACGAATTGAAAAATTCGCAGCCATTGCTGCCTGTAACACAAATACCTCAGATGAGTAAAATAAAAAAAGCTTTAACAAATGTAAACAGTGACGGCAGTACAAATATAAAAGGAGTTTATCAAGATAAAGACGGTCTTATTATTTTAAAATACAATGAACTGAAAAATGAAGATTTAGAAAAAATAGGATTTCCGAAAGGAAGTATAATAAAAGGAATAAAAACTATTACGAAGGAAGGAAAAAATATTAATACCGGAAATATTAAATTTTTCGTACACGGCTTAGATTTACCCAATCAACTTGCAAAATTTGATGCCTTTTCTTTAATATCTTCAGATGCGCTTTTATCGGTAAGCTACGCTGAAAGACCCGAAAGTAAATACAAATTTTTCACAGAACAGGGAATAATACTTGATTGCAATAATGAATATATTCATGGCGGCAATGATTCAGATGTTTGTTCCGGCTTTTGCAAAACTACGAAGGATTTTAAAAAGAATTATATTTTAGATGAAGGAATAGAAAAAGGAAGAACATATTTATCCGATTTAATAAAAAGCTCGCTCAAAATGGATAATGAGGAGTATCTTCAATTTGTTAAGGAAAATAAAAATAAACCATTGCAGGAGATAGAACCGAAAGAGTATAGAGAACAGCTTATAAAAGCATTTTGTGAAATAAAATCAAATGACCTGGAAGATACAAAAGACTATAATGAAGTTTATATATCAAATCCGAAACCGCCTATGGCAGTATTTGCCTATGCTCAAGATTGGGAAGAAAAAATTTCCAATCCGATAGAATTTTTAAACCGTAATGAATTAAAAGATGGTGAAAAAAAATCAGTTAATCAACGCACTGAATTTTTAAGACAATATGCACTTGAACAAAATATACCTTTTGTTATATTTGGCAATTAAAAAAAGAGGAGGCTTTAACCTCCCTAAGTTTGGATATTTTCCCAAATCTCCACCCCAAAAATCTTGCGATCGAATTTGCAAATAAGGAGAAAATAACCATACAACAAAATATGAAAATTATAAAATAATTAAAACATTTTTTTATTATATTGTACAGTTAAATTTTTGCTATTTATTTAAAAATTTTATGTAATTTTCTCAACATTCAATAATAATAACCGATTTGTTGTATTAAATTATTTGTTAAATAACTTAATAATAATACTAAATTTATATTTTTAATTTTTTCATAAATTGAGGAACAATAACCTGCCAAGCGTATGCACTTGGATGATGTTCACCTTCCCACAATATATATGGAACATTTTGCGTATCAATCTTAACAATATCATCCAGCCGAACAACAGTTGTATTTTTATCTTCTAATTGTTTCCAATTATCTTCATCATTGTTGTTATATACAAAAATGACAAATTTTACGGGTTTATTTTTATATTTAAAATCATTATGAATTTCTTTTTTTATTGCCTGTATATAATCACAAAAATCATTCCACATTTTTTCTGAGGATAATTTTTGTATTTTATAAGTATCAAATAAAAATTTAATGCTGCTGTTTTCTATAAATTTATTTGTTTTGATTTCTTTAAATTCATTGTTAATTTTTCTAAAAACAGGAACATTTGAATGCTGATTAAAATATATTCTGTATCTATGATCCGGAATATAAGTATAAATAACGTACTCAATATTATCTGTATTTGAAACAAGATTTTTTATTAACTCTTTATCTCTTAAAATATGGAGAGCTTCTCTGACCCCGCCGCCAAATATTCCCCAATTATATACTTTTCTATGAGCCTGTTTTGATAACACTGCAGCAAAAGTATCTTTATCTTCAAGCGAGGCTCCGAAGGTATATGAACATCCAAGCTGAATAATGGCAGGTTTATTCTCGTATTGAGTGCCTTGAACCTCCCGGAATGAATATATTGTATATTCATCTTTTACTTTATTAAAAAATCTTTCCTGAACGGTTATTCTTAAATTATTAATATATTTTAATACAGGTCTTTTTGCCCGTTCTTGGGGACTTATAAAAATTCTTCCGTCCCATATTGATTTTGCCTCAAAAAATAGCTCAATCGATAAAATTGCAAAGAAAAGAATGAATAAATTTATTAGTGATATTTTTAAAAATTTTTTCATACAAAAATATTTATATCATTTTATAAATCGATTGTCCAATATATGTCATATTATACGATGCAAGTGTTGAATTTATTCTAATTTCGCCTTTGCTTCAAATAAAAATATTTTTTATTTATGATAAAATAAAGCTTATAGATAATACAAGGTTTTATAATTATGCTGAATGGTAAAACAATTTTAGTTACAGGCGGTACAGGAAGTTTTGGTAAAAAATTTATTAAAACTGTTTTGGAAAAGTATCCTGAAGTTAAAAAGGTCATAATTTATTCAAGAGATGAATTTAAACAGTTTATGATGTCGGAAATGCCTGAATTTAAGCAATACATTAAAAAGTTAAGATTTTTTATCGGTGATGTACGTGATAAAGAGCGCATGATGAGGGCATTTGAAAGTGTTGATATTGTTGTTCATGCTGCTGCATTAAAACAGGTGCCGGCATGCGAATATAATCCTTTTGAAGCAATTAAAACTAATGTTATGGGAGCACAAAACGTAATAGATTGTTCTATTGATAACGGAGTAAAAAAGGTAGTTGCACTTTCAACGGATAAGGCATGTGCACCTATTAATATTTACGGAGCAACAAAATTATGCTCCGATAAATTATTTATAGCGGGTAATGCATACTGCGGAAGTAAAGATACAAGATTTTCAGTTGTAAGATACGGTAATGTTGCAGGATCAAGAGGCAGCGTAATTCCGTTTTTTCAAAAACTTGCAAAAGAAGGGGCAAAAGAACTCCCTATTACAGATATGAGGATGACTCGCTTCTGGCTGAAACTTGAACAGGCAGTAGAAATGGTGCTTGAAGCAATTGAACACATGCAAGGCGGAGAGTTATATGTTAAAAAAATTCCTTCAATGAGAATGCCCGATTTAGCTGCTGCTATCGCTCCGAATTTAAAAATCAAAGAAGTAGGCATACGTCCCGGAGAAAAAATTCACGAACAAATGATTACAAAAGAAGATGCTCCTAATACCATAGAGTTTAAAGATTTTTATATAATTTTACCTCAAATTAATTTGGAAAATATTGATTATATATATCCCAATGCCAAAAGAGTTGGTGCCGATTTTGAATATCACAGCGGAAATAATGATAAATGGCTGAGTATAGAAGATATGAAAAAACTTATTAGCGAGATTTAATCCGCTGTTTTTTGATAAAATAATTTACCTTCTTTATCAATACTTTCTGTCATAGTTCAAATACATATTAGACTATTAAAGTTAATATACATCAGAAAGTATATTTTGGTGTATAAAACTTGTAAAACTAATAATTATATCTTTGA
>CAJOJP010000031.1 GCA_905234915.1 Candidatus Gastranaerophilales bacterium
TTAACAAATTAGATGTGTAGTATCGAGATTTGAATATTTATTTCTCTGTCAAAGATATAATTATTAGTTTTACAAGTTTTATACACCAAAATATACTTTTAGTTGTAAAATTGTATATAAATACTAAAATTTAAAATGATTTATGATTTTCGATATTTTTAGAAAAAAAGAAAAAGCAGAGGATAAATATCTTGTAAAAATGAGCTATGACAGGACAAAACCTGCTACAAAGCGTAATGTAGTTAAATTTTTACGAAATTTAGGTATTGAGGTTAAAACAAATACAAAAGCCCGTGGAAATAACGGTATTTATCTTAAGAACAGAATTGATGTGTCACGTAATTTAAAGGAGGATAAAGCAGTTGAAGTATTGATTCACGAATTTGCACATCATATTCACAATAAAATTGAACAAAATATTGCAAAAAACGGCGGGAGTCTTGAAATTCTTTTTAAAACAAATGATACTGAGGAAATAAAAAAAGAGCTTATTAAGGTAACAAATGTAACAGATAAAGATAAAAGACTTGAAGCCTTTACAAACACAAAAGCAGATATTTCAACAAAAATAAAAAACTTACAGAAAGCTATTCAAAAAGATTATCCTGATTTCCAACGTTCAAAAAAATTTTCGGAATTTGAAAAATATATTAAACATTCAGACGCAAAATATCTTCTAAAATATGATGCAATAAGGCTTGTAACAGGCTGGTTTATAAAAAAAGAAAGAATTATCAGTGTTAAAAATATAGAAATAGATTTCCCTCAAATGCCTGCTGCATTTCAGTTTTATATAAAACTTATTTCTTTGAAAAGAAAACAGACTAAAATTTCTCGAAGAATAAATCAATTAAATAAATATTATGACAAACCGGCAGAGCTTTTTGCTCGTTTTGTACAGGGATATTTTTCCTGCAACGCTGCTATAATTAAATTAGCTCCGTTAACTTCACAAAGATTTAAAACTCTCTTGAACAGCGGTTACTATAAAGAACTGAAAGATTTTTTTGAAATTTTCGCCTTAAAAAATATATAAAGTTTTGTAAATTATTTAATTAAAAATCTTTAGACTTTTAAAAAATTTCCGATATTAAAATTACAGGAGTGTTATGGCATGCAGGGAAAAGTAATTAAAGGTTTTAATTTAAGTGCGTTAGGTCAAAATCCGAACATAGAAATTAAAAAAAATTTAAAATCGGGAAATATTGATTTAAATGACGGGCTTTCACAAATTGAATTAGCAGAACTGGATAAAAATAAAAATAAGGTTATTGAGCTTGCGGAATTTTTTTCAAAGTTTGAAGAAACGGAAGAAACAAAAGAAATATGGAATAGCATTGCAAATTTTGCAATAGGAACTAAGGGGGAAATAACCTTCAACGCAGATGGAAGTCAATCTGTAGCGCAAAAGAGCAATAATAATACATTAACCAATTTTGATGTTTCAGGCACTGTAACAAGCATAGTAGAAACCAAAAACGGCATAACTACGACTAAAAATCTTACATCTGACGGCAGATTAATATCTTCCGAGGTTGATAATGATAAAGCCAAAACTAAAACATTTGAATCTACCGGTATAGAAAGAACTACCGATAAAACAACAGAAGCTGTTAAAAATACAGCAAAAGACGCTAGTGTATCACAAACCGATAAAAACGGTAATTTAACCGAAATAAGTACCAAAATCGGAGCAGGTTCCGAAGAAAAAAAATATTCCGCTTCAATAGAATACGATTCAAATAACATGGTTAAATCCGTAAAAGTCAACGGCGAAACTTATACCGATATAGATGAAAATGATAAAATATTAACTGTTAAAGATAAAAACGGAAATTTAGTTCTAAGTATAAATAAAAATAGTCAAGCAGATTTTCACAAAGGTTTTAAAGATATCCATTTTTATGATGAGGGTCAAAAATCCGTTCAAATATCGTTAAACAGTGATAATGAGCCTGAAAGTGTATATGAATATTATAAAGATGGAGTAAACAAAGGTCAATGGAAGTCAAGACATTTTTGTGATACAGGTATTGAAAGAGAATACGGTTATTCAAACGGTCAATTATCAAGTTCAATTGACTATGTAAAAAATAATAACGGCTTGCGTGTAAAAGCAAGCGAACAAACTTATATTGAAGGTACAGGGCTTTTTGCAAGCCGTACTGACTATGATAATAACGGCAATATAAAAAGTCATAAAACTTATACATACTCTCAGCGTAACAGCATGGGGGAACGCACGGTAACCGTAAAAAATTATAAAAATAAAACAATATCAGACTCAAATCTTATTTCATCTACAATAATAACTTATGATAAGTACGATAATAAGAAATCCTCAAAAACAGGAAATAAATCTACAATATATAATTATGATGTAAGTAATCCTGATAAAACATTAAGTAAAAATCATCTGGTTTCAACAATAACAAAAAACGGAAACAAACAAAATACAACATATTATAAAGATGGAATTGCTGTAAAAGAAGAAACTGTATCGAACAGTGAGCAGGATAATTCTATCACAGATAATACATCATCGAACAGCGGTTTTAACCTTAGCAGCATGATAAAAGCAGCTAATATAACAAATGAGTATTCCGACGGGTATTTGACCAATGACGAATTTTTGCAGGAATACGGAATGACAAAAAATAAAGTCAGAACAATGGTAAGAGAAGCAAAAACGGGCACTCTTTCAGTATCTGCATTTGAGGCTAAATACGGATTTAGTAAATCGGAAATTTTAGAGGCTTTATCTTCAGTATCGGGAATAATAAACCGTGATATTGATGAAATATTTGAACAGGGTTATACAGGCGATTGTTATTTATTAGCAGGTATTAATTCACTTTCTGTAACACCGAAAGGCAGAGAAATAATTAAAGATTCAATTAAAGTGAATGATGATGGCAGTGTAACAGTAACTTTTAAAGGTGCAGACAAAAGTTATACCGTTACAAAGTCCGAAATAGAAAGATATGATACTGATTATGATGATTCGGATGCTTATTCTAACGGTGATAATGACATGCTTGTTTTAGAAATTGCCTATGCAAAATATCGTATGGAAGAATATAATAAAGATATAAATGGCGGCTTCTTCTCGGAAGTTGCTCAAGCCTTCACGGGAAAGGCAACCGAAGACTATTCCAAACAATCAGATATAGACAGAGTTCTTGATGAAGCAATAAATAATAATAATATTGCACTATGTTTTGGTTTGGGAACAAGAGGAAAAAGCCACAGTGCAAAACAAATAAACGGTAAAGATTTTGTATGGAATTACGGCAGTCATGGTTTTTCCATAACAAAAGTAACGGAAGATACAGTTACTTTTATAAATCCGTGGGATTCTTCCGAGCCTATTACAATGAGCCGCAGTGAATTTAAAAAATTAAGTGTTTCAAAATTACAATGCGTTGATTTAAATAATATAGATGTCGATAATATACAGCCGTATCAAATGAGTGAAGAAGATGCAAGAGATTATCAAAATTCTAATCTTTGGGAATTTACCGCTTCTATGTTAAGTCTGCCTGAAATTAAAGGAACGGATAATAATATAAAACTTGAATTTCTAAATGCTTTTAAAGCCGAACTTGAGCAAAAGAACGGAAAAATTGATGATATAAAAGGTTTTGTTGATGCTTATGCTGCTGATAATAACCTTGATGATTATACTATAGAAGCATTATATTGTCTTGCGTATAATTTTTCAACAGAAGATAATAAAATAAATATTTTAACACTGGGTAAAGAAGAATTTGCGTCAGAAATAAGTATGAGTGATTATGACAGCTATCAAACGGTAAAAAATTTATTAAAGTCAGAAAAAAGCATTGAAAGTATAACAAATGAAATTATTAACAGCGGTGTTGAAAGAAACTTTAATGCTGCCGAGTTAAAAATATATATAAGCAGTTTAGATAAAAATAACGATGATAAAATTACCGATAATGAATATACAGATTTTGGTATAAAAGTTATAGATGCATTTATTAAGCAAATAGAATATGAAGAAGAAAACACTACGGCGGTTTAATTAAACTTGTAAAAAATTGTAAAAAAATATAAATTTTTATATTTCCATTATGTTAACAGGGCAAAAATTTTTTTTAGAAGATTTAAGACATGTGTTATTTCTAAGGAGAGTTAATGATTACATCTGTTAATTTTATAAATGAGTCTAAATATAAAAATTATGATATTTTTCACGGAATAGAGTCAAATAACATAAGTTCTGTTTCTTCAATTAATAAAATCGGCAATAGAAATCTGAATGAACTTGATAAACTCGCAAATCTTAATAAAATGCAGATTAGTTTTTCGGGATATGAAAAAAATGAAAAAAAATATCTAAAACATGATTTAGATAATTATTCCGGTTGTCTTGCCGGTATAGCAATAGGAGATGCTCTCGGCAGCCCCGTTAAATATGAAAGCATAGACCAAATAAGAGAAACATACGGTCTTAAAGGTATAACAGACTTAGTTTTAGATAGAGGTAAAGCACGAATTTCAGAAGATACACAATTAACAATGTTTACTGCAGACGGATTAATAAAATCTGCACTTCAGCAAAAAAATGCCGATGATATGCCCGATTTAAAGTATGTATATGATGCATATCTTGATTGGTATTTAACTCAAAATGAAAAATTTGAACCAAGCAAAAAAGGCTGGATATCAAATATAGAAAATTTATACCGCAAAAGAGGCTATAGGCTTGCCTGTTATAAAGCACTCGGGAAAGGAAAAGCAGGCACAATGTATATGCCTGTAAATTCTTCTAAAGATGCGGATGGTGTTATGCGGACAGCTCCTATAGGATTAAAATATTATAAAACACCGGCAATTGCCTTCCGTTTAGGTGCTGATTGCGCTGCTTTAACAAATGGTTCACCCGCTGCTTATTTATCGGCAGGTTTATATTCGGCTATAATTGCCAATATTATACAAGGAAAAGATATCAGAACGGCTGTTGATGATTCTTTAAAAATTCTTAAATTTTATAATAACAGTGAAGATATTGAAAAACTGGTTGATACGGCAAAAAAACTGGCTGATTCTCACTTAATTCCCAGAACAGCGATAAAAAAAATAGGAGCAGGCTGGAATGCCGATGAAGCTATAGCTATAGGCATATACTCGGCATTAAAATTTCCCGAGGACTACTCTAAAGCTGTTATCACAGCCGTAAATCACAGCGGTAACAGCAATACAACAGGCGGTATTGCAGGCGGATTAACGGGAGCTTATCTCGGTATAAAACAAATTCCTTATGATTGGAAAAAGAAAACTGAACTTGTAAGTGAAGTTAACGAAATTTCTCAAGATTTATATAGTGATATTTCAGATATACAAAATTTAGACAAAAGATATCCTCTGCCTGATGCTAAACCTATAGAACGGGGTTTTTTTGATTAGTAAGATTACAAAATATTTAATATTTTAAATCTCGTGCAATACCCACAATTTGACCAAGGATAGATATATCATTACATTTTTGTATGGTTTTTGTTTTATAAATAGGGTCGGAATTATCAGATATAATAATTATTTCATCAATATTATAAATTAATCGTTTTGTAAAAATTTTGTTTTTATAACAAAATACATAAACATGATTATCTTTAATTTGTTCATTTTCTGTCATGTGTTCAACTATTAAACGGTCAAAATTATGTATATTAGGCAGCATGGAATCACCATTTGCATATATAATTGAATATTGTTTATCTGGATTTATAATTTGAAAAAAATAATTTTTGGGAATTTTAACCGAAATACGATTTTGTGACGGTATAAAAACACCGTTTTGACATATTCCGAATACATCAGGATAAAAATACGCACTAATCATATCATTATCTTGTACCTTGTCATTTGATAAGTATTCAGGAAATGTTTCCAATATTTTATTATAAGTTTTTCTGCTTAAAGCGGTTATTCCTGTTTCTATCTGACCAATATAAGCTCCGCTTACATTTATTTTTTTTGCAAAATCTCTTTGTGATAATCCTGACTTGAGTCTGATTTCTTTTATAAATTTTGATTGAAATTCTTTTTCTATCACCATTATTTCCTTGTCATTTGATAATTATTTTATAATATTTACTTGACGTTACTTATCAAAAATGTTAGATTTATTCTGTAAAAAAATATATCCAAATATATAAACAACAAAAACCGGTAATGGCTGAGAGTAATATTGTTTATGTGTTTTATTGCTGCTTAAGTATTCTGATTTATTTAAATTTGAGTTATTAAGAAAAAATAATATAGGAAATCCGCCATGGAATTACTATTTTCTAAAAGATTTAAACGAAAAAGAATACCCGAAATATTTAGCTAAGCTGTTTAAATTAAATACGGGCGAAAACCTGCCCTTAACATTTGATTTTAAAAATCAGGATTGGATAATTAATAAAAAAAAATTAAAAACATTTAATCAGAAAATACAATGGATAAAATTGTACGGAATAACTGATTTAATGCGCGATTGCACGGATAAAGTAAAAGTACGCGATTATGTATGTGAACATATTGGTGCGGAATACTTAAAGCCTGTTTTGCAGATTATACCCAATAATAATGAGGATGTAACTACCTACTTTGAACAAATAAACTGGGAACAACTTCCCGAAAGCTTTGTAATAAAGTGTAATCACGGGTGCAAATGGCATTATATTATAAAAAATAAAAATGATTTTCTAAAAAACAAAAGATTGTTTAATTTAGCCAAACAAAAAATAACCGGTTTTCTTGAACAAAATTTTTGTTGGTGGGGAGGATTTGAACTTCAATATTCAAATATTAAACCTAAAATTTTAATTGAAGAGTTATTTGATGATTTTCAGGAATTAGAAATAAATTGTTTCAACGGAAAGCCAAAAATAATAAAAAAAGTGCATAACGATATACCAAATAAGCTAAGTATGTACGATGAAAACTTAAACAGCATCAATTTAAGATTTTTAGAGAAAGAATTTCTTGTTAATGAATCTGCTGATGATACAATTAAACAAACTATTGATTTAAGTAAAAAACTTGCAAAAACCTTTTACTTTGTACGTATAGACTGGATGATTAAAAAAAATAAAATTTATTTTAATGAAGTGACTTTTACACCAAATTCCGGCTTAATTGCGTTTGATAAAAGTTGGAATTTAAAGCTTGGTAAATTAATAAAAATAAAGGAATAAAAATGGATTTTAAAGAAATTGATGAATTAACAGAAGAACAAATTAATGAACTATTTGACGAATTTGAATATATTTCAACATCTTCCCATTGTTTTAGCAGAAATTTATGTTTATGTAACGGAGCAGTAACTTATTATGTCAGCTGCTCATTTAATGGAGGTGTTAATACATTTTATTATATAAACGGCAATGCGACATCTGAACCGCGCCCAACAGGTGATCGTTGTGTTACGGTATGCAATGCAATAGGGAAAAATTTTACTGGAGAAAATCCAGATGTAAATATAGAAGGAGAATGCAGAGAACAAAACTTATGTCTATGTAATGGACAGGTTACGACTTATGTTGGGTGTAGTTTTAACAATAGAGATAACAGCTTTTACATAATTGACGGACAAAATGTATTGGTTAGGGGAGAGAGATGCACAGATGTATGCTATTCAATAGGAAAAAGCTGGACAGGAACAAACCCCAATTGGTATTCCAGAGTAGTATAATTTAAATTTGGAGCAGCAAATGTATAAATTTTCAGTACCTATGCCTTATACAAAAGAACATATAGATAAAATTATTAACATAAATAAACAAGTTACAAAATCGAAAATAACAAGTTTATATGCAGGATTGCCTTCAACTTGTAATATGTTTTCAGGTTTTGAACAATGCAGAAATTCATGTTTAAATCAAACAGATTTTGATTATTGGAAAAATTTATTTTCTTATTCTATGGAGAGGGGCTGTGATTTTATTTATTTATTAAATAGTCCATTAGCATTTAATACAGAAAATATTAACTTTAGAAAAAGATTTGAAAAACTTGATAAACTTTTAAATCAATTATATAAAATAGGGATAAATAAATTACGTGTGGCTAATCCTCAATTATCAAGCTATTTATACAGACATTATAAACAATTTAATATTTATGCTTCAACTTCATTAAATTATAAAACAATATCAGAATATAAAAATTTAATTCAAATGCACCCGGAAATAAAACAAATTGTACCTTCTCATGACTTAAATAAAAATTTTAGATTTTTAAAAAATTTAACAAAAAATTATCCTACTTTAAATATTGAAATAATTGTAAATGAGGGATGTATGAAAGGTTGTCCTCATAGAAGTTTACACGAAAATGTCAATAGTAATTTTAAATTCAATATGTCCGATTTATCTTTATCTGAAAATTATTGTATTACCTTTTGTACATATTTATCAGAAAAATATCCATTTAAGAGTCTAACATTAAATAATAATATTTTTCCCTGGGAACTAGAGGAATATTCCAAAATTGGCATAAATAATTTTAAGTTGGTCGGTCGTGATACATATAATCAAGAAATAGAATACAGTATTATAAAATATTATCTCTATTTTTTAGCAATAGAAAACCTAAAAAAAATAGAATATAATCCAATAACAACATTTATTCATCATTTAAACAGTAATGAAATATTAAATCAGCTTTCAATAAAAGATGTTTTTAACTATCTTCCTAAAATAAATTATTTCAAAAAATACGCTCATCTGTGTTCAAGCCGCTGCGGGGTTGAATGCTTTTATTGCTACAAATGTGCCGAAAAAATTCAAAAAGTATTTGAAAAGAAGATAAAAGAAAAATCAAAACAGCCGCACTATGTACCTGCTTGTAATATATCATAAATTTAAAACTATATTATACGTAGCTTTAATTGCGGAATTTATTAAAATTCCGCTTTTTTTACCGGCAATTTTTAAGTATTAATTAAATAATGGTTTTGAATAGAAAATAAAAAAATATTGTAAGGTTAACTTGACAAAAAGTTAGGTCTGACTTACAATTCTTTTGTAATCATATAATGAAGGTCAAATATGGCTGATAATTTAAGTGCAAGTTTA
Organism: Candidatus Gastranaerophilales bacterium; assembly: GCA_905234915.1. Lineage (GTDB taxonomy): Bacteria > Cyanobacteriota > Vampirovibrionia > Gastranaerophilales > Gastranaerophilaceae > Avigastranaerophilus. The sequence goes on from CAJOJP010000031.1 coordinate 9,093, forward strand.
GAAGATTATCTTGAATTAATTTGCAATCTGCTTGAAACAAGCGAGTGCGTAAAAGCAGTTGAAATAGCTAAGAAATTAAATATTTCACGCGCCTCTGTGTCAGAAGCTTTATCTCGTCTTTCAGAAAAAAAACTTATTGTATATGAAGGACATAAAGGTATAACAATAACACCCGAAGGCTTAAAAAAAGCAAAAGAAGTTATTAATAAACATAATACACTTACTTCTTTATTTGAAGAAGTTTTAGGTTTTAACCATGAAACTGCAGAGGATAATGCCTGTAAAATAGAACATATAATAAACGGGGAAGTTTTTGAGAGAATAAAAAAATTTTTTATCTATTGTAAAAACAATGAAAATTTTATAAATGATTTTAAGAAAGGAAATGTTAATTAACAAAATATGAATAATTTGCAAGCATTAGGTAAATTTTTAGACCAGCCTGTTTTAGTAGCGAAATTTCATAAATCGGTACCGGCAATATTAGCCGGAACAACTGCTTTATATACGGCTTTTCATACATTAAAGGCACCTGAAGGAGAAAAGAAAAAAACAGCTGTTAATACCGGTATAACTCTCGGTATTGCATCTGCTTCCGCTGTAGCGGCTCCACGTATTGCTGCTTCAATTATCAGAAAAAAAGAGCCTGTTTCTTTAACAAAAATAAAAGACAAATCAAAAAAATTAATAAATCAATTTCTTGAAACAAATAAAACAGATAAAGCAACCAAAAAAATTTTAGAAAAATGTAAAAATAAAGTTTTAGATATTAAAGAAATAAAAACTTTATATAAAAATCTTTCTAATGATAAAAACGGTAAAAAATTATTGGAAAAATTAGTTCCGCCTCCTAAAAACGAAAGTGCAGAGGATATTTTTGATGATATCGGCTATCTTTCAATTTTAGGAGCAGTTCCTGTAGCAGGCGGAATTATGGGAGGTATTGCCGCCGATAAAATTACCGATAAAAATAATTTTAAAGAAAAAATATCCGATAAAATTAAAGAAGGTTCATATCAATATCTTGCAAATATTTTTATGTGCAATATAGGGGCAGGAGCGGCTCTTGCCATATTAGAGCAGGCTGAAATAAAGTCAAAAGCGGCAAGGGCAATAGGTATGACAGCAGGAATTATTGCAACCGGAATTATCGGCGGAAGTAAAATAGCTAATAAAATAGGTGAAAAAGTTATTGACCCCGTATGTGATAAATTGTTCGGTAAAAATCAAAATAAACAAAAATTTAATGATGTTTTAACTATACAAAGAAAAGAAAGAACACCTGAATTATTGGATATAGGTCTGCATACCGATGATATAGCGACTGTTTCTGTACTTTCGGGATTAAAATGGATAGAGCCGGCACTTCCTTTAATGTACACTATCTCCGGATACAGAGCAGGCATCGGCTATAGAAACTGATTTTTTAATTTCCTTTTTGTTTAACTGTCCAAATTTTATTAATTTGGATTTTTTTTAGGGCAATATTTAAAAAAAATTGAAAATAAAGAAGCAGTTGACGATGAAAAACATCTTACAAATGAAGAAATATCGGAAAAACCGGTCGAAATAGCAAAATCTTTAGGAATTGAAGAAGACAAAGTTCAAGCCTGGGCAGATGATATTATGAGTAAAGCCCAACAAGTTTACGATAATGTATATGAAGAATGTATAAATAAATTGGGGAAAACTCCACAGAGAGCGGAATATGTTGCTAAAATCGCTTATGAATTAGCAATAGAAACTCTTGTAAAACAGGCAGAAGCGGAAAAGAAACATAAAGAAATGAATGACGCTTTTGTATAAATGACACAAGGACAAAGATTAAAAGAAGTAAGATTGGCACTGGGACTTTCACAAGAGGATTTCGGAGTAATTTTGAATATTCCGAAACAAATGGTTTCTGCATTAGAAAATAACAAATTAAAATTAAATAATGACAAACTGGTAAAATTATTATCCGATTATAATGTTAATATTAATTATATATTGTGTGCCAAAGGAAAAGCCTTTTTGGAGTCTTGTTCTACAATTGGTCAGCGAATTAATGAAATTAAAGACAGAAACAACCTTTCTTTACTTCAATTATCACAAATTTTAAATATAACAGAAAGTACATTGAACGATATTCTAAATAATAAAATTATTCCTGATATAAGAATATTAGATATATTCAAACGAAATTTTAAAATATCAATCGATTGGCTTCTATACGGAGAATGAAGCATATTATGTTAATTAAGAGAAGAAATGACCTCTTTTGGAATTTAATGTAATATTATCGAAAGAATACAATTTAGCGGGGCGTTTTGAGCCTAATTTAGTATATTCATTCAATTCTTTTAATACATCACCGGCTAAAACTTTTTTACGGAAATTACGTTTATCCAGCTTCATATCAAGTATTAATTCATAAGATTTTTGAAGCTCAGTCAATGTAAATTTTTCGGGAAGAAGCTGGAAAGCTATAGGACAAAATTCCAAACGTTCACGCATTCTTTTAATAGAATATTCAATAATTTCTTTGTGGTCAAAGGCCAATGTAGGCAGATTATATACCTCATGCCATTGAACCTCTGTAATACCTTGCGAATTATCAACAGAAAGTTTTATGTCATCGCTTCTTATAAGTGCAAAATAAGCACAGGTTATAACCCTTGAATTAGGATAGCGAAGCGGGTCGCCAAAGGTATAAAGCTGTTCCAGATAAATATTATCAACATTTGTTTTTTCTTTAAGTATTCTTAATGCAGCATTATCAAGATTTTCAGATAATCTGATAAATCCGCCCGGGATTGCCCATCTTCCCTTAAAAGGTTCATTTGCACGCTTAACAAGCAGAACCTGCAGTTTATTATTTTTTATTGTAAAAATAACAACGTCGGTGGTAATTTCGTGTGTCTTAATTTCCTGCTGAAACATTTAGACTCCCTGATTTGATAAATAGGCTTGAATAATAGCTTCATGCTGCATTCTGAAATTTTCTTCGGCAATTTTATTATTTATTTCTTTTATTTTGTTATCATAATCAGCTATAGCCGGATCGGGATTTCTTTTTAAATTTTTGTAATCCGAAATAATAGAAGATACAAAATGCTTTGTTTCCCAGAAAGGCGGAATCCCTTTATATTTTTTTACGTTTCCGGGGCCTGCATTATATGCGGCAAGTGCCAGTTCCATAGAACCGAACATTTCATACATTTCTTTATAGTATGAAATACCGCCTTTAATATTTTCTTGAAGAAGATAAGGGTTATATCCCATTTTTTTTGCGGTAGAAGGCATTAGCTGAAATACACCTATTGCACCGTATTTACTTTTCTTATTATGGCAGAAATTAGATTCTGTCTTTGCAATACTCAATGCTAAAGCCGGATCTAAATCCATTTCATAAGCGTGTTTAACAATCAATTCCTTTACTGTTAATACAGAATTAGTTTCTGTTTCTGCTTTTGCAAACTGAAATAAATTCATAGCAGTCACAAAAGACAAAGCCATGCATATTATAAATTTTCTTGCCATGTAAATCCTCTTGTCTATTTATCACGGTTTGAATTTTATCAACATTTTAATACCTATGTTAACATTTTATTACAAAAAAATCAAATTTCAATCATTTATTGGGTTAATGATGTCAATTACGAATTTTTAAGTTTAATCCAATATTTTTTCAAGTAATTCAGCTTCTGATGAGGATTTTTTTGTATCAATATAGGTATTTCTTCTCATATATGTTCTCAAAGCCTCACGAATAAGCTCACTTCTTGTTCTTTGTTCATTTTCGGCAACTTCATCTATTTGGTTTAAAAATTTGTCCGGAATTGATACAAGTACTTTAGCCATAATAATTTTATCCTTTCTTACTTAATATTTTCATTTAATATACATATTATATCCCAAACAAAAAATTTAGTCTATGAATTTAAAAAAATTTTAAAATAAAATTTGACTTAATTATTTGGAATAATTATTATATTAGATATGGAGTTAGTAATGAGATTAGCGGACAGACTAAAATTATTTGAAAAACAGCTTGTTTTTATGCGCTGGGGAGCAAGCGAGGGTTATGGCAGAATTAATTATGTAGGTTATGACTTTCTTGAATTTGAAATTTTTGATACGGAACAGTTTGAATATACCGATAAATTATTAATAAATAATCAGCTTATTCTTGAAGTTGTTATTAAAGGTTCTGATATAGCAAGAATTTTAGCCGAATACTCGGCTGCTTTGCCTTCATACAATAAGGATAATGCTTAATTTATTTAAGCAGTTCCTCCATTTGTTTTATTGTTTCATCGTTAAAAGCATCATTTGCGTTTTTTGTTCCGTTAAAAATATTTTCGGTTTTTTCTTTTACAATGTTTATTATTGCAGCGTAATTTTCATTTACGGGTGTCGGTTTTGAATTTTTTAACATTGTTTTAAATACGATATAACTGCGTGGTTTTTCATTGCTTTCCTGCAATATTGATTTTTTATTGGCAGGAACGATTAAACCTTCTTTGGCAAACTCTGTTTCTGCTTCTTTTGATGATAAAAATTTTATAAATTCTACAGCTTCTTTTTTGTGTTTTGATTTTTTTGCAACAGCCCAGCCCGAAGCATCAATATATACTTTATTTGCAGCGGGAAATTCCGTAATATCCCAATCAAAATTAATTGTTTTTCTAAATTTAGGACTCATCCATCTTCCGGATAAATACATAGCAAGCTTGCCGTTTATAAACATTTGGGCTGAAGTCATGCTTCCTACTTGCGCTTTTGAAGGAATTGTCCTGTCTTTATTTATCATATCCGAATATAAATTAAGTGCTTCTATACTTTCAGGCTTATCAATAATGATTTTTTTTATATCATCGCTTATTATTCCTCCGCCGTTAGAGGATAAATAATAAAGCCAGAAAATCGGGTTTTCTTCAAAATTAATACCAAAATTCTTTGTATCGGATACCTTTTTTGCAAGTTCTCTTAATTCAAATATATTTTTTATTTTTGACGGCATTTTTACGTTTTTCTGTTTAAAAATGTCTTTATTATAATAAATTACAAGATTTGATATATCCCTTGGCAGAGCATATATTTTACCCTCTTTTTTAAAACAATTTAATGCCTCTTCGTAAAATTCTTCTTCAATATTATTAAAATATTGAGTTAAATCCTCAAGTAATCCTGCATTTATATACATTTGAATATTTTGATTATTAATAAATACCACATCAGGCTCCAGTCCTGACGCAAATAATAATTGTATTTTTTGAAAATAATTCTGCGGAATATGTATAAAATCAATTTTTATATCAGGATTTATTTCTTCAAATTTACCAATAAAAGATTTTATAATATCTGTTTCGCTTTTTGAACCCCAGGAGGAAAATTTTATTACGGTTCTTATGTCATTATTTTTTGTATTACTTATACAAAAAAATATACAAAAACAAATTAAACATAAAACCAAAAATATTATGTTTTTTTTCACTTTATATAACTGCCAATTCTTTTATTTCCGTATCAGAAACTGCAAGCATTGCTTTATATGAATCAAGCTTTATAATATATAAATCGTTCACGCCTTTTTTATCATAAAACCTTACCTGAAGATTTACCTGATTTAAATCATTAAATCTTTGAAGGAAGAATATTTTTTCACCTACATAACCGAAAAGTGCAAAAGAATTATTTCCTGCCGAGGTCAGATAAAATCCTTTATTTTGAGTTATTTTTAATTCTGAAATAAGTTCCGGTCTGTAATTATCCTCCTCATTTTTTTGATTTTCTTCCGTAATTTCCAAATTTATATCTTCTGCAATAGGAAGCTCTAATTCATCTTCATCTTCAAAATTTGAAGGTTGTTTTTTTATCGGATTGGTTGTTGCTGCTTGAATTATTCTGTTTTCTACGGATGGTATTGCAATATTATTTACCGCCGATGAAATAGGAGCAGACAGTTCTTCCTTTTTTAACGGCAAATTAAAACAGCTGAATACATTTGCCGAAATAGGAGAAATTATTTTTGCATCAACATCTATTTTAGCAGGTTTTTCACTAATTACTTTATCTGTATTTTTTCCGGTATATTCATTTGGCGAATTTAAAAATTCTGCCGGAAATCTTGTATATGTATTGGACTTACTATTCATCGCTTTAACCGCTTTATATATACTAATGGAAAGTATTATCGTTAAAGCTAAAAGTGATAAAAGAACAGCAGCATATAAAAACATAATTAACCCGCCTGTTTTTGATTTTGTCTTGTCCAGAGTCTGTGCCGTAAGCTGAATATCCGAATTTACCGGAGTTTCAACAGATAATCTGACGTATCTTGACTGCCCGTCTTCTTTTATAAAGGGCTGTTCTTCTATACTTATTTTTACATCAGACCGGCTTACTTTTCCTCTGTAAATCATTTTAACATTTTTTGAGGTCATAACGGTATCGGGAATATAGACGAAAAATGAACCGTTTTTTCTTTTTTGTAAAAATGCATTTCCACTAAAACGTTCCTTGAAATATAAACTGAGCATATAATCATTATCAATAGGTTTATCAACTACTATTTGAGAAAGAGAATTAATTATTTCACCCTCTGCAAATGAAGGAACAAAGAACATAATCAGTATAAAAACCGATAAAAATAAATTACACAAAAATTTAAAATTCATATTAAATTTTTCATCCCATATTTAATCTGCAAATATCACATACTTCTATTACATTAAACCATTAAAATATATTTTTTGTCATCACTTCAAAATAAAATTAATATAAAATTTATACGATAAAATTTATATCGTGGTTGACAATTTTTTTCCTTTAAATATGGGAATAATAGATAATAAAACAGCAATGATAGACGACAACGGTAAACCTCTTTATGATTTTGTTTTTGAAAATGTATAAATGGTTCAAAAAATTGCACCCTACCAGCTGAATGCAACATTGATTTAGTGGTGGTTAAAGAGTTGTTAGGACACAGCAAGATTGAAACGACAATGACTGTAACGTAACAGTTGTTTTGAGAAAAAGTAACACGGATTTTGAGAATTTTTATAAAAATTTTTAGAAAAATATTCTTAAATTAAAGCATTTTTAAATAAACAAACCAAGCGAACAGTGAGAACCGAAAGAGGACAAAAGAAAATTAATTTTTTTCTTTATATTCAATTTTATAACCCATAACATCAAGAAACGCACAGACTTCTTCAAATTTAACAGTTTTATTTGAAAGTTTTTTAGAAATACTTTGCACAGAATATTTCTTACCATTTTGGGATAGCAATTCAGCAAGTCTTGTCATTGCTTTTTTAGCCAAAAGTGATTTTATGTCTTCTTGTATTGCCATATATTGCTCTTTTCTACTAAAATTATACGAATTTGGAAATGTATTGACAAAAACGGAAAGTAATTGTGAAATATATTGCAGAAAATAGAAAAAGATTGTCAAAAACAGAAACAAATATTAACTTTATGAAAAATATTTTTAATTTTTTAATAAAAAATGATATTGGAAATCCGCCATGGGATTATTATTTTTTGCAAAATCTTGATGAAAAAGAATACCCAAATTATTTAGCAAAATTGTTTAATTTAAATACAGGGGAAAAACTTCCTTTGAAATATGATTTTAAAACTAATGAATGGGTAATTGATAAAAACAAGTGCAAAACATTTAATCAGAAAATACAGTGGATAAAATTATACGGTATAACTGATTTAATGCGTGATTGTACGGATAAAATCAAGGTACGTGATTATGTTGCAGAAAAAATAGGCAGTGAATCTTTAAAACCTGTTTTAAAAATTTGCGATAATTTTGATGAAATTGATTTTAATAAAATCCCAAATGCATTTGTAATCAAGTGTAATCATGGCTGCAAATGGCAATATATCATTAAAGATAAAAAACAATTTTTAAATAATCAAAAACTATTTCAAGCAGTAAACCCAAAAATAACCGGCTGGCTGGAGCAGGAATACTGGTGCTGGGGCGGTTTTGAAATGCAATATGCGACATCCCGTAGAATGGAGTCACCCGACAGCACTTTAAGGGTGCGAACTCGATTTAGTGAGGACAATGTGAACGACAGGACAAAGTCCGAAGTGAACAACTTGTCCGAGAGAAAGGGATGTCAAGACGGTATTGAACCTAAAATACTAATTGAACCTTTGTTAAGAGATGAAATAGATAAACATCCTTTAGAAATAGAGGTTTATTGTTTTAACGGAGAGCCTAAAATATTTGTTAATGTTAAATATAAAGAAAAAAGAGAAATTTGTTATTACGATGAGAACTTTAATTTTATTGATTTATTACTTCATCCCGACGGAAACAATAAAATAATAAAAGAAAAAGCCGATAATTTATTATATCGAACGATTGATTTATCAATCAAACTTTCAAAAGATTTTTCTTTTGTTCGTGTTGATTGGATTATATATAAAAATCAACTTTATTTTAACGAACTTACTTTCACTCCTTATTCGGGATTTATAAAGTTTGATAAAAATTGGAATTTAAAATTAGGAAAATACATGAGAATTTAAAAATTTTAAAAGGAAATATTAAAAATGAATTTTGAATCTTTTGATATAAATATTATTGAAATGGAAGAAATAAATAATATGTATAATGAAATAATTGTTAATTCAATAGGAGCATGTACTACGTATAATTTTTGGAGATGTGACTGTAATACAGGAGGATATAGAGAAGGATGGACAGATTATGGAGGTTGTTGGGATGTAAACTCTTGTTATAACTTTAATGGTGAAGAACAAAGAATTTTATGCGGTAATGAAGATGGAGGATTATGTTGTATTTATCAAAAGGGCAGATGAAACGAAATTTTATTTAATTCAGACATTATATAAAAGAGGGAAAAAATGTATAATTTTTCATTACCAATGCCATATAAAAAAGAAAATATAGATGAATTAATTAAATTTAATAAATTTTTTAATAAATCACAAATAACGAGTTTATACGCAAGTTTGCCTTCAAGCTGTTCTATGTTTACAGGTTTTGAACAGGCAAGAAATTTTCTAAATAATCAAACAAGTTTTGATTATTGGAAAAATTTATTCAGTTATTCTTTGGAAAAAGGAGTTGATTTTATCTATCTTTTAAATAGTCCATTACCTTTTGATTTGAATAATTCTTATTTCAATGAGCAACTTGAAAAATTAAATAATTTACTTCAAGAATTTAAAAAAATTGGAATAAATAAATTAAGAGTTGCAAATCCGCAATTAATGACTTATTTAAATAAACACTACAGTAATTTTGATATTTATTCATCAACATCATTAGATTATAAAACAATATCGGAATATCAAAATTTTATTATGATGCATCCTGAAATAAAGCAGATTATACCAAGTCATGATGTAAATAAAAATTTTAAACTTTTAAGTAACTTAAAAAAAGATTATCCTAATTTAGATATTGAAATTATGGTAAATGAAGGATGTATGCAGGGATGTCCCCACCGGAGTCTGCATGAACATATTAAATATAATAATTCTGTAATACAAAATAATGATTTATCAATATCCGGAAGTTATTGTCAAGCATTTTGTACGCATATAATAAAAAAATATCCGTTTTATAGTTTAACTTTAAATAATAATATTTACCCTTGGGAAATCGAAGAATATTCCAAAATGGGTATAAATAAATTTAAAATGGTAGGACGAGATGCATATATATATCGTTTTGAAAAATATTTAAAAGAATTTTTTGAATATTTTAAAACAATAGATAATTATAAAGAGTCGAAAAATTTTTCTATTGTCAGTTTTATTCATCATCTAAATGGCAGTAATGAATTAAAAAAATTAAAAACTGAAGAAATAAGGTATTTATTGCCTCAAATAAAACATTTTAAAAAATACGGGCATTTATGCACTTCAGTATGCGGAGTTGAATGTAGATATTGCTACAAATGTGCTGAAAAAATTCAAAAAGTTTATGAAAAGAAGGTGAAAAAGATGGAAAAACAACCGCATTATGTACCGGCTTGTAAAATGACATAATTAAAAAACTATATTTACGTAGCATGACGGGTTTTGCCCGTCTTTTTTTTGCTAAAAATGTTTAATTATAAAATAGCTGTAAAAGAACACCTCAAATGAGAATTTGTAACACTTCAAATGCGAATTTTTGAGAACTTCTTTTCTAAAATTTTATAAAAATGTTCTCATTAATTTAATGTCCGAAATAAAATTTCTATTATAAATATTTAACTGTTTCATTTAATTCTTTTTTCTTTGTATGATTTGGATTAGGTTTTGAATCTTCAGCAGGATAACCTATCGGCATTAATAATACAATTTTTTCATTATTTGGAAGATTAAATGCTTTTTCTGTTTCATCATTAGGAAAGTAATTTACCCAGCAGCTTCCAAGTCCGAGTTCTGCTGCTCTTAACATAATATGTGTCGCAACAATACTTACATCTTCAACTCCCGAATGAATACCCTCCTGCAATGGATTTTTCCACTCTTCATCTTGATTATATGCAATCATTAATACAACAGGAGCATCAAATCCCATCGGAGTTAATTTTGCTAACTTTTCAAGAGCTTCTTTGCTTTGCAGTACATAAATTCTTTGAGGCTGAATATTTTTAGCGGTTGGTGCTATATTTCCTGCTTTTAATATTTCTTCTATTTTTTCTTTTTCTACAGGTATTTGGGCATATTTTCTAACCGAATATCTTTTTTGAGCCAGTTCCATAAAAGTCATTTGTTCCTCCTTTTTTGATAAATTCACACAGGCAGCCGCTAAAACTACTGTAATTACAAATAGAATTGTTACTATAATGCCTTTTTTCATGATGACCTCTTTATGCTTATTATAATACAAATTCTTTATTTTTTATTATTCAGCTATCCGCTTCCAAAAAAGCAATTTGACTCATATCTATTGTGTAATTAAATGTATATAACTCCCCTGTTAGTATAGTGACAGGATTTTTTAATACTTTTCTGCCTATCATTACAATAGGTATATATTCAGAACTATTTACAGAATTGCTCCAAGTGTTTGTCGCAAATAAATAACATCCAATTTCTGAAACTGTTGCATCTTCCTCTGTATTATTTATAAAAGAACGTGATACCGTTATTTTATTGTTGTTTAATTCTATACAGCTTGATTGTGAAACATTCAAAACAAGCGGTGATTCCAGTTTGTAATCATCAGCTTTTGGTTCAGCTGTTCCATTTCCCACAAATAATGTAAAACCGTTTTGTCTTCTATTTGTACTACCTTCATTATTTGTTGAAGTACTTTCTGTCGTACAACAAACAACATTATTCCAATGATATGTGGTTTGTTCATTTTTAAAACCATTTGCCGTTGCTGCTGCATTGTAATTAAAACAAGTTGTTCCATATCGGCTATGTCCATTCACAACAGTATTATTAGAACCTTGAGAACCGGTATATAATCCGCAGCCTTGCAAAACTTTAGATTTAGAAACTGTATTACCTAATACATTAACGAAATTCATATTTTGGGTAAAACTTAATAATGATTTAAAATTATCTAACAGCATAAAATTTACCTATTCGTTATCTGCTTCCGCAAAAGAAATTTGGCTTGTATCTATTGTATATGTAAATGTATAATTTTGACCTTCGGGGATTACGACAGGATTAGGAAGAACCTTTCTTGCTATCATTATTAAAGGCTGATGAGGATTTGAATAAACTCTATGATATTCCGCTAAATCAGTTATATGCAGGGATGATATTTCTTTGGTATGAGTTGAACCTAAATTGCTGTCAACTGAAAAGATTGATGACTTATCCTTTTTATGAGTTGAATCTAAAAAATTGTCTGTTACATATATCAAAGACTTCATCAGTATTCCCCTAAAATATTGCCGAGAATTTCTTGTATTTGCTTTAAAGCAGAGGATACAGCACTTTGGACTTCAAATATCGCTTGATTTTGAGCTGTATTAATTTCATCCAAGACCGAATTCCCAGCGAAATTAACATTATTTACAGCATTTGTTTCCGCTGTTTCAATGGCAGATAATGCTTTTAATTTTGCAAAGAAATTATTGCAAAAATTATATTGAGTTTGAAAAAAAATTGTTAAAAAAAGAAAAAAGAGAAATTAAATATAAAAAAATACAAGGACATTTTGTTTTAATCGCATTGTCCTTGTATTTCAGATGTTTTAAAACTTTTGAACCCATTTTTTAAGTTCATCAACAGAAGGATTTGAGTTTAAAATATCACCTTCAATTATTTCTGTTGAATTTGATACGCTTGGTCTTAAATTATCAATAGTTTTACCAAATCTGCTTCCGCCTGATGTTGCAAAAAGAATAATCTTTTTATTTGAAAAATCGTGTTTTTCAAGGAATGTATTAACTATAGTCGGAGCTATATACCACCAAATCGGGAAACCTAAAAATACTGTGTCATATTCTGCAGCTGAAAAGGCATCATTTACTATTTCAGGGCGGGATTTATGGTCTTTCATCTCAATGCTGCTTCTTGATTTATCATTTGTCCAATCCAAATCTGCA
>CAJOJP010000032.1 GCA_905234915.1 Candidatus Gastranaerophilales bacterium
ACTCGCCATCCGAGCGGCTTTGGGTTGAAGCTAGCAAAGTAGAATACGTAGCAGCAGCTTTGAAGATTTTTTCTTAAAACTGAATTTTTAAATATTTATATATTTTTCATCTTTGGCAGAGAAATAAATATGAAAATCCTATACGTAACAATTGTAAATTTGTTTATCGAAACTACAGCTGGGTGTCGTCTGTTTGAGCGCGTCAGCGCGAGTTACGACACCTTGGGTTGAGATTAACAAATTAGATGTGCAGTATCGAGATTTGAATATTTATTTCTCTGTCAAAGATATAATTATTAGTTTTACAAGTTTTATACACCCAAATATACTTTTTGGTGTATATTTAGTCCAATATGTTATGAACTAGCACACTTATTTTTAAAAATTTCTTTTTTATAGTAGAATAAAAGAGAAAAAGGTATAATATGAAATCATCGTTAAAAGTAGGAATATTAGCTTTATCTGCAATAATAATATTGCTTTTTACTGTTATGTGGGTAAAAGGCAAAGCAATTTCAAATGCAGAACGCATTACAGTCAGTTTTAAAGATGTGAACGGTATGAGAGAAGGTTCCGGCGTCCAAATGATGGGGGTTAGAATAGGTCAGGTTGAAGAAATTATACCTAAATTAAACTCGGCTGACAGTTATGTTGATGTTAAGTTTGTAATAACAGAACCTGATATTGTTATTCCTGCTGCCTCCGAAATTTCTATACAGCAGTCAGGAATTATAGGTGAACAATTTCTCGAAATAACTCCGCCAAAAGAAAAAGTAATTTATTTATCAGAAAATAATAAATCTTTATTGCTTCATTCCGATGATAAAGTAGAAATGAAGCTTGACGGTAAATTTTATGACATTGGTACGGTTAAAAAAATCGAAATTGTTGAAACTAATACTCTGCCTATTGTTATAAGAGAAAATATTAAAACCAAAAATGCATATAAAGTTAAGTATATTATTGAATTACCGGGGCTTATTATTCCGGAAATGATAGACGGCAGTATTGTTAAAACAGAAAACGAAAAGAAATTAAGACTTACTGCTAAAGATAATATTATTGTTCCTTATCCAAAAACAAGTTCTCCATATACTATTATTGAACCTATGAGAATAGCCGATTTTCTGGCATTGCAGTATAAAAGCGCAAATTCTTTAATCGAAACAAATGAAAGAATTTCCATGCTGCTATCTGATGATGTAATTCGTGATTTACAAAAAACAGCTGTTAATGTTCAGAATTTATCTGTTAGAGCCGGTGTAATGATGGCAAAAGCTCAAGAACTTATTGAATTATCAAAAGCCGAGCTTGAAAATCTATCCGATAAAACAAATAAGTTGTCGGATAATTTGATTGCAATTACTGATAATATAAATAAAGTTACTTCCGATAAAGAATTTGCGCAAAATGTTGCTGATGCCACGAAATCATTTACAAGATTATCAAACAATATTTCCGGTATAATAGAAGATCCTAAAACAAAATCATTATTAAAAAATTTGGAGGTCACATCAAAAAATATAGCAGAACTTTCGGTTTTCGTTAACGATATGTCTAAAGATACTCAATTAAAACAATATTTGAAAGAATCTGTTTCTAAGCTAAATAATGCTCTTGATAAATTATGCGTAACGCTTGACACCGTGAATTATGCGACAGAAGATCAAGATAAAATAAAACAAACTATAGATGATATTAGCGAATCCGCCGAAAATTTAAGAAAATTCTCGGAAAAAATAAATAAAAGATTTTTAATTTTTAGATTACTTTTCTAGGTGAAATATGAGGCTTTTTATATCAAAACTTCATTATAAAAAAGATTTAACGGGTTATGAGCAAACTGTTATATTGTTGCTGCGTTTTTTCTCTATATTTTATAATTTTATAATCAAATTAAGAAATAATCTGTATGATAAAAAACTATTAAGAGCTTATAATTCAAAATCTTTTGTTATTTCAATAGGAAATCTTACAACAGGAGGAGTTGGTAAAACTCCCGTTACGCTGGAAACGGCAAAATATTATTTATCATTAAATAAAAAAGTAGCAATATTATCTCGAGGCTATGGCGGTAAAATTAATAACAGAACTCCCCATTTAATTTCAGATGGTTCAGGTGCATTATTGTCCGCCTCAGAAGCGGGCGATGAACCTGTATGGTTAAGTAATAACGCTAAAGGGGCTTATGTTGTTACTTGTTCAAATCGTATTAAAGCAGAAAAATTTATTAAACAAAAATATAATCCGGATATAATTATTTTAGATGACGGTTTTCAGCACAGAAAAATGAGGCGCGATATTGATATTGTACTTATTGACGCAAAAAAGAAATTCGGAAACGGTTATACACTTCCGGCGGGTCCCTTAAGAGAAGATATCCAAAATATCAAAAGAGCTGATAAAATTGTTGTTGTGAATAAAAATTTTGATTCAAGAAATGCTTTAAAGTACTGTGATTACTTAAAAAAGAAATTTAAAAAGGATACTTATTTATGTAAAATTGTACCCGATTGCGTTTATAATATTTTAACTGATGAAGAATTACCCGTCGGCATAAAAATTATGGCTTTTTCTGCTATCGGTCAAAGTGAAAGTTTTTATAAATTCTTAAAAAAGGATTATAAATTAAGTGCTGTACTTGAATTTGAAGATCACCATAATTACGAAAAAGAGGATATTTCAAAAATTATACATTTTGCTCAGGAGGGAAATATTGACTCTGTTGTAACAACAGAGAAAGATGCCGTTAAATTAATAGATATTATTAAGGATATAGAAATGCCGATAAAATTTTATGCTTTAAAACTAAAAGCATATATTGATATCAGGGATATTTGCGGAATATGATGAAAATACTGGTTGTCAGGTATCGTTTTATAGGTGATATGATTTTAACAATACCTTTTTTAAGAAACCTGCGATATAAATACCCTGATGCGCAAATTGATATGCTTGTTGCGCCAAACTCCGGCGAAGTAATTGAAAACTGCCCTTATGTTAATAATTTTATTTTTTTTGATACTACAAGAAAACATAAATATGAAAATGGAAAAGGCAAAAAAAAATCTTTTTTTTATTATGTTTCAAGGCTCAGAAAAGAAAAATATGATAAAGCTTATATATTAAAACGCTCTTTATCAAGTGCTTTGTTATGCTTTTTTTCCGGAATAAAAGAGAGAATAGGCTATGATACCGAAGGCAGAGGTTTTCTTTTAACAAAAAAAGTAAAGTATAATCAAAAAAAACATGAAAGTTTATGCTTTTTAGATGTACTTGAAGCTGAAGGAATAAAAATAAAAGATACTTATCTTGAAAATTGGATAAAAGAAAGTGACAAAATAAAGACAGAGCAAATATTAAAAGATAGCGGCTTAGGCAGTAATGAACCTTTTGCCGTAATAAATGCTACTGCCTCCAATGAAAATAAAATGTGGGATTTGAATAATTTTGCGCTTATAACGGAATATATTACAAATAATAAGGAACTTAGAGTTGTTTATACAGGTGCAAAGTCCGATTTTGAACTTTATGAAAATATGAAATTTAATAATAAGATGAATATATCTCCCGTTAATTTATGCGGAAAAGTCAATCTAAAAGAATGTTTAGCCGTTTTAAAAAAAGCTGAATTTATATTAGGAAATGATTCGGGAAATCTTCACATGGCTTCTTCCGTCGGTACAAAAGTAATAGGTTTATACGGACCAATGCCTTTTGAAAAATGGAGAGTATTAGGTGATAATAATATATTATTAAAAGCTGATTTAGATTGTATGCCTTGTTCTTTAAAAAGAAAATGTCCGAAAAATAAAGCTTGTATGAATGCTATAAGCGTAGATGAAGTTAAAAATGCGATTGATAAAATTTTGGCGAGGTAAAAATGAAAAGTGATAAAGGAATAATATTAATTTTACTTATAATTTTTTTGTGTATTCTTCCTTTTTTTTATCTTCATCAGGGACTTTTGCTTATTGATACAGGGCGCGAATTTTATATTCCGCAGCAAATTATCAGCGGAAATGTACTTTATAAAGATATTTTTAATATCTATGGAGCTTTATCTTATCAAATTAATGCACTTTTATTTTTAATCTTCGGACAAAAAATAAGCGTGCTTGCGCTTGGCGGAGTTTTTAATTCTATAATTATACTAATTACGGGATATTTTTTATCCCGTGAGTTTTTAAATAAATCAATATCTTTTCTTTATTCATTAGTTATTTGTTTTGCACTTATATTTCAAACTTTCCTTTATAATTCAAATTTTCCTTATTCTTTCGCAATAACTTATGCTTTAAGCTCATTTTT
This sequence comes from Candidatus Gastranaerophilales bacterium, assembly GCA_905234915.1. GTDB lineage: Bacteria > Cyanobacteriota > Vampirovibrionia > Gastranaerophilales > Gastranaerophilaceae > Avigastranaerophilus. Next base: position 4,312 of record CAJOJP010000032.1, read on the forward strand.
ATTATCACTTTTATTTTTAATAAAATACACAAAAACACAAAAAAGCTGTTTTATGTATATTTCGTGCTTTTTTGCAGGAATAAGCATTGCTAATAAATACGAATTTATTTTATATCCTGTAATTTTAGCTTATGTATTAAAAGATACGGGTTTAAAAAACGGTATAAAAGCATTAATTTGTTTTATTTGCGCACCTTTAATAAGTTATTCGCTTCTCATTTTTCAAGGGCTCAATCTTAATGATGTAAAAATCAGCATTGAATTGATAAATAATCTGATAAATGCTCCATTAATAAAACAATTTTTCTATAAAACCTCTTTAAATGTTTTAAATAACGGAATATCAGGTATTTTTGCCGTTCTTCCCGTTATAAATATTATTTTATTATTTATAAAACGAAATGAAATAATAAAAAACAAACCTCTGTTTATACTTATTTTAAGTGCAATAGTTTCTTGTTTCAAATCTTTTTTTGTACTGAATGTAAATCACATGGGAATATTTTTGTTCCCTTTATGTTTTTTAGCCTTTTTAGCAATATTAAATATAAAATATCAAAAATTCATACCTTTTATTTTAACTGCCTGCATATTAATATTTTCTGCCGGAGATTTTTATTCACTTGAGCAAAAAGATTATTTTCTTATAACTCCAAAAGGTGATATATATACGTATAAAAAAGATGGTGATTTAATCAATCAGGCTGCAGGTTATATTTTTGAAAATACTAAAGACACTGATAGAGTTGTCATTATGCCGGAAGGCAGCATAATAAACTTTATTACCGACAGAAAAGGGGATAATATGTATTATAACCTGAGTCCTTTATTCTATTACGATGTGTTTGGAGAAAAAAGAATTATTGAACATTTCAGCAAAAATCTGCCGGAATATTTTGTTATATTGCCTATTGATAACCGAGAATACGGGTTTAGCTTTTTTGGCAAAGATTATGCACAAAATTTTTATGAAATGATTTTACAAAATTATAACTTAGTCTTTAATAAAAACGGAGTAAAAATATTTAAAATAAATTCTTAACCGCTAATCAATTTTTCGTCCGATTTTATCTACAATAGGAGTTAGGAAAGATAAGAGCAAAGCTCCAAAAAATCCGCTCCAAAATCCGTCAATTTGAAAACCCGGCGAAAGCTTTGCTGCAAGCAAAAATAAAAGCGTGTTGATAATTAAACTGAATATACCAAATGTAATTACATTCAAAGGTAAAGAAATTAATTCTGCAAGGGGACGTATTAATACATTAATTATACCCATTACAACAACAACAATAAGTGCAGATAAAAATCCCGATATTGTAATCCCCGGAATTAACCACGCCGTAAGCATTATTGATAATGCAAGCAATATCCATTTTATAATTATATTAATCATAAACAACTCCTTTTCCTGTTACAAACTTAGCACACTTTTTTTTCATTTTTATTATCTAAAAGGATATATTAATAACGGCTATTAATCGAAATTAACAAAATAGGAGCATTTAACTTTCAATTAAATTTTGAAATTCAACTAATATTGCGCAATGTGCCTGCGGTACTTACGGTATATTGTTTTAATATACCACGCAATGCGCTTCTTATTTATATCCCCTTCCTGCCTTAGAAAAATTGTACTTCGCAAGGTATATATTTTTCATCTTTGGCGGAGAAATAAATATTAAAATCCTATACGTAACAAGTAAATTTGTTTATCGAAACTACAGCAGGGTGTCGTCTGTCTGAGCGCGTCAGCGCGAGTTACGACACCTTGGGTTGAGATTAACAAATTAGATGTGTATCGAGATTTGAATATTTATTTTTCTGTCAAAGATATAATTATTTTATGCACCAAAATATACTTTTTGGTGTATATTAAGTCCAATATGATATTAACTGGCACACCGGCAGTGGCATTATAGTTTTATCTGATAAAAACATAGTTTTACTCTCCTTTATTTTTAAAAAACGCTATATTAGTTGCTACAATGATAACGAAAATTAACATAATAAGTATATATTCCATTTGCGCCAGACCATCTCGTCCAACCGTTACCGCTGCATTCTGCATCATCCGGAATCCTGCAGGTAGCGTAATTTATATTTATGCCTTTAGTTCCATCCCAACTATGTAAATGACCCGAACCAAATGTTAGTGTGTCTGTAGTATATACATCAGTTATTCGACCAATCCAATCAGAGGGTTCACCTATAAAATTATCATCACACCATTGAAAGCACGCTGCATTTGATTGATTTTCCGGTGCATCACAGTATGAAGAACTCCAGTTAAAATATGCTACTCCAGCATGAAGTGTTTCATTAAGCATAACATATCCTCTTAAATTGCAGTTGCAAGCTAAATTATCTTTTTCCGCAACATTTCCGTAAAGTTCTTCTATTTCTTCCGGTGAAAGTTTTTCTATTACATCAAAATCCATTTTCCCTCCTAAGTTTAAAACCTAATAATAATCAAATGTTTGATTTTTATATCAAAACGAAATTAATCAATTTGATGTTGACATGCTCAAAAATTAAACTTTTTTATGCTTAATAGGACTATTTTGTTAGAGATTATGTCATGACAAAATCAATTTGTCAACAAAATTAATTCTGTCATAATCTGTTGATAATTGCTTATAAATAATATTCTAAATAAAAAGGATGTTGTATGGGCGATATAGCAAGGAATTTAGGTATAAGAATAAAAGAATTAAGAGAGAGAAATAATCTTACCCAGCAAAAGCTTGCAGAACTTATTAATATGGAATCATCAAATCTTTCTAAAATAGAACGCGGCATACAAATGCCAAAAGAGGAGAGCATTGAAAGTATTGTTAAAATTCTTGGAATTGATATACATGAGCTTTTTGAATTTGAACATATAACACCAAAAGAACAATTGATAAATAATATTATGAATATTGTGAAAAATTCATCTTATGAACAAATGCAGACATATTATAAAGTTATATCGGCAATTAAAGATTTAAATTAACCTCCTATAAAAAAAAGAATTTATAAAATTTTGCCTATGTTTTTATTTCGGGCTATAATCGATATTGCGGAAAGATAAAAAGGATTTATTAATGACTGCTTATATTTCAGATAAACAAATAAAAGAAATAAAAGAAGCTTCAAAAAAATTAAGGCGTGAAATTTTAATGATGATACATGGTGCAAAGTCCGGTCATCCTGGCGGTTCATTATCAGCCGTTGATATTTTAAACGTTCTTTTTACAAAATGTATGAATAATTGTCCTGATTGTGATAAAAATCCCGATTATAAAAATCGCGACAGATTTATACTTTCAAAAGGTCATGCTTCTGCTGCTTTATATGCAGTATTAGCACATTGCGGATATTTTAACGAAAATGAACTAATGACATTTCGCAGATTAGGTTCAAGACTACAGGGACACCCCAGTAAAAAAATGCTGAATTGCATAGAAGTATCAACAGGTTCACTCGGACAGGGGCTTTCTATTGCTTGCGGTATGGCTCTGGGGTTACGGCTTGATAATATAAACAGCAAAGTTTATGTTTATATGGGCGACGGAGAAATAGAAGAAGGCAATGTCTGGGAAGCGGCAATGAATGCTTCAAGCCGTAAATTAAATAATATTATAGCTTTTGTTGATAGGAATAAACTCCAAATAGACGGTTCAACGGAAGATATTAAAGCTTTGGGTAATGTTAAAGCAAAATTTGAAGCCTTCGGCTGGGAAGCTGTTGAAATTGACGGGCATGACGAAAAACAAATATTTAATGCAATACAAAAAGCAAAAGAAAGTGATAAGCCTTTTGTTATTATTGCTGATACTATAAAAGGAAAAGGGGTTTCTTTTATGGAAAACAAGGCAGGCTGGCATGGTAAAGCCCCTAATGATGAAGAATTGAAAAAAGCATTGGAAGAATTAAAATAGATATGGAACGAACATTAAAATCAGTAAGAAATGAATACGGACAAACGCTTGCGGAACTCGGCAGAATAAATAAAAATATTGTGGTATTGGATGCGGATTTATCTTGTTCCACTCAGACAAAAATCTTTGCAAAAGAATTTCCTGACAGATTTTTTAACGTTGGAATAGCTGAACAGGATTTAATGACAACGGCAGCAGGGCTTGCATGTACGGGAAAAATTCCTTTTGTTTCAACTTTTGCAATGTTTGCCTCAGGCAGAGCCTGGGATCAAATTCGTAATACTATTTGTTATTCCGATTTAAACGTTAAAATATGTGCAACTCATGGCGGTATTACCGTAGGTGAAGACGGTGCAAGCCATCAGGCTCTTGAAGATATATCTCTTATGCGTTCCATTCCGAATATGATTGTTATTGTTCCTGCTGATGCCGCTGAAACAAGAGAAGCGGTTAAATTTGCAGCCGAATATATAGGTGCTGTTTATATAAGAATAGCAAGAACAAATCTTCCCGATATTTTTGATGACAGTTATAAATTTAATTTAAAAAAAGCAATGATAGTAAAAGAAGGCAGCGATTTGACCGTAATTACAAACGGAGAAACACTAATTGAGGTTATTGACTGCGCCGAAAACCTTAAGAAGCATGGTATAAATGCGGAAGTAATAAATGTTCCCGTTGTTAAACCCATAGATAAAGAAACAATAATAAAATCGGCAATGAAAACAAACAGAGTAATCACGGTAGAAAATCATTCAATAATAGGCGGCTTAGGAAGTGCGGTTTGTGAAGTATTAAGCGAAAATTATCCCGTTAAAATTACAAGAATAGGAACAAAAGATGAATTCGGACAAAGCGGAAATTCAAAAGAACTAATGAATTTTTACGGTCTGAATGCTCTACAATTAACAAAAGAAATTATAGGATTGATACAATGATACAGCTTAAAAATGTATATAAAAAATATAGAGAAGCTTATGCTCTAAAAAATATAAATTTAGATATAATGTCGAGCGAGTTTGTATTTCTTACAGGTTCATCGGGGGCAGGCAAATCCACTTTAATGAAGCTTTTATACAGAGAAGAAATTCCTACCTCGGGAACGGTTATGATTGGAAATATAAATATAGCTAAATTGCCTAATGATAGAGTTCCTAATATAAGAAGATGTATGGGGATAGTATTTCAGGATTATAAATTGCTTCCAAATATAAGTGTATATGATAATATTTCTCTTGTAATAAGAACTTTAGGAATGAGAAATCAAGAAATACAGGAAAGAGTAAAAGGAGCATTAAATGTAGTAGGACTACTAAATAAAATGAATGCTAAACCAAGTGAACTTTCGGGTGGCGAACAGCAGAGGGTAAGTATAGCACGGGCAATTGTAAATGGACCTCCTCTTCTAATAGCCGATGAACCGACAGGAAATTTAGATCCGAAAACATCTATGGAAATTATGCAGATATTGGAACAAATAAACGAAAAGGGAATAACCGTAATAGTATCGACTCATAATAAAGAAATAGTTGATAAATTTAAAAAACGGGTAATAAGAATGCATGAAGGACAAATAGTTTGGGACGTCAGAGAAGGTACTTATGAACAATAAAATGAGAAAATTAAAAGAAACAGTAAAAAAAATAATACCAAAACATCACTTATCCAGTGTCCGTATCATGTACAGAATAGCAATGGAAACAATCTATGGAATAAAAAGAACAGGATTAATGAATATAGCAATAATAGCCGCAATGGCAGCTATTTTAACTATTTTTGGTACTTTATTCAGAACAAGTTTTTCGCTTAGCTCGTTTGTAGATAAACTCGGTAACGCTTTTGAAATATCGGTATATTTAAAATCTAATACTGACCCTGTATATATGTCATCTATGCTCAAAGAAATAGAACACATAAAAAAAATAAGTATAATACCGAAAGAAGAAGCCTGGGAAGAAATGTCAGGAGAAATGGATGTGAGAGGTTTGGAAAATCCGCTGCCTGATACTTTGCATATAACAATAGATGATCCTGCTAATATAATTAAAGTTTGCGATGACATAAAGAAAGTTTCGGGAATTGAAGATATGTCTTATGCACAAGAAGTAGCTGAAAAATTACAGACGTTAACAAATGTATTTAACACCGTAACTGTTTTTGTATTAATCATAGTTGCAATTTTAACAATAATAATAATAAACAGCACAATACAGCTTGTAATACAATCGAGAAAAGAAGAAATTGAAATAATGCGTCTTATGGGGGTAAGCAACTGGTATATTAAAATGCCTTTGATATTACAAGGGGCAGTTTATGGATTTTTAGGAGCAATAATCTCTTTGATACCTTTAAATATTGTTCAAAACGGATTAATGAAACTGCACAGTTTTTTAATGGTATCGTGTTCTGATTTTTCAATGAATTTAGTCGTATTATTCTTGTTTGTAATAGCAATTTTCTTTAGTGCCGGCGGAAGTATGCTTTCCATTAAAAAACATTTACAGGTTTAATTAATATATATTAGAGTTGTTCAAACTGTTTTGTATTTCGACAAGATGCAAATAGTGTGAACACGCTTAGCCTTATATAAAAAACGAAAAAAAAGAAAATACTTTAAGGAGCATTGAGCACGTGCATTTCTTTAGCAATCACCTTGCTACATTAATTTATTCTTTATCAATAATAAAAAAATAGCTGGTGCAGCTTAAGAAATAAGCGGGTGTAACAGCTCCTTAAAGTGTTTTCTTTTTTGCAGTACTCTAAAATTTCGGACATAAAAAGTCCGGTTATTTAAGGCACGTTATATTAGTATCTTTTGTTTGTACCTATTGTATCTATTGCTTCAACTCTTATATCGGTTATAAGTTCAGAATATGAAATAACAACAATAGTAGGAATATGTCTTTCCAACAACTGGTATAAAGGCAGCCTTATTCTCGGTGAACAAAGAATTACCGGCTGGACATTTATACTTTGATGCGCTCTTATTAATGTTGAAGCGGCAGATTCAATTAATTCCTGTACCTGCATCGGATTTAACAGGAACATTGTGCCAAGCTCGGTTCTCTGGCAGCTTTCATCCAAAGTTCTTTCCCATTCGGGGGATAATGTCAGAGCATATAATATTTTATCTTTAGTACTGTTTGATAAACATATTTGACGTCCTAAAGCCGCTCTTAATCGTTCCGATAATATATCCGGTTCTTTTGAAAATCTTGCATAGTCGCATAATCTTTCAAATATAAAAATAATATCCTTTATTGAAACTTTTTCTCTTATTAAGTTTACAAAAATCTTTCTTAAATCGCTTGTTGAAATAATAGCGGGAACAAGGTCATTAACGAGTGTCGGGTCTTGGCTCTTAACAAGTTCCATAAGTTTAAGAACATCGGTTTTTGTCATTACCTCATCCACATATTTTCTTACGCAGTCTTGAAGGTGAGTAATAATAACATCGACAGAATCAACTGCAGTTATATCCGTAAACTGTTTTAATACCTCTGTATCCATCCAGTATGCCTGAGTTTGATAAGTAGGGTCAATACCTATAATTGCATCTTGAGGAACTTCTCTGCCTGTTGCATCCCACTGGTCAGCTATAACCATACTTTTTTTAGGGTAAACAGTACCTGTTGCAACGGTATTACCGCGTACGGAAATCATGTATTCATTTGCCCCGATGGCGGAAGAATCCATAATTCTTATATTCGGAATAATATAACCGAGTTCATCGGTTACTCTTTGTCTTAATGCCGCAATCTTAGGCAGTAATAAGCCCTCCTGATCGGGGTCGGCAATTACAAGTAATCCTGTACCAACCTGCAATTGAAGTACATCTACACCTAATCTTTCATACATTCTGTTTGGATTTGTTAAGTCGCTCATACTTTTCTTTACGGCGTCTAATTGACCTAATTGTGCCTGTACATCTTTATTTACGGATACTATTAAGTATGCTGCACCTATTACAATTGCATATACAAGAAACGTGTACCAGGGTAATCCTGTTATAAAACCGGTTGCAGCTATAAATAAAAGGAAAATAACTGTAAAAATCAAGCTGGCAGATTTGCCAAGGATTTGACCTACTAAATCACCGCCTAAAGACCCGCCAACGGCAGTTGAACGCGTCATAATAATACCGGCTGCTATTGACATTAATAGTGAAGGCAATTGAGAGGACAAACCGTCGCCTATTGTTAATATTGTATATTTTTGAACGGCTTCAGCAGGAGATAATCCATTCATTAAAACACCGATTACCAAACCGCCTACAATGTTTATAACAGTAATGATGATACCTGCCATTGTATCACCTTTAACAAATTTCATGGCACCGTCCATGGAACCGTATAAACTGGACTCCCTTGTTAAATCTTCTCTTCGTTTTACTGCTTCCTCAGGTGATATTAATCCTGCATTGAAGTCAGCATCTATTGTCATTTGTTTACCGGGCATAGCGTCAAGAGCAAATCTGGCAGATACTTCGGCTATACGCTCAGAACCTTTTGTTATAACCATAAACTGTACAAGAGTAATAATAACAAATATAATGAAGCCTACAATCATATTACCGCCGGTTACGAAAGTTCCGAAAGCTTCAACTACTTCTCCGGCTTCACCTTTTGCAAGAATTAATCTTGTTGAACCTATTGAAAGTACAAGACGAAACATTGTTCCGAGCAGAATTATTGAAGGAAATGAAGCCAATTCCAGCGGTTTTTGTATGTAAAGTGCTATCATCAAGAGCAGAATACCAAGAGTAATATTAAAACTAATTGCAAAATTTACCACCCATGCAGGAAGTTCGCAAATCAAAATAATAATCAGCAGTATTACAAATAATGCTAATCCTATTTCACTTACCATTGATGTTTCGCCGCTTGCTGCCATTTATTTTATTTTTTAGCCTCCGGATTATTTTTTTGCTGTTCCTGCTGTGGTTTTGCAGGGGGTGTTGGTGCATTTTTCTGCTGTTCCTGCTGTGGTTTTGCGGGAGCCGGCGGAGTTTGCTGCTTCTGCGCCTGCTCGTTTTCTGTTTTCTTTAACACTTGTTCCATAATTGCAATTTGCGTATTTATTGAAGCATCAATAATTCCGTTAGAAGTTTCAAGTATAACTCCGCCATCTTTAATTGAATTATCCGGTATTACGGATATTTTTGCTTCAAACCCCTGTCCTGAAAAAATTTCTGCTGTTTTATCCTTTAATATTTCAACATCTTTTGGTGATACTTTCAATATAATTTTATTTTCGGTTTTGTTAATATCATCAAGAAGTCCTTTTATCATAGATATAATATACTCTTTATTTTCATTAACTTCTTTATTTATTATCTTTTTTGCTATTTCCAGAGCTATTTCAAGAATACATCCTGATACTCTGTTATATACTTCTTCTTTTGAATTAAAAAATTCTGCAAGTTTATCTTTTATATTTTTTATATCAGCCTGAGCTTTTTTTAGCCCGTCATTATATCCTTCTTTTTTAGCAACATCTCTTATTGATATAGCATCCTGCTGTGCGCGGCTTACTATATTTCTGTCCTGGCTTCTTCTGTAGCCGCGTCTTCTTGTACCTTCCCTTCTTTCTTCTCTTTGTTCAAATTTTATATTTTGTAATGATATATCAAGGTCTTGAATATTTCTAAGATGAGTTTCTTCCTCTTCCGATAAAATTTTTGAAGCTTCTTCCTCCTCCATTATATCATCGTTAGTTTCTTCCTGCTCCGAAGTTAATTCTTCTCCATTATTTTCCGCCGGTTCTGTTTCGTTCTCCTGATTATTATTTTCATAGGCTTGTACGACATCATCAATTACCGAAAGAGTATCTTCTTCCGGAGCTTCATCTATAACTCTTTTTATTTTGGAAAATTTTTTCTTAATAATCATTTATTTTATTTTCTATTGATTTAGCTACAGAACTCAATACTAACGGGGCAAAAACATCAGCAGCGGGAAAATTTGCATCTAAAATAAAATCTCTTACATTTTCTCTTTCCTTGAGCGAAATTTTATTTAATACAGACTGCGGTGTTTTTTTTATTATTTTATAAAATCTTTTTAGTACATTTTGGATATTTGAAGTATCAGGAGGCGGAATTAATTTTTTTATTTCTTCTAAAGCTTTTAACATTAATGAAGGGTCTGTTTTACTTTCAAGATCACTCATCTGCATATAATCAGTAATAAGTTTTGAATTTTCTTCTCCAAAAGCTTTTAAAATTTCCTGTGCCTGTTCATTTTCAATACGCTGTAAAACTATTGCAATTGCTGCAAATTTTAATGATTTAGCATCAAGCTTATTACCGGGAGCAGCTGTGTTTTCATTCTGAGGATTTGCTTTTGCCGCTTCTTCAGCTTCTCTGCTTTTTTGCACCATATCGTTTAAATTTGATCTGTTAGCGGCTTCATTTCCCTGTTCCGGAGTTAATACTCCTTTTTTAACAAGTTTTTGCAATTCTTCGTTATATACCTGAGTAACTTTTGTTTCAACAAGGGAAATTAATTGTTCCTGAGGCATATTTTTTATTATTGCAAGTTTTGCGGTATTAAATATATTAGCAGCGATTATCTGAAGTATGGCTTCTCTGTTTTCGGGGGCAATTTTACTGTTTATTAAATCAATAGATTTATGAAAAGTCCACTCTCCTATAAATTGAGTTATAAGACTTGCCTGCATTGCATTTAACTTGATTTGCGGATCATTGCTGAGTGCTTCGCCGGACATTAAACAAAACTTTTTAATTGTTTCTATAATTCCGTTTTTATCCGCATCACTAAGAGTATCGGGAGCAGCTCCGGATTGCTGCTGGAGAATCTGCATAGCCTGGGAAGCTAAGTCATTTGCAAATGCATTATAATCAAATCCTTCTATAGGCATTTTTTATTTCGTTTCCCCTTTTCATGATTTTTCTATCCAGCTTTTCAGTTCCTGTGCAGTTTTATCGTTATCTGCATAAGATAATTCCTCTGATATTTCATTAAGTACTCCGTCTAATGAAATTTTAGGTGTTTCCTGCGGTTTTTGTTTTTCTATTTGAAGCTGTTTTTGATGTTCCAAAAGTTCTTGAGTTAAAATTGTTTGTTTTTCAATTAATTCTGCCGCTTTTAAATTAACATCATTAATTTGCTTTTCCTGTTCAATAGTTTTTGCCTGAAGTTTTTTAAGTTCTTCCTCCTGCTCTGAAGCTGCAAGTTTAAATTTTTTATGAACAAAGACAAAACCTATTACAAGTCCTATAAGCAGTAAAACAATTGCAAGCCACCATGGATTTCCCGAAGATTCCGGTATAGGAAGGTTTACAGGACGTTCAGGGTCTAAATACGGGTCTATTGATTCAGCGAAAGCAATAGAAACATCCGTTGTTGAAATATCAGGGGAGGCAGCTTTTGCAATTTGATATTTAAAATCTTCAATAGTCATATTTGGCGGCATGGCTCCTGCGCTTAGTGTTACAGCTATTGAAATTTTTTCTATAATGCCTGCTTTTATATATTTTGTAGTATGTGTTTTACCTACTCCGTTTGCAATTTCGGAAGCTATTCTTTCATAATTTTGGCTCTGGCTTGAACTTGAAGAAGAATTTTGCAAACCGTTTGGCAGATATACGCTAACTGCATCCGAACCTTTACTTGTATCCTGTGCATTATTTCCCAAGCCTTCTCTAAACTGCTGAACGGTAACAGGGGCTGTATTATTCGGGTCATAAGCAATGCTTGTTATTTCTTTCGGTATTTGATTTAATGCAGTGCTTACGGTAACAACATAATTACCGTGACCTACAAGCATATCAAGCTGTTTAGCAACTTTATTCTGAATATAAGTATCGTGTTCTTCTATTTGAGAAATTTGGTCATCTGAAGCCTTTACCAGACTTGAATATACATTACCGTTTGAGTCCGTAATAGAAATATTTTCTGCCGATAAATCAACCACACTGCCTAAGAGCAGACTTTTAATCGATTTAATACAGGAGGCATCAAGTCTTACACCTGTTGGAACAGTAAGCATTACCGTTGCCGTTACGGGTTTTTTATCCGCATTAAAAAATGAATTTTCCGGAATTGATATAAGCACAGTAGCATTATCAATATTAGGCAGCTGTCTTATTAATCTTGATAATTCACCGTTAACCGCTCTTATCAGTTTTATTCTTTTATCATCTTTTGTTGAAGTAAAATCGCTTTTATCAAAAATTTCCAAACCGACATTCTGGTCAATTAAACCGCTTTTAACAAGAAGCAAAAGAGCTTCATCTCTTTGCGAATTGGTATATTTTTTTGCCTCAAGATAAACCGTTATTTTTGAGCCGTCTGCTTTCCTTTTTGCATTAATTTTATAGCGGGCAAGAAGACTCTGTATTTCGATTGCTTTTCCTGTATTATCCGTTGTTACTATATCAAAAGGTTCTTTTTCTATTTTGTCTATTACTTCGGCTTTTTTTTCACCTTTACCGCCTGAAAAAACCAAAACAATTACTATAATAATTACGAGTATAAGTACAAGAATACCGCCTATGATTGAGAATAATAAAGTTTTATTTGCAAGTATTTTATTAAAATCCATAATTCCCTAATCTTCTATACCTATACCTATTGGTATTATACTATTAACTTATAAAACGGGGAATATATTTACACTTATTAATTAAATAAAAGATAATACCGCTGAATTTAAATGGAAATTTGCATAACCTGATTATAGGCGGTAATAACTTTTGAGGTCATTTGAACAGCCATTGTAACACCCAAATCTGCTTTTGCTATAGCTGTTACAACATCGTGGATATCAACTTCTTGGTTTCCGCTCATTTGAGCCTGCAATAACTGGTCGGGTTTTTGGATTTCTTCATTTACATTACTGACAAGCCCTGCCAAAATATCTTTAAAACCGGTTTCTTTTTCTTTGTCTATTTTACTTAAGCCAAAGCCCCGCTTTGAAAAATCATCCAACGGTATTGCCTGTGATACATTTGAAAAAATATTGATATTCGGTACAATTCTGTTTTCTATCATACATAAACCCTTTATATCTTTTATAATGTTATAATATTAAAAGTCAATTGTTGTCCTTTATATAGTGTATTATTTTATTATTTCGGGATAAAAAACCAAAATATCAGTTTTCGATGGACATGCTGCAGTGTTCATCAAAAATTTCATAATGTGCAACCCATCTTCCGCCGCTGCTCCAGCGCGACCAGCCTTCGCCCTAACACTGTGCGTCCGGCGGTACTACGCATCTTTGATACCATGCTGCTCTGTCATAACCTAACGGATCGCCTGTTTTTCCGTATATAGAATATACTTTTGTCATTATACCATATACATGACGAGTCTCACTAACATTTGAATACCAACTTTTATAGGTTGCAACAAAATTTTCCGAAATATCTATGCAGTGTTCATAGCAGGCACTATGACTTCCCATTTCAGGCTCGGTACAACTACCCTCCCAAGAACCTGCAATAAAAGGGAAATGCCATACGAAACATTAAGATTTTTAATTAATACGTTTTGTGTAAATGCTAATTGGCTTTTAACCGGAACCGGAAATATGTTTATAAATACTACTGAAAATGCTGAGAGTATAAATATTAATCCGGCTGATTTTGAAATAGGTAAAAGGCTATCGAAAATACAAGAGCAAAATAAGTGCCCTGATAAAGATATGGCAAAAATTCTCGGTATCTATGAATATGAATATTATGACTTAAAACAGGGGCTTAAAGAACCTACAATAAAAATTTTAAATAACTTAAAGCAGTCTTTTAATATTTCCGTAGATTGGCTTTTATACGGTGATTGACAGAAAGCATGTTTTTAGTATTAAGAATGATATTTGGAAATTTCTTCAAAATATCGTTCTAATGCCTGATAACCGTTATACATTTCATTTGAAATACTAATATATCTTGAAGCTGCAAGATATTTCAATTCTTTTGCTCTTATCTGAATCAGTTCATCCGCATCTTTTTTCAAAGCCGGCTCAGGTGAAACAGACCATCGTTTTAAAAAAGAAAGTTCTTCATTTATTTGTTTTATAGTTGAAAATTCAAGCGGATTAAAGTCGTACTTTGAAAGTAAATTTCGTTCCTGATTTGAAATTTTCAATTTTACAACCGGTGACCCGTATATTTTTTTTATAACCATATAATTATCGGCAACACGTCTGTGTGTTTCAGGAACTTCAGCACGTGCTATCATTGCGGATGTTGAAAGAGAACTAAACCTTTCAAAATCGCCTACTAACGAACTTAAATTTGTTGTACTTTCCAATAATAATCTGTTATTTTTATTAAATGCCGAGCTGCTAATTTTCCCATCTCCCAATGACTTAATCTTTTTTCTATTATGATAAAACTTTAAATTTGTTTTGTCATGTTTTTAAATCATTTATTAAGATTTTTTGTCAAATTATTTACAATATGAAACTTATGTAATTTTGCAATATTAATTCCATAAGGTATTAAAATTAATGTTTTCAAGTTCATTTTGCGTAAATTCGCCGCCGTTAGCTCTAAACTCTTTTTCTGCTTTTTCTTTTCCCGTAAACATATAGCTGACGTTGATTTTATTCTTCTTAAACTGGTTTAAATAAGTTATATATGGAGAATCTTTATATATTTTATTTTCGTTATGTTCATCGAAGGAAAACCATAGTCCCCACAAATAAGGATGAATTAAGCATTTTTTATCAAGGTAGGCGGTTTTATTTTTTTGATTTGCCAAAATAAGCATTTTTTCGGCTTTATAGGTTTCTATTTTCACTAAATCGATATTGTGTATTACAATATCTTGATAAAATTCATAATTTTTATACATTAATAAACAAGAGGTAATAACTAAAACCCAATTAATTATTTGTTTATTTATTAATTTATAGTTAAGCGCAGTTTGAGCTAATGTCATATTAAAAGCACCTAATATAATTGAATATATCATGTGTATATCTTCATGAACAATCCAATATTCCCCTTGATGATAATGTGTTTTTCCTAAAAATATTAAAAGCGCAAAAAATATAAGTATTCCTGTATTGAAGCATATTATTAAACTAATAATTTTGTTTTTATATTTGGATTTTTTTAGTTTTAAATGAATATAAATTCCCTGAAATATAAGTAAAATATACGCAAATATATGGTTTAAAAATATATATTTACAATATTCTTTTGAAAATTCTACGATTGAATTAAATATAGATATTATGTAATCTACGATAAATAAGGATAAATACGGCGTTTTTCTGAAAAAAGCTCCCGTATAAAATAAAAGCAATAGCCCTATAAAAGCCCCTAAAGTGCAAATTGAATACAAATACTTATTTTTATCCTGCTTATTGAAAGCAATTAGTGAATATAATAATAATCCTGTTAAAACAGAGATACAAATCATTTCATTAGATATTGCACACAAAAATGTTAAAACAGGCATGAATATATAGGAAATTTTTGTTTTATTTTTAATACACATCAAAAATAGAGCAATAAACATAAAAACAGGTAAGACCATTCTGAAAAATCCGTCATAAACAAATAAAACATAAGCCTGTTTTTGAATTGCATATAATATTAAAGATGCCGAAAAAAATATTACACATGCATAATTTGCTTTTTTATTCATTAAATATGAAAAAATCATAATGAAAAAAATTAAAATAAAAGCTTCTATTGTACTAAAATACGCACTTTTAAAGAACGAAGGATGCATATTCAATAAAAACGGCAGATTTGCGGCAAATATTCTGTCTAAAAAAGAAGATACATAAATACCGTTGCTAGGTTCTTTTAACAATATGTCTTTAAAATTAAGAAACAATCGTGAAGTGTCCGTATCATCCGCAAATATAAAAGAATGACAGAGAAAATTTCTAAATATAAAGAAAAATGCAGTTAAAATAATAAACAGTAAAAATTGTTTTTGTTTTATAAATTTTAGTAAAGACATATTAATACTCACATAAAAAATATAATTTTGTTAATATTATAACATAATAATGAGTATTAACAAACTAATGGAATTGGAGGATATCTAATGATAAGGGTCGGAGTAATAGGCGCGCTTGGTAAAATGGGGCGTGAAGTAGTTAAAGCTGTATTAAATGAGAGCGAAACCGAGCTTGTTACGGCAGTTGATATAACAGGAGAAGGAACTGATGCGGGAATTGCTGCTGTAGGAAAAGAAACAGGCATAAAAATTGAAACAAATATTGAAAATGCAATTTTAAAATATAAACCTGATGTGGTTATAGATTTTACACAGCCGTCAGGAATTTTTGAACACGTAAAAACATACATAAATATGGGAGTTAAATCGGTAATAGGTACAACAGGTTTAACAAGTACCCAGTTGATAGAAATAGAAAAACTTACAAAAGAAAAAAATACGGCATGTTTCATTGCGCCTAATTTTACAACAGGGGCCGTATTATTAATGATGTTTGCAAAGCAAGCTGCAAAATATTTTAAAAACGCGGAAATTATAGAACTTCATCATAATCAAAAGAAGGATGCTCCCTCGGGTACTGCAATCAAAACGGCAGAACTTATGGCAGAAGCTAATCCCGATTTTACAACCGGAAATTGCGCTGAAAGTGAAATAATAAAAGGTGCAAGGGGAGCAAATTCTAAAGCAAATATACATATACATTCCGTAAGAATGCCGGGGTATATAGCAAGTGAAGAAGTAATTTTCGGAGCCTCGGGTCAAATACTTAAAATAGCACACCACTCTATGGATAGAACATGCTATATGGCAGGTGTTTTAATGGCGGTTAAATACGTAAATGAAAATAAAGGCTTTATATACGGTCTTGACAATATTTTGTAGTTAATTTACAAATTTAACAAACACTTAAAAAATAAGATGTTTTGTGACAGAATAAATAACAGAATACGATTGAGAGAGGAGTTTTATAATGAAGGATAAAACATTTTTAATGATACCCGGGCCGACACCGGTTCCCGAGAGAGTACTGCTTGAAATAGCAAAACATCCTATAGGTCACAGAAGCAGCGAATTTTCAAAAATTCTTGAATCTGTTTATACTGATTTAAAATATGTTTTTCAAACAAAAAATGATGTCATAGTCTATACTGCAAGCGGTACAGGTGCTATGGATGCGGCATTATCTAACTTAATAAATGAAGGAGATAAAGTTTTATCTCTGGTTATCGGTAATTTCAGCCGCAGGCTCGCTAAGATTGCAAAAGGTCTCGGGGCGGATGTTGAAATAATTGAAGCAGAAGCAGGAAATGCAATTAATCCCGATATCTTAAAAGAAAGACTCGATAAAGATGTTAATAAAGAAATAAAGATAGTTACTTTAATTCAAAACGAAACCTCTACAGGTGTAACAAATGATGTAAAAACACTTGTATCACTTATTAAAGAGCATGGTGCTTTATCGGTAGTTGACGGTGTTACAAGCGTTGGTGCAATTGAGTGTAAAATGGATGACTGGGGCATTGATGTACTTATAACCGGTTCACAAAAAGGTCTTATGATACCGCCGGGTTTGTCCTTCCTTGCCGCAAGCGAAAAAGCATGGAAAGTTCATGAACAGTGCAAACATCCGGATTTCTATTTTAATTGGACAACAAACAGGAAATCCGTAAGAGAAAATTCAACGGCATTTACTCCTGCCGTAAATTTGTTCTGTGGTTTAAAAGTTGCGCTTGAAATGATGAAAGAAGAGGGAATTGAAAATATAATTGCCCGCCATACAAAAATCGCAAGTGCTTTAAGAGTAGCAATAAAGGCTCTCGGGTTAAAATTATTTGTTACTGATGAAAAATATGCAAGTAATTCAATTACGGCAATTCTTCCTCCGGAGGGCATAAGTGTTCCCGATATAAGGAAAGTATTAAAGAAAGATTACGATATTGAAGTAGCAAACGGTCAAAATGAATTAAAAGATAAAATATTCAGAATGGGAACATTAGGTTACGTTTCGGAACGTGATGTTATAACGGCAGTTGGTGCATTAGAAGCTGCTCTTTATAAACTTGGATATAAGTTTGAGCTTGGAGCAGGTATTGCGGCTCTTATTAAAGAATTAAACAAATAAGGAACGGAAAAATGAAAGTTTTAATTACTGATAAAATAAATGAAGCGGCAGGAAAAGTTCTTGAAGGTGTTGCAGAGGTAGAATTTATTCCGACATTACCGGAGGATGAGCTTGCCGAAAAAATAAAAGATTTTGATGCTTTAATGGTTAGAAGCCAGACAAAAGTTACAAAAAAAATACTAGAAGCAGGTAAAAAATTAAAAATAGTAGGTCGAGCAGGTGTCGGTGTTGATAATATTGATGTTGAAGCGGCAACTCAAAACGGTATTATTGTTGTAAATTCACCTGACGGTAATACAAATGCCGCTGCCGAACATACTATTGCATTAATGCTTGCTATGTCAAGAAATATTCCTGCCGCAGTTAAATCAACAAAAGAAGGAAAATGGGAACGTTCAAAATTTACCGGAGTTGAAGTATTTGGCAAAACGCTCGGAATTATAGGATTTGGTAAAATCGGACACCACGTTGCAGATGTTGCAATTGCGCTCGGAATGAAAGTTGTTGTATCTGACCCTTATACTTCACAGGAGGCAGTTGAAAAAATCGGTGCAAAATATATTAAGAGTTTGGATGAATTTTGGGGAATTTGTGATTATATTACAATTCATACACCAAAAACAAAAGAAACAACATATTTGATAAACAGAAATACACTTAACAGAATGAAAAAAGGTGTACGAATTATCAATTGTGCAAGGGGCGGTATAATTGATGAAGCAGCTCTAAAAGAAGCTGTTGAAGCAGGTCAGGTACAATCGGCAGCCATTGACGTATTTGAAACAGAACCTGATATTACTGCTTCACCGTTATATAAATGTGAGGGCAATATTATAATAACACCTCATTTAGGTGCAAGCACTGCTGAAGCACAATTCAATGTTGCCATAGATGTAGCTGAACAAATCAGAGATGTTTTATCAGGCGGAAGTGCTAAAGCAGCCATTAATATTCCTGCACTAAAATCTGATATTCTTGAACCGGTTAAAGATTATATGAAATTATCCGAAAATTTGGGTCAGTTGGTGCAGCAATTATCAACAGGTAATTTAAAAGCAATAAAAATAAGTGTAAATGGAAATCTTGCAAATTTAAATATTGCGCCGCTTGAAGTTGCAGTACAAAAAGGTATATTTTCTTCTACAGGAGAAGGTGTTAACTTTGTAAATGCTCCTCTGATTGCAAAGAAAAGAGGTATTGATACGGTTACTTCAAAAACTGAAAAGGATTGTACTTTTATCGGGTCTATATCCGTAAAACTGGTAACGGATTCGGGAGAAAATATTGCTACGGGAGCATTAATTGCTCAAAATATGCCCAGAATAGTAAGAATAAATGATTATAATATGAGTATTGAAGCTGAAAAACACATGCTGATGATACCTCACGAAAACAAACCATCAATGGTTGCAAAGGTTGCTGCTGTAATCGGTGAAAATAATATAAATATTAACAGAATGCAGGTTGTTCAAAAATCTAATAAAAAAGATAATGTTTCTATTATGATTATCACTACGGACAGAGATGTTGATGACCTTACCATGCAGAAAATTAATAAAATAGACGGTATAAAAAATGCTCAATATATTAAATTAAATGCATAAAAAGCATAATTAAAAATATTAAAATTTCGCCGGTTTTATACAAATCGGCGAAATTTTTAAGTTAACCAATCATTTTTAAATTTCTTCCCGAAAAATTATTATACAGCTCAGAATTGTTTCTATATTGAGCAATCGGAATTACTTTAGTATTTAAAAGACCTTTAAAACTAGGTGCTTCCAAATTAGAATTTATTTCCTTATAATAGCATTTACCTTTTGTTTCATCTTTACCGTTTTGAAGAATTTCGCTTGTTTCACCAAGCAGCTCAGCTGTAGTTTTATTTTTTATATAATTTTTGTCAAATGATGCAATACCGCAGGTTGCACAAAAACCGCCGTGCTTTACAAAATCCTTCTGCCAGGATTTAATTCTTGATATATTTGCTGTTTTATCATATTTATCAATCAAATATTCATCTAATAATTTTACTTCTTTATTTTTTAACCCGCCAAAGGAATTAATTTTTAATTTCATTTCCTTTAGCATTTTTTTGTCACTATCAACTTTTTCATTTTGAATACTTTCATCCAATAAATTTTTATATGAAGCTCTGATTGAATCACTAAATGTATCAAGTTTATAGAATAAATAATCATCATTTTTTGCTGCATCAGTTTTGCAATTTTTTTTGAAATCAAGCAGAATTTCCTGTCCGCATTTATTTTTTTGCAAATTTTTTATTTTTTCATCTGATTTAGAATACATATCAATTTTTTTCTGTGCTGTTTGTTCATAAACATCTTTTATTTTATTAGCATTTAAATTTTTATTAATATTTTTTAAAAGATTATTAATAGCCTCCTCTTGAGTTTGTCGGGATTCGTTTTGAGAAAATAAAACAATAAATTCATCACCGCCGAATCTGTATGCATCTAAATTACTTTTTCTAATAGTTTCTCCTATTTGTTTTATAAACTCATCACCTGTTGCGTGGTTAAATAATTCGTTGATTGATTTAAAATTATCCATATCAATCATTGCAACAGATAAATTTTTATCTGAATTTTTTAGTTTTTCAATTGTTTCAAATAAACACTTTTTATTTTTTAAATTGGTCATATCATCTGTAAAATCGTTTCGGGGGGGGGGTAGAAACCGGCTGTTGCACTTGTAATGATTTTATTTTCGGATTATAAGTACCATACCCCAAAAAACTATTTACTAAATTTAACATATACACACCTTTCTTCTTTAATAATTTAAAATTATTAAAGTATAGCTTCCTTCCTTCACCTCAAAAAACACAAACATAAAAAAAATTGATAGTTTATTTATTATAAAGTAATAAAACTTTATAAAAGATGATATTAAAAATTCAAACTACAGATATAAGCAGTTGACCAGCAGTTTTGAAGATTAAAACCGCCGGTAAATCCATCAATATTAAGAATTTCACCCGTAAAAAACAAATTAGGTACTAGTTTTGATTCCATTGTTTTTGGATTAATTTCATTTAAATCAACCCCGCCTGCCGTAACAATTTGAGAATTTTTTATTCTTTCATCAACGTGTAATTTTAATTCAGTAAGTGATTTAAAAATAAATTCTTTTTCTGTTTTTTTTATCTGAGCAGCCTGCTTATTTCCGTCTATATTATTTCTATTTAATATACAGACAATAAAATTTTCGGGAGCAAACTTAGAATAAACATTTTTAATTGATTTTTTTAGATTATTTTTCAATTCCTGTTCAATATAATCGGGCGAATAATCATATAATTTAATATTTATTTCAAGCGGATTAAAAGGAGAAAAATCATCATAAGCACTTAATGAAGAAATTTTAAACACAGCAGGTCCCGATATTGATTTATGTGTAAATAAAATATCTCCGAAAGCCGAATATTTGTGTTTTTCAAATTTTGCATTAATTTGTACATTTTTAAAACCGATGCCGCTAAGAGTGTAAAATTCTTTTTCTTTTATGTTTAAGGAGGTAAGTGAAGGTCTTGGTTCTATTATGTTATGTCCTAGAGCTTTTGCTATTTCCATTCCTTTTGCGCCTGCGGAAATAATAACGTTGTCAAACTTATAAGAATGTAAAGTTGTTTTTATTTCAAATTTTTCGGATTTTTTTGAAATGGAAATCACTTTTTCTTTTATATGCTTAAATTTTGAGGTTTTAAGATGTGTTTTTAGAATTTCAATTGTTTTCTCACTGCTGTCCGAAATGGGAAATACTCTATTATCTTTTTGAACGTAAGTTTTTATGCCCAAATCGTCGAATAATTTTATCGTTTTGTCTTGGGGCATGCGAGAAAAAACAGAAAGTAAAAATTTTTCACCGCGCGGATAATTTTTTACAAATTCTTTTACATCATTTTCATTATATGTAATATTGCATCTTCCGCCGCCGGTGGGAAGAAGTGTAGAAAACGGCTCTTTTTCGTCAAATGCGGTTATCATATTATACGGATTTTTAGCTGCTAAGATACAAAATAATCCGCCTGAAGCTCCAAGTCCTATAACAGCAATATTTTTATATATCGACTCTTGTTCCATACAAAAATACGTCATCTACTGTTTCTAAATCTTCATGCAGTTGTAAAAGAGATTTTTTATACTTAGGGTGTTCATAATCAGGAATTAATTCTAATAGCGGAACAATGGCAAAAGCTCTTTCATGCAGATGCTCATGCGGAATTTTTAAATCAGGTTCATCAATTATTAAATCACCATAAAAAAGAATATCTATATCTATTATTCTTGCTTCATATTTTTCAGATAATGAAGATACTCTGCCCATTTGCCGTTCGGTATTTTTACATAAATCAAGAAGTTCATGGGGAGAAAGTTTGGTTTTAACCTCTATTACGCCATTAACGAACCAATCAAGTTCTTTATTTCCCCACGGTTCGGTTTCATATAAAGCAGATGTTCTCACAACCGTGACCATTCCCGTAGAAGTCAATAACCTGACTGACTGCTGAATATTACCTATTTTATCACCTGAATTAGAACCTAAACATAAATATGCTATTGCCATTGGAACTCCTTGATAATATTTTATTATCCTTTATTTAAGTTTACAAGTAAAAATTAGCAAAAACAATAGCTTGTACAAGTAGATATACAACGAAAAGTATATTTTGGTGCATAAAACTTGTAAAACTAATAATTATATCTTTGACAGAGAAATAAATATTTAAAAATTCAGTTTTAAGAAAAAATCTTCAAAGCTGCTGCTACGTATTCTACTTTGCTAGCTTCAACCCAAAGCCGCTCGGATGGCGAGT